>PMZX01000233.1:10249-33772 GCA_003170035.1 Myxococcales bacterium | reverse complement strand
GCGCCCGGCGGCACCTCGGCCTTCTTCACGTGCGGCAGACGGATGTTGCCGAACCCGCCCGCGATCATGATGGGCTTGTGGTAGCCACGCATTTCGGGACCGGCAGGACCGGGCACCTCCATCTCGAAAGTGCGGAAATAGCCGGCCAGGTTGGGGCGGCCGTATTCGTTGTTGAAGGCCGCGCCCCCGATGGGCCCCTCCAGCATGATGTCGAGCGCCGAGGCGATTCGGCCTGGCTTGCCGAAGTCTTTCTCCCAGGGTTGCACGGCTCCGGGCAGGCGGAGGTTTGAAACCGTGAATCCGGTGAGCCCGGCCTTCGGCTTGGACCCGCGGCCCACCGCGCCCTCGTCGCGGATTTCGCCACCCGAACCGGTGGACGCGCCCGGGTGAGGCGAGATCGCAGTCGGGTGATTGTGGGTCTCGACCTTCATCAAGATGCCTACCGGCTCGCGATGAAAGGCATAGACGTTCGTGTCCGGGTCGGGGAAGAAGCGGTCAGCCTCGGGACCCTCTATCACGGCGGCGTTGTCTTTGTATGCCGACAGCACGCCCGTCGGGCTGGCTAGGGTGCTGCGCCGGATCATCTGGAAGAGCGACTGGGGCTGTTTTTCGCCGTCGAGGATGAGCTCGGCGTTGAAGATCTTGTGGCGGCAGTGCTCGCTGTTGGCCTGGGCGAACATCATCAGCTCGACATCGGTCGGGTTGCGGCCGAGGGCAAGGAAGCTCTCCACCAGGTAATCGATCTCGTCGGGCGCCAGCGCGAGACCCAACGTCACATTGGCTGTTTCGATGGCAGCGCGGCCGCCGGACAGCACGTCAATGGCTTCCAACGGCTTTGGTTGGGCGTGGCCGAACAGGCGCTCGGCTTCGGCCTCGCTCGCCAGCACTGACTCGGTCATGCGGTCGTGCAGAGCGGCTCGCAGCGCAGGCTCGTCCTGCACCTGTCCCGCCAAGGTGTACCAGATGCCGCGCTCGATGCGACGCACGCGCTGAAGGCCGCAGTTGTGGGCCACGTCGGTGGCCTTGGACGACCAGGGCGAGATCGTGCCGATGCGCGGAACCACGAGCAGGCGACGGCCTGCCAGATCATTTTTCGATACCCGCGGGCCGTAGCGGAGCACGCGCGCCAGTACGAGCTGTTCAGCGTCGGCCAGAGGCGAGCTCAGCTCCACGAAATGGACGAATTCCGCGACGAGGGCCGTTACCTGTGGGTTGGCGGCCTGAATCCTGGCCAACCGCTTGGCCAGTCGGGCAGGGGTGAAAGCAGAGGCACCAGCGAAAGAGAGCATAGACATCGTGAACCGGCAGCAGACTGGCGCGACTAGCGTGCGTTTGCAATGACCGCGAATTGTCCCAGGTTCTTCTGACTGTAAGGCGAAGACGCACCCGGGAACTGGTTTGACGGGACCTGTACTACTGACTACAATCCAGAGATTATGAGAATGGCGCGATTGCCACGGTCGGGGATCGCGGGGTGGTGGTTGGCCGGAGTGGTTTTCGTAGCAGGGTGTAGCGGTTTGACCAAGGCCCCGCCTGTGCCTCCCGATGGTGGGCTCGAAGCGGTTACACGCGACGGAACCGGGTCAGCAGAAGCTGGCCGCGGCTCCGTCGAGACTGGCGCCAACCAGAAAGACGGCGAGTCTATTTTGCCGGTCGATTCACAGCTTGACCGCGCACTTAGGGAGGTCGGCGATGACGCGCCCGGACCGGCCGCTGGCCTCGATGCACCCGAGCCGACCGCTGGCCTCGATGCGGCTGGCGGCTCGGATGGGTTTGGGGGGACAGGTGGTGCAGGGGGCGCTGCGGGCGAGACGGGTGACGCCTCTCCGGCACCTCCTGACAGCAACCTTTCCGCCGATGAAGACGGCGCCGGCCAACCCGACGTCTTGTTTGTAGTCGATGTCGCGCCTGTCGACGCCCGAAGCGAGGTTCTGGCTGACCGCCCCGGCGATGGCCCTGCTCCAGACAGCAGCGCACCCGGCGTGGAGGTTGGGACACCCGATAACCGGCCGCCTGACGTCGCGAGCACTCCTGTCACCGTCAATGCGGGTCCCGACCAGACCATTTGCTACGGCTGGCCGGCCACCATTGGCTCGCCGGCTCAGGGGGGCACGCGACCCTACACCTACGCTTGGTCGGCGAACCCTACCTGTTCGGGCTGCATCAACAGCGCGAACGCGGCGCAGACGGACGTCGTGCCGACTGCCACGACGACGTTCACCGTGACGGCCCGCGACTCGCTGAGCGCGGTCGCGACTGACTCGGTGATCATAACGGTCGTGAACGCGATGGCCGACGCCGGCCCTGACGTCTCGGTCGATCCCGGCGCGCCGGTCCGCATCGGCACGCCGGCCCGGGTTGGCTACACCTACGCCTGGACCTGCGACCGGCCGACATGTGCCCTATCAGGCCCGACGACCGCCCAGCCGACTGTGAATCCGAGATTGTCCACGATGTACACCGTAGCGGTGACCAGCCCGGAGGGTTGCACCGCCAGCGCCAGCGCCACAGTTTGGGTGAACCTTCCGGTGAGCACCACGCCGAAAGACGGCGAGACCGCATACCCAGCCGCAACGCCAGGCCCAGGGACGTCGGCACCGCTGCTGTTGGTGCAGTTCGGCGCCAGCGTGCTGGCCTCGTCGATTTCGACCAACACGGTGGGCTTGAGCGAGTCTGCGAGCGGCACTCCGGTGGCGTTCTCGTACGCCTACAATCCGGCCCTGCATGTGCTCACCATCACCCCAAGCGGGGCGAACTACAACGCGACCCTGGGAAAGTACACATTGACGCTGGTTGGGGGCGCCTCGGGAATCGTTTCCGACGATCCCCTCCGGCCGCAGCTCCTGGCGAATGGCATCTCCGTTCGCTTCACGCTCGCGACCACGTCCGATTTCGCCGCGCCGACCATCGTCTCGCGTAGCCCGGCCCCGTTCGCGAATGGGGTGGCCACCAACACCAGTGTGACAGTTACTTTCAGCGAGACGCTCGACCCTGCCACGCTGACGGCTGCCAACTTCACGCTGGCGACCGGTCCGACCAATGTGACAGGCACGCTCTCGTACGACGCGAAAACATCCACGATCATCTTCGTGCCTGCCGCCCCGTTGTCAGCCTTCGCCACCTATACTGCTCGGGTCAGCGGCATCAAGGATCTGTCGGGCAACACCACCCCGACGACCACCTGGAACTTCAACACGGCCGGAGCGGCCGATACCACGCCTCCCACGGTGACGGCGGTGTCGCCAACAGCCGCGGCCACACGCGCCTCGGCAGCGACGAGCGTGGCCGTGACCTTCAGCGAGCCGGTCGACCCAACTGCGCTGGGCGGCATCCTGCTGGCCGCTGGCGCAAACGCGGTGCCGGGTAGCGTGACCTACAACCCTGCCACCCAGACGGCGACCTTGACACCGGTTGGCCTGCTGGCCAGCCAGACTCTTTACACGGTCACGGTGGCCGGCGTGGATGATCTGGCGGGCAACGTCATGACCGCGGCGTTCACCTCGACGTTCACCACCACCAACACCCTTTTCGCCGACTCGTTCGAGTCAGGAACCACCAACTGGACACTGACTCCGCCCTGGGCACTGACCACGGACCAGTCCGTGAGCGCGAGCCACAGCTTGACCGACAGCCCGGGTGGAAACTACGCGCCCAACCTCACTACCGGCCTCAGTGCCACCAGTGTCCCTATCAACGTCACAGGCGTCGCGGCAGTGTCAGTGAGCTACTGGCTGAGCGGACAAACCCAAGCCGGCGCGGACTTCCTCCGTTTCGAGTATTCGACCAACGGGGGTTTCTGGAATACGCTCGACACCTGGTCGGGAAACCAGAACTGGGCGCAGCATTCCCGCAACATCACGCTCCCCCCTGGCACGACCACCTTGCAGATCCGTTTCCGCCTCACCTCGAACGGCACTGTGCAGTCCGACGGCATGTACGTTGACGACGTGATCGTGCAGGCGAACTAGGGCCTACTTGACCCACTTCAGCTTGGGCGAGATGAAGACCTGCTCCTTGGGTAGCTTTTCGAGGGCGGCCTTGTAACTCTTGCTCTTGAACTTCTCCTGCTCTTTCTCGGCCGCNNTGGAAGGTGAAGGCGGCGTGGGAGGCGATCTGTTCCTGCAAGCGCGCCAGGATGTTGTCGAACTGGTCCCTGCTCACCCGGATCTTGATAGCCGGCTCATCCTTGTAGAGGCCGTTGAACGCGAGCTCTTTCAGCCCATCGACCTTGCTGAACATACTGGTCATGAACTCGGCCCAAGTGGCGAGCGCTGAGTTCAGCCTCAGATCGGCCACGTACTCGTCCTTGCCCATCTCTAGATAGGGATAGGTGATCTCGACCCCCGCATGGGCCGGGTCGAGCTTGTAAGTGGTCTTGTGGGTGAACTTCTCGTCGTAGCGAGCCACCTTCTTCTTCTCGCCAATGTGGCAGGTGTCGTTGAGATCCTCCTGCAGCTCCTGCTCGCCACGCGTGCTCCAGATGTACGCGCGCTCCACCTGCTCAGGGAAGTCGTACTTGACCATGTTCTCGCACCGGGGCGCCTGGTCTTTCTGTTCGCGGATGACCTTGGCGATAGCCGTGGATTCGCCGCCGGCCTGGGCGTTGCTCTCGTTGGCGTACAGCCAGCCCTCGACGTGAATAGGCTCAAGAGGCGAACGTTTCATGGCATAGGCGTACAGCACCTTGAGCGGGCCATAGACCTGATCGCGCTTGATAGGCTGGGTCAGCCCAGCGCGAAGCATGACCGTCAGGCCGTCGCCCGGGCCGGTCACGTCGTCGGCCACGATCTTGAACTTCGCGACGTTCGCGGGGATGTCGGGCTGATCGCAACAGGGCTTGGGCCCTTCTGCCCTTTTCTCGCAGCCCGGAAGTAGAAGCATCGCGCCGAGAAGGGCCGCGGAAAAAGCAGACTTGCCATGCATCCCTGGTTTCATGATGGGGACCTCCGTTGTGGGGGGAAGCAGGTGGCAGCATACACACAGAGGCGGGTTGGGGGAATCGCGAAAGGTCGGGGCCGGTGGCCGGCCCCCCCTTCGGGGGCTTCGGGATTTACCACCCGCCCTTGCCAGCCCGCGCGCTTCGCGTGTGCCCTTGCCGGCCCCGCCGCCACCCCCACCATTTCTGCTTGCGGCAAAACGCGTCGGAACCTCGCGGGATTCCGATTTGGAGCGACCCGAAAGAGGTTATAGTCAAGGGCCGCCCAACCAGTGGCTCATTCCGGGCGGGGGGGCTTGGATTGCAAACATGAACAACGACCTTTCGACTGCACTTGCCACGCTGAGATCGGATCCAGAAGATGGCCAGGCGCTTGCGCTGCTGGCTGCAATGAAACCGGGCGATGCGACGGCTTCTGAGCGCGACGCTGTTCAGGTGGCGCTGGCTGCCGAACGGGCCTGGCATACCGACCGGGAGAACGTGGAGCCTTGTCTGCGCCTGCTCGACCTGGAGTTGGCTTGGGGGCAAGATCCGATTCGCCGCGCGACCCTGTTCGTTGAAAAGGCGCGTCTGCTCCACCGTGAGATGTGTGAGTGGGAACCGGCCCACGCGTGCGTGAACGAGGCGCTGGAGATCGCGCGTAACCACCCGGCGGCGGTCGAGTTCAGGCGGGCGCTCGAAGAGGAGGAAGCCGGCTGGCAAGAACGGGCAGACATGCTGGTGCGGCAGGCGGACGAGGCGGGAGACAGCCCGGCTGGTGCTCCTTTGCTGGCCGCTGCCGGCGAGTTGTATCTGCGTTACCGCCCGCTTACCAGCGAAGGTGAAGCCTTCTTGCGTCGGAGCTTCGCTCTCGATCCCCACCAGCGCCGCGCTGATGTGTTGCTGGAACGTTTGCTCCGCAAAGCCGGCCGTCAGAGACGAGTTGGCCGAGCATCTCCAGCGGCGTGATCGCGGCCGCGGGCAATTCCGCAGGACCTTGCCGCGGCCCGAGCGGCGGCGGGACGCCTGGCCGAGCAGATGAACCGCCCCGACCAGGCATTCGAACACTACCGCGAGGCACTGGCCGCTTTTCCCGGTCACGAACGCGCGCTTCACGGAGTGGCGCGCATCCTGAGCGCACGCGAAAGCTGGGGCGAGTTGGTGACTGTCTACGAGGACGGCCCTGCGCGCGGCCAAGCGCGGTGTGGCCGAGGGCCCCATTCTGATCGCGTCTGGGTGAGATCTTTACTGGAAGCGCCTCAACCAGATCGCCCAGGCCGAGGCGTGCTTCCGTCGGGCCCGCAAGACTATGCCCGCGGTGGCGTCGGCGCTCGACTTCTACCGAGAGTACCATTTGTCGCGCGACGAGATCCCCCAGCTGTTCGCGCTGCTTGGGCCAGGCCCAGAAGGCCGAAGCCGACCCCGAAGCCCGCGTGCGCTATGGCGTCGAGATGGCCGAGTTGGCCGAGCGCCGGCCGCAGTTGCTGGAAAAGGCGGTCGACGCCTGGAAGGCCCTCCGGCGCCTCAAGCCGGGGTTGCCCGAAGCGGTGACCGCTTTGCGCCGCCTGTACACCAAGACCGAGAAGTGGAACGCACTGCTCGAGTTGCTCAAGGAACGCTGCGAAGCGCTGCCTCCCGATGCCTTGGACGAGAAGGTCGCGCTCTACCTGGAGATGATTCCCATCTACCGCGATCACCTCAAGCTGGACGTGATGGTGGTCAACACCTACGTGGCCATCTTGGCCCTGCGCGCCGACCATGCGGAGGCGCTCTCGGCGCTGGCTGAACGCTACCAGGCGCAGGGGCGCTGGGGCGATCTGGCCAATATCCTGGCGCGCCAGGCGCAGTCGAGCTCGGAACCTGCTGAGAAGGTGGCGCTCTACCACCGGGTGGCGCAGTTGTGGATGGACAAGTTCAACAACCACCACAACGCCGTGGCGGCGCTGGAGAAGGTGCTCGAGCTGGTGCCCAGCGACGAGAGAGCGCGGGCCACGTTGCGGGAGATCTATATGCGCGCACGATCCTGGCGTGCGCTGTTGGATTTCATGCGCCGCGAGCTTCCCCTCCTGGACGCGGGTGCCCGGCCAGCACGCCTGGCCGAGATGGCGACCTTGGCGGCCGAGCGCCTGGCCGATCTGCGCCAGGCCATCGGTCTGTGGAACGAGGTGCTGCAACTCGCTCCTCAGGATCGCGACGCGGTCGTGGCGCTGTCCGTGCTCTACGAACGAGAAAAGCGCTGGCCGGCTCTAGCGGAGATCCTCGGCCGCCTGGCCGAATCAGCAGGGGGGGATTCGACGCCCGAAGGGTGCGCCCTGTTGGAGAAGCGTGGCCTCATCTTGTTCGAGAAGCTGGGCGCGCCCGCTGCCGCGGTCGAGGTGCTTTCGCGCGTGCGGCGCAGTCAGAGCGAGAACCCGCGCGTTCTGCGTGCCCTGCGCGATGCTTACACCCAGATGGGTGACTTCGATTCGCTCGAGGCTCTCTATTCGGGGCGGGGCGCATGGGAAGAGCTGTGCGACGTGCTTTCGCAGGTCGCGGAACGCACCGACGACATGGCCGTGCGCGCGCGCCTGCTCGGTCGCGTGGCCGACGTCGCTGGGGGCAAGCTCAATCAGCCCGAGCGCGTGCTCAAGGCCTACGAGGGCATCCTGGCTACCGACCCGGACAACCGGGTGGTGGCGCGGGCCGCGGCTGATCTCTATGAGGCGACCGAGCGCTGGGGCCGCCTGGTGGCGACCTACGAGATCCTGCTCGGTCCCGAGTTGGCTCCGGCGCTTTCCGTGGGCGAGAGCCTGGCCGTTCTCGAGAGGGCGCGCTTCGTCTGCGAGAAGAAGCTGGAATCCAAGTCCCTGGCCTTCAAGTGGTGCGCCCGGGCCTACCGTCTGGCACCTACCGATTCCGACGTGCGTGCCGACCTGGAGCGCATTGGCGAGGCAGCCGAGGAGTGGGAGGCGCTACTGGGATTGCTGGCTGCCCGGTTGGACAATGAGGGCGCGGCGGAGGGGCCGGATGCGGAGGAGCAACTCTCCCTTTTGCGCCGGTGCTTGTTCATCGCCGGCGAGCGGGTGAAGCGTCCTGATGATCTCAAGCGATTCGCCCAGCGTATCCTGGCCCTGGTACCCGGGGATGACGAGGCCGAAAATGCCCTGCTCAAGTTCTACACGAACAGCGAGCGCTGGGCCGATCTGATCGACTTGCAGCACATGCGCCAGGCGCGCCTGCAAGACCCAGCCCAGCGCGCTGAAGTCTTGCTGCGGATTGCGCACATGCAGGAGGAGCGTCTGGGTGACCGCGTAGCAGCCGCGGCCACGTTGCGCGAGGCCTGCGAGATCGAGCCGAAGAACATGCGCCAGTTGCGCGAGTTGGTGCGCGTCCTGGATGCGGTGGGGGACGTCCGGGGTCTGGTCGAGGCTCTCGCCCGTCAGGTGGGCTTGTGCCCTGACGTTGAGCGGGCCGCGGTTCTTCTGCGCATGGGGCGGCTGCTGGAAACTCCCCTGGCCCAGCCCGCGCCTGCCACCGATGCGTACCTGCAAGTCCTGGAGGCTGACCCCATCTCGGCCGAGGCGGTCGAGGGATTGGAGCGGCTGTTTGTCGCAGGTTTGGTTCGCCAAGAAGACATTGCCAAGGTGGCGGGCCGGCTTCTGCCGTACTACGAGTTGACCGAACGCTTCGACAAGTGGGGCGGAATGCTCGAGGCGTTGGTGTCGGTGACCACGGATCGGAACGAGCGGCGAGGGCAACTGGAACTGCTGGCGGATCTATACCAAGGCCCACTGGCTGATGCGACGGCGGCCTTCGGTGCGGTGCTGCGGGTGTTCGAGATGGATCCGTCCAACCCGTCGGTGCGCGAGCGGTTGGTGGAACTGGGGGCGGAAGCAGGCAAGCTGCCGGCGCTCGCCGGGGCCGCGCGGGGGGTGCTGACCACGGCCGAGGAGCCTTCCCTGCGGCAGGAGATCCTCATGCTCATCGCCGAGGTCGAGGAGCGCCAGCCCGACCGCAAGAGCGAGGCCGAGGAGGCGCTGCGTGCGGTCCTGCAACTAGATCCTCTGCATATGGGGGCCTATCGCGCGCTGGCGCGGCTGGTGCGGGACGGTGAGCGCTGGGGGGCCCTGCGCGATCTGATCGAGGCGCGCGAGCGGAACCTGCCCGACGTGAAGGAGCGGCTGGCCCTGTTGTGGCAGGCGGTCGAGATCGACGAGGCGCTGCTGTATGACCGCGACCACACGACCGAGGTGCTGCGCCGGATCGTGCAGTTGGATCCGACGGACCTGCGCGCGTGTCGTGTGCTGGAACGAAATTACGCGGCGGCCGAGCGCTGGCGGGATCTGGATCACCTTCTCGTCCATGAGGCCGATCTCGTGGCGCGCGAGGAGCTGCCTGAGCTGAAACTGCGCCGGGCCGAGCTCGCACTCGTCCGCTTCAACGATGCGGGTGCGGCGCTCGATCTGCTGGCCGAAGCCTTGGAACTGACGCCTGGGTATGCTCGGGCGACCGCGGTGGTCGAACGGGTGCTCGAGGATCCGGAACAGCGGCGGCGCGCAGCCATGATGCTGGAACCGCTGTATGCGTCCGCAGAAAACTGGACACGTCTGGTGGAGATCCTCGACATCGAGCGCGAGGGGCAAGAGGGGTCGGCGGCGGTTGCCCTGCTGATGCGCAAGGCCGAGGTGCAGGAGAAGCAACTGCAGGCACCGGCGGCTGCCTGGGACACATGGCGTGCGGTGCTGGCGTGTGACCCACAGTCCGAGACGGCCCTGGTGCAGGCCGAGCGACTGGCGGGTGCTCTGGGATGCTGGAGCGATCTGCAAGCGCTCTACCAGGATCTCGCGGGCAAGCGCGACCCCTCGGACATCGCCGGAATCGCCGACCTGCTCTCGCGCGCGGCCCGGCTCTTCCAGGGTCCGCTGGCGGATCGCAGCGCGGCCATTCGCACATGGCGGCGTGTCCTCGACCTGGACATCGGCAACGCGCGAACCGGCGCGGCGGCCGCGGCGGCGCTGGAGACGCTCTACCTCGAGACGTCGGACATCCAGGGTCTGGTCTATGTGCTGCGCGGCCGGAGTGAATGGGCCGAGGATCATCGCGAGCAGAACGCTCTTTGTCTTCGTATCGCTGGTCTGGAGGAGAACTCCCTGCACGATCTCCCGGCGGCGGTGGCCACCTACCGCAGCCTGCTCGACAGCGAGGGTGAAGCGGCGGATGCGGCTTTTGAGAACCTGGAACGCATCTTCCAGGAGTCGGGCCAGGCGCGTGAACGCGTGGAGCTTCTGCGCCGCCGGGCCGACACGGTCGAGGCGCCAGCGCGGAATCGGCTGCGCCACCGCATGGTTGCCATTCTGGAAGTCGAACTCCACGATGTGGACGAGGCGATTGCCACCATCCGCCCGGTGCTCGACGACACACCCGACGAGGCGGAGGCGCTCAAGACACTGGCTCGCCTCTATCACAGCAAGGGGGCGGCAGCCGAGCACCTCGAGATCCTGGAGCGGCTGCTCTTGCTGGCGGGCTCTGACCGCGAACGCATCGATCTGTTGCGTCCCATCGCTGGTCTTCTGCAGGGGCCTCTGGGCCGGCGCGCCGAGGCGCTGGAACGCTGGCGGGAGATTCTCAAGCTGGCGCCTAGCGAAGCCGACGCATTGGCTGAGATGGAGCGCGTGCTGGACGACGCCGACATGGCTCTGCGTTTCGCNNCGCGTCCTGCGGGTCTTCATCGATCTGGCCGAGGACGCGCGGGCTCGAGCCGGCTACCGGGCGCGCCTGGCCGAGATCCAGGAGAGCAAGCTGGGCGACAAACAGGCGGCGCTCGACACCTGGACCGCCGCAATACGCGATGGGACGTCCGATCCCGACCTGGGCCGGCTGCTCGATAACTACGAACGGCTCGCGCTGGCGCCGGGCAGCGACAAGGTGATCGATGTCATCGATCTCTATCGCGCCGTGGAGGCCGACGTTTTGGCCGAGGAGACTCGCCTGCGTCTGCAGCGGGCCGTCGCCGAGCATGCCCTGGGCCTGGGCGACTTGCCGCTGGCCATCGACTACTTCAACCGCATCGCCGAACGGCGGCCGGACGACGACGCGGCCCTGGCGGCCATGGAACGGATCTTTCGCCAGCAGGAGAATTTGGCATCGCTCTATGAAGTCATCTTGCGGCGGGCGGACTTGGCTGAGACGCCCAAGACCGAAGTGGTTCTGCGGCGCGAGGCGGGTAGCCTGGCGGTTCGCCTGGCAAGACAGGACGAGGCCATCGCGGCCTGGGAGCGGGTGTGGACGTTGTCGCCGGGTGACGCGGACGCGGTGGCGGCGCTGGACGCCCTATACGTCGAGTTGCGACGCTGGAACGACCTGGTGAACCTGCTCGAACGCCGGCTGGAACGGGACCTGAGCCGCGACCAAGACATCGAGCTGCGTTTCCGCCTGGCCGAGATCCATCGCATCGAATTGGCCAACCGCGAGCGCGCCCTCGAGTACCTGGGCCAGGTCTTGGAGCGCGAACCGGACCACGAGCCGAGCATCCAGATCCTGCGAGACCTGTTGGAAGACCCAGAGGCGCGCATGACGGCTGCTACCCTGCTGGAACCGGTCTACATCCGGCGCAGCGCCTGGAAGGAGCTGGTGGCGATCGACAGCCTACGCCTCCAGTACAGCGAGGATCCCGAGCAGCGTTTGACCTGGACGAAGCGAATCGCCCAGATCTACGAGGAGCAGATCGAAGATTGGGACGAGGCCTTCAATTGGTACGGCCGCGTGTTCCAGGAGAAGGCCACCGATCGGGCGGCGCAGGAGCGCTTGCTGCGCCTGGCGCCCAAGCTGGACCGTTGGCGCGACGTGGGCAAGCTGCTCGACGAGTTCCTCGACGACGAGTTGTCCAACCCCGACGAGGTGTTGGCACTGGTCCGCATGGCCATTCGGGTCTACGACCAGGAACTGGGCGATCGCGAAGCCGCGCACCGGCACTATCGCCGCTACCTCGAGGCCCAGCCGGGCAACCGCGCGGCTGCGGAGATCTTCGAGGAGGCGCTCGAACGCTGGGAGGCGTGGACGGAGTTGCGTGACCTGCTCGACGAGCAGGTGCGTCTGGTCGAATCGCCCGCGGAACGCGCTGATCTGCTGCGCCGGAGTGCGCGCATCAGTGAGGAAAACCTGTCGCAGATCAACGCGGCGGTGGATTCGCTGCGCGCTGTCTTGGAGATCGAGCCCGACGACGCCCTCGCTGCCGCATCGTTGGAGCAGCTTCTGGCCGCCGAGGAACGCTGGGAAGATCTGCGGGACCACCTGGTCTGGATGTTGGGGCGGGCCGAGGGCGTCACCGCCAAAGATGCCATCAGCCTGGAACTGGCCGAGGTGGAGAGCAAGCGCCTCGGTCATGCGTCGGTCGCTGTCGACTACTACGGCGAGATTCTGGCGCGAACCTCGGGCCATCCCAACGCGATTGCGGCGCTGGAGGGAATGCTGGGGGATCCGGAGCAGCGGGTGCGGGTGGCCGAATTGCTGGAGCCCGCCTACCGGACCTTGCGCAGCCTGCGCAAGCTGTCCGACATCCTGGAGGTTCGACTGGAGACGGTCGAGGATCCGCCTCGCCGCGTGGCTGCGTTGCGCGAGAAGGCAGCCGCGGAAGTCCAGCTCGCTCGTCCCACCGAGGCGCTGGATGCGCTGGGACGGGCCTGGCTGGAGGATGTGTCGGACGTCTTGACGCTGGCTGAGTTGGACGGCCTGGCCGCGGGAGCCAACGGCTGGCAACGGCTGGTGGACATCCTGGACAAGGGTGTCGAGTCGACCTTGGTTCCGGACCTGCGCGCCGATCTGTACGCGCGCCAGGCCAAGATTTTCGAGGAGCGGCTGGCGACACCCGATCGGGCGATCGCGGCGTGGCGCGATGCCATTTCCTCCCGACCCGACCACCAGCAGGCCTTCGTGGCCATCGAACGTCTGTTCGAGGCCGCGGGCCGTGCGGCCGAGCTGGCCGAAACCTTGGAGAAGCATGCCGAGGTGGTGGTGGAGGCACGCGAGCGCGAGCAACTGGCCAAGCGGGTCGCCGTGCTGCACGAGAAGGTGCTCGGGCAGCCCGACAAGGCCATCGCGGCTTGGCGTTCGGTGCTCGACATGGATGAGGAAAGCACAGAAGCGCTCGATGCCCTCGAACGCCTCTACGGCGAGGTGGGCGACTGGACCAGCCTGGCCGAGGTGCTGCAGCGGAAGGTCGAGGCCTCCCATGACGTGGTGACTTTGCGTCGCCTCTGGTTCCAGGCGGCCCACCTTTACGACGAGAAACTGAACGACGCCTCGGAGGCGGCCAGCCAGTTGCGCGCGATCCTGGGCCTCGATCCCGACGACGCCGAGGCGCTCGAGTTCATCGGCCAGATCTACGGCCGCGAAGGCAAGCACGTTGAGCTGGTCGAAGTGCTCGACGCTCGGGCGCGTGGGGAGCGTACCTCCGAGAAGCGAGATGCGCTCGCCCTGCGGGCCGCGCAACTGGTGCAGGCGGAGCTCAGCGATGTGGCGGGCGCCGTCGACCGATATCGCGCCATCCTCGCGCGGACGGCGAACCATGACAAGGCACGCGCGGCTCTCTGGGAGCTGGCGCGCCACGAGGACCATCGCGCGATGGCCATTGCGGTGCTGGAGCCGGTGCTGCGGGCAGGGCAGGAGTGGCGGTCGCTGGTGGAACTGCTCGAGCTGCGTCTGCTCGGCGAGGACGATCCGGCCCGGCGCCTGGCGACCCTGGCCGAGATGGCGCGGGTCGCGGAGCAGGCGCTGCAAGAACCGGCGGCAGCCTTTGCCACCTGGGCCAGGGCACTGGCCGAGGACGCCGGGGATGCCACGGCCCGCGCGGAGCTGGAGCGCCTGGCGGGTGCCCAAGGCGCGCTGCCCGAGCTGGCCAAGATCTACGAGGAGCGCCTGAAAGACAGCTACGACACCAAGGTGCAACACTGGCTGGCCTCGCGCCTGGCCGCACTGTACGAGCAGTCGCTGGCCAACCCGGCAAGGGCGGTCGAGCTCTGGCGTGAAGTGGCGGGCTTCCCGGGCGGTGAGGCGGAGGCGCTGGGACATCTGGACACCCTGCTGCGCGGGCTTGAACAGTATTCCGATCTGGAAGAGGTGTTGGCCCGCCAGGCCGAGATCGCGATGCACGGGTCGACCCAGGCGGACTGCTGGGCTGCCCTGGGCGAGTTGCGCTTGCACCACCTGGCCGATCCCGATGGGGCCATCAACGCCTTCCGGGCTGCGCTCGAATGTGTGCCCACGCAGGGCGTGGCCTTGGCCGCCCTGCGCGCGATGGCGGCCGGCGCAGAGCCGCCTGACGGTGTGCTCGACATTCTGGAACCCCTGGCTGAAGCGCGCGGTGACTTCGTCGAATTGGCGGCGCTCGCCCAGGCGCGGCTCTTGCGCGCTGAGGACGCCAACCATCGGGCGGAACTGTGGCGGCGCATCGCCGATCTGGCGGAGACGCATCTCGCCGACCTGCCGCGTGCACTGGACGCCCTGGGCAATGCCCTGAGGGAGGATCCGCTGGCCTGGGAAACCGCCGACCAGATCGAACGGGTGGCCGAGGGAGCGGGCACGCCCGTCGAGGCCGCGCGCCGGCTGGAGGCGGTGCTGGACGCGCTTGACGGATCGGCGTTGGTCCAGATGGGGATGCGGGCGGCAAGCCAATATCTACGGGCGGGGGGTAGCGAGAACGAAGACGCAGCCGAGCGGATCTACGCGCGGGTATTGGAAGCCGAACCGGAAAACACAGCCGCGCTGGAGGCTGTGGAGGCGCTCTATCGTCGTCGAGGTGACGGGCAAAAGGTGGCCCTGATGCTTGAGCGAAGGGGCGCGCTGGATCTGGATCCGACGCGCCGGTTGGCGCTCTATAGCGAGGCCGCCAAGCTGCACGAAGAGCGCGGCGATGTCGCGAGGGCCATCGCCGCCTGGCAGTCAGGGCGAGAGGGCGACGAGTCCAACCTGCAGGCCCTCGACGAGTTGGCGCGCCTGCACGAGAAGGCGGGCAACCTTGCCGGCTTGGTCGAAGTGTTGACCGAGAAGGCGCAAGTGATTGAGGATAACGCCCAGCGCGCAGCACTCTACGTCCGCATGGGCGCGCTCATGGCCGGGCCCTTGTCCGATCTCGATGGCGCCGCAGGGGCGTTCCGTGAGGCGCTCGATCTGGCACCGCAAGACCCCGTCGCCCTGGCGGCCCTCGCCGACATCGAGGAGAAGCGCAACGACTTCGCGGCGCTGGAGGAGGCGTTGCTGCGGCAACTGTCCGCTGTCCACGGACTCGACTGCGTTCCGGTCCTGACCCGCCTGGCGCGCAACGCGGCCGATCGGCTCAACGATGCGGACCGCGCGCTGGTGTACCTGCACCAGGTGCTGGACGCCGATCCGGAGAACCGCGAGGCCTTTGCCGAGACCGAGCGGATCTTGGCCGCGCTCGAGCGCTGGCACGAGCTGATCGAGGTGCTGGAACGTCGGGCGGAAATCGAGGCGCGCACCGGTCAGGCCGAGGCGGAACTGGCCTGTCGCGTTTCTGTGGCCAGCATATGGGGCGAGAAGCTGGGCGCCACGGACAGCGCGCTGGAAGCCCTGCAGGCCGTTCTGGCACGAGATCCGCATCACTTCCCATCCTTGCTCGCGGTGGCGCAGATCCACGAGAGCGAAGAGCGCTGGGAGGAAGCCAATGAAGCCTTGAAAAAGGCGGCCGAGGTCGCTTCGTCGCCCAAAGACCGGGCCATGCTCCTCTGCCGCATGGCCAAGGTGAGGGCGGCCACCGGAACCTCTGTCGACGAGGTGGCCGCTCTCTACCACTCGGCCTTGGACCAGGACCCCACCTGCCTGGTTGCCGTGGTTGCCCTGGAGGAGCTGGCCCGAGCGGCGAACAACCCGGGTCAGGTGGTGAAGCTGCTTGAGGTGCGTGAAGGGTTCGAGCCCGACGAAGGCAAGCGCAAGGCGCTGCTCTCCGAGATCGCATCGCTGTATGCGGGGCCCTTGGCTGCGCCTGACAAGTCGGTAGCTCCACTGGAACGGCTGCTCAGCCTGTCGCCCGGGGATGTGGTTGTGCAGGAGCGGCTGGGCACTGCGCTCATCGCAGCCGGTCGGGTCGATGAGGGCGAATTCGCGCTCTCGCAATTGGCGGATCAGTTTGCCAGGGCCAAACAACCGAAGAACGTGGCACGCCTGCAGGTTCTGCTAGGCAGGTTCGCCGAAGCACGCGGCGATCTGGCGTTGGCCAAGCAGCGCTTCCTGGCGGCGTACCAGATCGATCCCACGCAGGCAACCACGCTGGCTGCGCTGGCGCATCTTGCGGTCGAACAGAATGACGGCCAAAACGCGCGCAAGTACTACCGCACCTTGCTCCTGCAGGCCTTCGATGAGAAGGCGGTGGGGTTGAGCAAGGCGCAGATCTACCTCGCGCTCGGCAAGCTGCACCAGGAGGCGGGCGAGCTGCCCAAGGCTCGCAACATGTTCGAGCGCGGGCTGGAGATCGATGGCAAGAATGGAGCCCTCAGACAGGCGCTCGCTGCTCTGCCCAAGTAGTCCAGCGGTCGCTCGTTCTCGCAGGAGGGCAAAGCGCCCGATGCGGAAGAGCTCGTCCGTGTCGGAGTCGTTGATTGAGAAGTGTTCAGATACAGAATGATGGTAAATTTTCGCCCCCAATGGCGCGCCAAGCTATGACTGCCGACGCGAGCGAAGCCTCCGACATTTCAGCCGGGCGATTGTCCCTCTCCTGCCGGCTGCTCGTCGCTGTCCCGGCAATCGTGGTGGCTGGCCTGATCCTCCTGCCTTTCTTGAACAAGGCATTCAATATCGACGACCTGACGTTTCTCCTGCAAGCCGAACACATCCTGAAAGATCCATGGCATCCGACGGCGTTCGAGATGGTCTTTCATGGTGAGAAGGGACGCAATTCGGATGGCATGGTGTCGGGCCCCATCATGGCGCTGCTCCTCATTCCTTCGATTCTGAATGGTGCGTCCGAATGGATCGCCCATCTCACACAATACGTCGTTCTGGTGGTCGGGCTTCTTTCCCTGGCATCCTTGGCCCTGCGATTGCGCTTTTCCCCGGTCAAGGCTGCGCTGGCCACGCTGCTGCTCGCTTGCTCACCGGGCGTCTTGGCTATGACCTCTTCGGCCATGGCGGATGTCCCGGCGATGTCCTTGGGGATTCTGGCCATGGAGCGGCTGTATGCGTGGAAAGAAGAAGGCCGATGGTGGCAGGGGGCGATGGCGGGCCTAGCCCTGGCCTTGGCCGCACTCACGCGGCCCCATCTGCTTCTGCTGCTTGCGGTTGGTGCGATCTGGCTGCTTGCAGATGAAACCTGGAAGGGCGCCTGGCTGCGCTGGTTCCGTGCCTGCCTGAAGAAGACATCGCTTCCCTTCGTGATCGCGCTTGTGCTGATCGCCGCGACCACCTACCTGCTGCGCGATCCACACGCTGGACGCAACATGGCTGGAGTGGCCGTCGACTGGGCCTCGAAGCGGCTCTACAACCTCAACGAAAACCTGGCGAACTTGCCCCTGCAGTGGGTTTTGTCGTTTCCCCTCGCCATCTTCTGGGTGGGCATTCACGGACGGCGTTTCGTCGGCTCGCGGCTCGCCCTCACCGTCTTTCTTGTGGGAATTGAGCTGGCCCTGGCGACTCGCTGGACGAAGTGGTTCTGGTTATGTGTCCCTGCCACGGGTCTCGGTCTCGCGGTGCTGGTTGATATCCTGGTAGATGCGTGGCGCCGTCGCGATCAGCTGCAGTTTGTGTGTGGCCTGTGGCTCGTGATTGCTGCCCCCGCGGTTGTCTATCACCACTTGCCGGTGAAGTACCTCGTGCCTTCCGCGCCGGCCATGGCCCTCTTGGTCGTCCGTGACTTGGATTTGAAACAACGGCTCAGGACACTCTACTTGGTCACGCCTGTCGTCGTGGCTTGTGTGCTCCTGTCCCTACTCATCGTGCAAGCCGACGCCGCGCAAGCCGAAATCGGCCGCCGCGGGGGACAGCTGATCGCAGAGAGGGTGCACGGATCCCCGGACAAGAAGGTCTGGCTTGATGGGGCATGGGGCTTCCAGTGGTACGGGATGAAAGCGGGAGCCACCCCCATGACCACCACCCCGCCTTTCCCGCAGCCCGGAGACCTTATCGTCGTGGGTCCCCAAGGCAAGCTCACGAGCAAGCTGGCGCCGCACCGAACCCGTCTTTTCGTCAAGGACTACAACACACGCGGCGGCCGTGTCATGCAGGACGGAGCCGGTTTTCACTCCAATCCCGCTGGCCCCTTTCCCTGGTCATGGGGAAAGTCTTCTCGAGGAAAGCTCGAAGTGTTCGCGGTAGACCCGACGGAACCCTGACCCACCAGGGAGCCCCGCGATTTGGTGGTGCGGGGTGACATCAGGGGAGGAATGCATCCCGCGACGATTTGCCCGGGCGAGAGACACCCGGGCGCAGGGGCATTTGACACGAGCCTCATAGTGCGCAAAACTGCGCCGAATCTCGTCGGAGCGCGCTGGGAGCCGCTCCTCTGCAAAAGAAAGGTAGGGACAACGCTATGACTCGAATTCTGAAGACCGTCATGTCTCTCGTCCTTGGTGGAACGCTTTTCATCGGCACCGCCTGCGAGGACCAGAAGTGCAAGGAGGATCTGCAGGCCGCCCAGACGGCGTCTGAGACAGCCCAGAAGGCCCTCACCGCAAAACAGAATGAGCTCAATGCCACCAAAGGCGCGCTTGCTGCGGCTCAGGCCGAAGTGGCGAAGCTGAAGAAGGAGGCGGAGGATGCCAAGGCAGCCGCGGCGAAGGCAGCCGAGCCGGCAGCCCCTGCTCCAGCCCCGAAGAAAGGCAAGAAGTAGCCAGCCGTAGGCGAACGGGCCAGACATTCGGGCGCCCCTGGCGCTCAAGAAGAGAAGCCCTCGACGGGGATGACCCGCGAGGGCATTTTCTTGCCCGGGGCGATGTGGGTCGGGGTCGCTACAGGAGTCGCGCGCGCAAGAGTTCGTGCTGGTGCCACATCTCATCCGGCAGGCGCGTGCCGAAGGCTTCGAAGAACTGCCTCACCGCATCCACTTCGGCCAACCAGTCCTTGCGGCTGACGGCGAAGAGCTTCTCCATCGCCCGGTCGGGCATGCTCAGGCCTGTCATGTCGATGTCGTTCGGGTTGGGCACGTAGCCGATAGGGGTCTCCACCGGCTGGACCTCGCCGCGGCAGCGGGCAAGGATCCACTCCACGATGCGCAGGTTCTCGCCGAAGCCTGGCCAGAGGAACTTGCCGTTCTCATCGGTGCGGAACCAGTTCACGTGGAAGATCTTGGGCTGGTGCTTCACCCGCGAGCCCATGTCCAGCCAGTGCCCGAAGTAGTCCGCCATGTTGTAGCCGCAGAAGGGGAGCATGGCCATGGGGTCGCGCCGGACCTCGCCCAGAGCGCCAAACTGGGCCGCGGTTCTCTCGCTGGCCATGCTGGCGCCCACGTACACACCGTGGTTCCAGTCGAGCGCCTCGTACACCAGAGGCGCCAGCGTCGCGCGGCGCCCACCAAAGATGATGGCATCGATGGGCACGCCGTGGTGCTGCTTATAGCGGAAGGAGTGGGTCGGACAGTTGGTGAAGGGCGCGGTGAAGCGGCTGTTGGGGTGGCTGGCCAGGACTGGGTTTCCGTCCTTGTCCTTGAGGCCCGGCTTCCACGGGCGGCCCTGCCAATCCAGGGCTTCGGTCGGGGAAGGATCGTCGTGACCCTCCCACCACACCGTGCCGTCGGGTTTGAGTGCCACGTTGGTGTAGATCGTGTCGCGGTTGATGGTGGACATCGCGATGGAGTTGCTGCGCGAGTTGGTACCGGGTACCACTCCGAAGAAGCCCATCTCGGGGTTGACCGCCCAGAGGTGGCCGTCGGTGTCCACCTTCATCCAGGCAATGTCGTCGCCCACGGTCCAGATGCGGTAGCCTTTCTGCTTCAGTCCCTCGGGCGGCAGCAGCATGGCCAGGTTGGTCTTGCCGCACGCGCTGGGAAACGCCGCCGCCACGTATTGGATGCGGCCATTGGGCTCCTCGATGCCGAGGATGAGCATGTGCTCGGCCAGCCATTTTTCACGCTGGGCCAGCACACTGGCGATGCGCAAGGCGAGGCATTTCTTGCCGAGCAGGACGTTGCCGCCATAGCCGCTGCCCACCGACCAGATCGCGTTGTCTTCCGGGAAGTGCAGAATCAGCCGCCGATTGACGTCGAGATCGGCCTTGCTGTGCAGACATTTGGTGAACTCGCCCTGGGGGCCAAGCGCGTCCATCACCTCGGCGCCCATGCGCGCCATGATGCGCATGTTGAGCACCACGTAGATGCTGTCGGTCAGTTCGATGCCGATCTTTGAGAACGGCGAACCCACCGGGCCCATGGCAAAAGGCACCACGTACATCGTGCGGCCCGCCATGGCACCGGTGAAGTAGGTGCGGGCCTTGCGGTACGCCTCGCGCGGGCTCATCCAGTTGTTGGTTGGCCCGGCGTCCCCCTGGAAGCTGGTGCAGATGTACGTAAGGTGTTCGGTGCGCGCCACATCGTTGGCCGCCGTCCGGTGAAAATAGCAACCCGGCAGCTTGTCCTGGTTGAGCTCCATGAGTTCGCCGGTCTGCAGGGCCTGGGCGGCGAGACGTTGTCGTTCCTCGTCTCCGCCGTCGCACCAGTAGATGCTGGCTGGCTGGCACATGGCGGCCATCGCCTCGACCCATTGCTGAACGTGTGCGTACTTGAACATGTGATTGAGATTTCTGACACGAACCCCACGCCAGGGTCAACAGCAGCCTGGGCTCGCTCTATTTCAGCGCGGGTCGATCCGACTTGCCGCGCACGACGTCGGCGGGATAGCGGGCCCGGTTGATTTCCAGCTTGGCCCGCATCACTGCAACGGGATCCGCGCCGATGCGCTCGCACAGCAGCAGCAACGCGAGCCCGACGTCGCCGATCTCGGACAGGATACGAGGCCGCCGCTCTCCGTTGCGCGAGGCCGTGTCGGCCTGGTCGTTCGCCACCCATCGGTATTCGGCCAGCAATTCGCCCGCCTCGGAGGCAAGCAGCATGGCGAGGTTCTTGGGATCGTGAAACTGCTGCCAGTCGCGCTCGGCAACGAACTGGCGCAGCTGGGCGAGGAGTTCCTGCAATTCGTCCATCGATGTTCTCCTGTTGCCAGCGTGATACGACGGCTCAGCGCGGGTCTCGGCAGTGTTCTGCGGCCAGCGAGGCGGCGATGGCAATAGACTCATCCTTGCTCTGTGCGGCCGCGCGCAGGGCCGCCGCGCCCTGGCCGGGGTCGCACAGTCTGCCGAGCGCCTGCACGGCTGCCTTCTGCAGCGAGGGACGGGGATCCGCCAGCAGGCCCGCAGCGGCAGCGACGGAATCCTTGCCCCCGATGGTGGCGAGCGCCATCACGGTCTCGGTGACCGTGCCTTCCAGGGACAGGTCGGATTGCGATTCAGTCTGCAGGCGCTTGAGGGCTGCGGCCATGCGCGCCGTGGTCCGGGAGTCTTTCATGTCAGCCAGGAGCCGCGCGGCCAGCGAGCGCGTGTCGGCACTCTCGGGCAGGCGTTCCAGCACGCGCACCAGCAGGGCGGACGCGCGCCGGTCACGGCAATGCGCGAGTCCAATGAGCGCGGCCATTCGGATGTGGTCCACATCCTTCTGGTAGGCGCGCAGCAGAAGGTTGTTTCCGTCGGGCACGCACAAGTCACCCAGCGCTGTCACCAGGGCGCGGCGCACCCCGGGCCAGGGCTCCTGCTTGGCTGCCTCGATGATCTCCGGGGCCACCGATTTGTCATGGCGTTGGCCCAGAGCCAGCGCCGCAGCCTCGCGTGCGCGCGGATCGCTGTCGCGCAAGGCTGCGCGCAGAGCGAGCCCTGTCTCCGGATCTGGGAGGCCCGCCAACTCACGCGTGGCGAAGAAGCGCAGCACGCTGTCCGTCGCACGGGCGCGGAATGCGACCAGCTCAGCAACTGCGGCGCTGCTATGGATCATGCCGAGCCCCTGGAGGGCGCGTGCCTGTTCTTCGAAGCTAGCCGCACCCTGAAGCGTGGCGCGCATAACCTCGACGGCAGCAGGGCCTTGCTCGGGCTCGCGCGTGGTTGCGGCTGCGACCACCACGAGCAGGTCGGCACGTTGCGCGTGCGCGAAGGCCGGGATTTGCGCAAGGGAATTGAGCGCGGCCTGGGCCAAGGGCGGCTTGGCGCCCGCGGCAGTTTCGCGCAGGCCCGCGCGCAGGGAGGGCGATCCCTTGCCCACAGCGGCCAGCAGGGCTTGGCGGGCCTCGGGTTGGGAAAGCAAGGCCAGAGCCCGCGCCGCGCGCAGGCGATCCGGTTCGCCCGTCTTTTCGTCCGCGACAAGGGCGGCGATTGCCGGCAGGGGTGGCTCCTTCATGCGAGGGAGAAGCGCGAAGACAATCTTCTCTTCGTCGGGCGCAGCCGCGACCAGGGCTGCGGCCAAGGCAGAGGCCAGCGCAGGTGATGCGTCGATCGGCTGCACGCCTGTCGCAGGCGAGGGCATGAGAGCAGCCAGGGCTTCAACCAGACAGGCACGCCCTTGCCCGGCCGGAGTTCGGGCCAGCACGGCCGTCACCTTGTCGAGGGCGGCTCCGCCGAGCGAGGCCAGCAAGGGCCGGCGTGTTTCGCACGAGGTACCCGCAGCCAAATCAGCCACTAGGCGATCGACGGCCTGCGGCCCGTCGATCTCCGTCACGACGGTCATGTCGGCGATGGACGTGGCCGCATGGCCGCCCGTGACCTCGCGGACCATCACGGTTACGCAACCTGAGGCCACGGGTTTGGGCAAAGGAATCCAAAATGGCTGGCGAAACCGCCTGACACCGCCGTCCGAATCCTCGGCCAGGTCGACGTCCATGCTCTGCTCTGCGCCGCGACCGAACAGCAGGGTCAGACGGCGGGGCCGGGCCGCGGCGGCGTATGCCTTCGCGCTGCGGGTGTCGCCGGGCAGGATCTTGAGGCCGGTGATCGCAAATCCCGCGCTCGAACGCGCGGTGAAGAACTCGCCCCGACCTTCGCGGGTCTCGGCGGTCCAGATCGTCGAGGGGTCATCGTCATTGACCGCCACAGGCGCGGAAAGTCTCCGAATATCTCCCTCTGCCCCGGCTGAACTGGAAGCCGCGTGAAAGTGAAAGCCCCCCAAGGGCTTGCCTGCTGGAATCTGCGCATCGCCCCGGCGAGCCTCGATGGTGGAAGGTGCGGCATTCGGCAGGGCAGGGGGCTCGGCCCGAAAGCGACGGCCGGCGAAATCCCACGCGCGCCGGAACAACTGCGCGGGCACACCGTCGCAGCGGTGCACGCGGGCAGCGGTCTGGAACTCGCTGACGCTCTTCTCGGTCACGACGATCTGTTGCGCAGTCTCGCCGTCCACATCTCGCGCGCCCGCTTGGTCCCACCAGATGACGTTCTTGAAGGGAAACTCGGCGACCCAGACCTCCTCGCGCTTGGGGCCTTCGCCCAGGATGGGTATGCGCACTTCAAGGACGCGGTGACCGGTCACGGAGACATGCCGGACAATGGGCAGGCCGCGTCCTTCTTTGGGTGTCTTGGGCGAGAAGCTCGCCACCATCTTGCCGCTATCGCGGATCTCGATGGCGCCGGAGGCGTCGCTGGTGGCCTCCCAGGCGAAA
>PMZX01000233.1:0-10199 GCA_003170035.1 Myxococcales bacterium | reverse complement strand
GTTCCTGTGCCAGATCTGCCGCAGCCACGCGTTCCCGCCAGGTCTTGGCAGCCGGGTTGGAGGGAGCTTGTGCGAGAAGAGCGCGGAAGGCGGCGGCAGCCTCGGCCCACTTCTTCTCGGCAAAGAGCTTCTCGGCCTTGCGGACGCGCTCCTCGAAGGAACTGGTTTCCGTTTTCTGAGCAGCCTTCTTCTTGTCTGCCGGCGCCTCGGCCTGGGCAGCAGGACTGGCAGGAGCTGCGCGAACCGGCTCCCGCATCTTGGTGGGCGCGGCTGAGCGAGGTGGTCCTTTTGCGACCGGGCTGCCAACTCGGGCCTCGAGGTCCGCCAGAGCTTCCGCCTCCTCGGCCGGCGCTGGTTTGCTAGCGGCAGGTGCTTGCCTCGCAGCGGCCGGCGCTGGCCTGTTGGCGGCAGGCGTCGCCGCAGAGGCAACTGGCGCGGGCGCAGCAGCAGCCGGCGCTTCGGCAGCGCGGAGTGGGGGCGGCTGAGCCCAGCGACCTGACGAACCAGCACTCTCGGCGATCGCTCCCTTTCTGGCCTGGAGTAGAGGCCTTTCATCGAGCCTCGCTTCGTCCTTGTCGGCATGCATCGCCGGGGCAGGCGCGCGCTGGACGATGGCGTCCGCAGGCCGCTTGGAAGGCGTGCTGGCTTTGCCGCCGCCTTTTCTCGCGGTGGCTTCGCCGGCCGGAACCCGCGCCCGCGCCGTGTTTGCTTCGTTCAGAAGGTCGTCGTAGGAGCGTCGCTCGGCCTTGTCCAGGTTGTCGAGCGCACGGGCCGCAGGGCGGAGTCCGCCGGACCCAGTCTTTTTCGCGTTTCTCATTTCGGCGTAGGGGGCTTCAACGGATTTGGCGCTCGGTTTCCTGGCCAGCCCGGCCAGCCCCTGTTCCGCAGGTGCTGGCACGGTCGGCGCAGCAGTTGGCCCGCGCTCTGTCTCAGGCCGAAGCGGAGCTTGCTTCAGCTCCTGTGGCGCGGCCGTAGGCTGGGTGAGCGCTTTAGTCACAGCAGGCCTCTGCTCGGGAAGCACCTGCGGGTTCTTGATAACCTTGACCAGAAAGACCGCGGTCGCCACGCCGGCTGCGCCCAGGGCAGGAACAAGCCAGGGCGTCTTCCACAGACGCGCGAAAAAGCCCTCCAGATCGGGAGCACGCGTCGGTCTCGGCTTGCGGCTTCCGAACTCTGTCGCTTTTGCCGCCGCAGCCGCTCGGGCAGCCTCAAGCACCCGTGCTCGCACTCCTGGTGGCGGCTCCTCGGCCAGCGGCCCGCGCAGGGCCGCCCGCGCGTGTCCCAGGGTCGAGGACATGGCCTTCACCTCGGCNNCTGCACGCGGCGCAGCCCTCGACGTGCGCGAGGAATTCACGGCGCTGTTCTGCGGGCATCTCCTCATAGAGGAAATCGATCAGGAGAGAAGAGACCTCGCTGCACTTCATGGCGTCCCCTCGGCCGCAGCGGCAGCTGTGCCGTTTGCCTCGCGCAACTCGCCCAGCCTGGAGCGGAGTCGCTGCAGGGCATAGCGCATACGGCTCTTCACCGTGGGCTCGCTCGCGCCCACTTGGGCCGCGATTTCGGCAAACGACATGTCCATCACCTCCCGCATCAGGAAGACTTCGCGCTGCTCCACTGGCAGCTCGCCCACCGCGCGGTCGACCAGTGATGCGATCTCGTGGCCCATGGCCTCCTTCTCCGCGTCGCCCGAATCCGCCGCTACCCGATCAATCCGCCGTAAGCCCGACCCATCCTCGCCGGCCTTGGCCTGGTCAAGCGACTCGGCCTGGCGGAACTCGGCCCGCCGGGCCTGGTCGGTGCACAGGTTACGCGCGATGGTGAAGAGCCAGGTCGAAACCTTGGCCGAGGGTTGCCATTGCACCGCGCTCTTCACCACACGCAAGAAAACCTCTTGCAGAAGATCCTCGGCCGTCGCCTTGTCCCTGACGAAACGCCGCAGGAAGTTCCACAAGCGCTTCTCATGGCGCTCAAACAGCTCGCCAAACGCGGCAAGGTCGCCTTTCTGGTAGGCAGCCATGAGAGCCTCATCGGTCATGGGCAAGGCGGCAGTCTACAGGTGACTGCCGCCCGTCCCAAGTCCATCGGTCAGTACTGCTGCCAGCCCGACGGGGGCCGGGCATAGCGGGTATGCGACACCGGGAATGGGTCGGCCGTGCGCCGCAAGCTGGAATCGTCTGAACAGCACCAGGGGCCGTCGACGTCGATGCCCATGGCAATCAGTCCAGCGCGGTCGTTGTAGCGTAGGCCCAGCACCGCGGCCGGCTCGCTGGGATTGGCACGCACGAACTCGACCTCGCGAATGTGAGACGAAACCGCTTCGCCGAACTCCGTGCCCAGGCCAGGCCGCGACCGGCGCGGGGCGTACGACTCGCCAGCCGAGATCCGGCCCTTGGCCTCTGACGGCGCCTTGTCTACGCTCTCGGCTTGTGCCTGCGCAGGAGCGCTAGCGCGCGGGGCCGAGGCTGACCCGAGAGCGTCTTTGCCGGCACCCCTGCCGCCGTAACCGTAGAAACGGCGTTCATCGTCATAGCGATAGGGGACGACGGGATAGATGGGAGGCGGCGGGGGCCGATAGAGGCGTTCCGGGAAGATCGCCACGCCGACCACGCCCACGTTGCGTGCGCTGCCCATGCGGGCTGCGTATGAATCAGCCACCGACGAGAACCGGAAGGCCGCAGCTTGCGCCTGGGAGAGCCGCCAGCCGTCGATCTCGACCTGCCCCCAGGCGGGAACCAGGTAGCCGCTCTTCCTGGCAAAGTCCCCTGGCTTGCCGTCGATCACGTCGCGGCCGTCGACAGAAACCACGGCCTCCACGCGGCGGCCGGTGTGGTTGCTCACCCGGATGGTGTACCGGTCGCCCAGGTGGCCGAGCACGAAGGTCTCGCCATCGTGCCAGAAGGACTGCGCGGGCGTGCCGTCCACCAAGACTTCGACCTGATACCCACCAGCCTGGGGCCGCAGGGGACGGCTTTCCGCGTTGCGTGCCGGTGCCGCACAGGCAACCATCCCGGCCAGGATAAACGCAATGCGACCAGCGCGAACTGGACTGCAAGTTCTTGAGTTCTTTGTCATGGCAACCCTCCTGCGGTGTTGAACGCAGGAGGGTTGTGAAAGATCTTCTTCCCCTCTCAAAAGCCGCGCGTGCAGGCCAGAGTGACCAGGTACAGCCCCAGATCCACAGGGTCGCACGACGTCAGCGGCAGGCCGCTCACGAACCCTGGTCTGGCCACACGATCGTCGACAGGTGTATCGGGCGCCAAGGCGCGCAGCCGAGCCAAGGTGCGTTCCAGGTTGGCGTGGCTTGCCGGCTGCTTGTCAGCCCCTAGAAAGCGATAGTCGACCCGCCGTTCGTAGATCATCGCATCTGGTTGTCCGTCGTTGCGCTGTAGCAAGAGAAAGGCCTCGCGCACCTCTTCGGTCCTGACCGACTGCTTCTGGAACTTGCTGGTTATCATGAGGCCACCGGTCAGAACGGCCTTGCCCACGTCGAGCCGGCGCTCGTTGGTCGTGACCGTCTCGCTGGTTGTGGTCACACGCACTCCGCGCTGAATCAGCGACACAGCAGCCCCAACGTACGAGTGGCGGTTGCCTTGTCCGTCGAGAAACGCGAGGGCACCGGCCCCCGCCTCGATGCCCCGAACCAGCAAGCGATCCTCGTCGTTGGGCGCGGCTGCTGGATCGCACGAGAACGCCGCGAAGCCAAGGGCTTCGAACCCATCCACAAGGGCTCCGATGCGATCGGCTGGGGCGGCTGCCAGCAGGACGCGCGGCAGGGTTCCAGCCAGCCGACGCGAGAAGTCCGCGGCCGCCATGTCAGCCAGCCGGGCTCCTCGCGTTCTGGCCAGCGGGTCCTTGGGAGCGTTTGCGATGACGAGAAGCACGGCGGGTTCCTTCTTGGGGGCTGAGCAATCCCACATGGAGACAGGAGCTCAATCAATAAAGGTATGATGGCGCAAGATGCCATGAAATCCAAGCAAGGGCACAATGACACGAAAACATAAGTACCATAATCCTATTGGCATGGTCGAGATGCGTTGCTACACTGATGAGAAATGACCCCGGCGACGACAACGGAACCGACGCAGAGGACCGACTCTCTTTCCACCAGGCGCCCGTAATCAATTGGAGGAAGCATGAGAACTTCGCACACGTGGATCATCGGAATTCTGATTGCCGCGGCAGGGTACGCGGCTGGCTGCTCGTCTGATGGCACCGGGCCCGCGCCCTACGGCGCGCTGAGTGGGTCCACCGGAGGTGTGTCAGGCGCCACGACAACGCAGGCAGCGGCAGGCTCCAGTGGCTCGCCAAGCCCCGGTGGATCAGTGAGTGCGGGCGGAACCACGAGCGCGGGCGGAACCACGAGCGCGACGACGAGTGCGGCTGGGACGACGAGCGCGACGACGGGCGCGGCCGGAACGACGAGTACGACGACGGGCGCGGGTGGAACGACAAGTGCCACGACGGGCGCGGGTGGAACAACCAGCGGAGGGGGAATTGCGAGTTCGACGACGAGCGCGGGTGGAACGACGAGCTCGGGTGGAAACACGAGTCCGACGACAAGCGCAGGTGGAACGACGAGCGAGGGTGGCAGCGCTGCGACGGGAGGCAGCACGGGCGCGGGCGGTAGCACGGGCACTGGTGGCACCCGCGGCGGCGGCGCAAGCGGCACGGGTGGAAGGACCAGTGGTGGAGGCAGCACGGGCGCGGGCGGCAGCACGGGCACTGGTGGCACCCGCGGCGGCGGCGCAAGCGGCACGGGTGGAAGGACCGGCGGCGGTGGCAGCACAGGCGCGGGCGGGAACACCGGTGCGGGCGGCAATACGGGCGCGGGTGGCACGGGTGGAACGACCGCATCCTTTTGGCCGTCCGCCTACCAGGCCACTGTGGGCAGCAACGGGATGAACCCGGGACTGAACTGCATGAGCACGTGTCACAACCACGGCTTCGCCTTCGGTGGCACCGTCTACGATTCCACTGGCAAGGGCCTGTCCAGCGTCCAGGTCGGGATCAAGCTGACCAACGGCCAGTTCTATTCCGTCTTCTCGGGCAGCAACGGGAACTTCTACTACTCTGGCTCGGGTCTCAACCTGGCCGGGGCCGACATCCGGGTGCGCGACGCCAACGGCGAACTCCAGATGCCTATCACATCCAGTTCCTCCGGGGCGTGCAACGGTTGCCACGACGGTTCGACCAACCCGCGCATTACGGCGCCGTAGCATCCGCGGGCGTCCACGCATCGAATGGTCGAAGAGCCTTGCCGGCTCGGCAGGCTGAGGCGACAGCAGTAGCCCCTACTCGACAGGAAGTCACATCCCGATTCGCCACATGGCGTTTTCTTTGAAGCCGGTGCAGAGTGTGACCGTCTACTACTAGAAAGGAGCGAACCAACCCATGCGAACAACCATCGCGATCATCGGAAGTGGCCTTCTCGTCCTCTGGCTCTCGGCCTCTGCCATGGCCGGAGCCCCCGAAATCTTTGCTCAGAAATGCGCCGGCTGCCACGGCAGGGACGGCAAGGGCCAGACCACAATGGGCAAGAAGCTCAGCGTCAAGGACTTCACCGACGCCAAAGTGCAGGCCGCTGCCAAGGACGCCGATTGGGAAAAGGGGATCACCGAAGGCGTGAAGGATGCGGCAGGCAAGGTCGTCATGCAGCCCAGCAAGGGCAAGATCTCGCCCGAGGACATCAAGGCTCTGGTCAAGGTCTGTCGCGACTTCAAAGGCAAGTAGCTATTNNCGCTTCGCGCGCGCCCTCGTTGCTCGCCGCGAACCATCGCCGGAGGGTATGGGAACCCTCCCAGGGTTACCATTTCAAACGGTCCTCGAGAACACCGGCCGGCCTAGTCGCTGGCGTGGGGTCAGATAGGCGTCGAAGCACATGGCCAGGTTGCGAACGAAGATCTGGCCCAGGCCGACGGCGTGTAGCCCCTGCTCGTCAAGGTGGCACATGCCGTCCTTTTCAAAGGGCGCCAGCTTGGCCAAGGTTTCGCGGAAGTAGTCGGCAAACACGATGCCGTACCTCGCCTCGAGGGTGGCGCGGTCAACGGTGAAGTTGCACATCAGCGACAGGATGGCATCGCGGCGGATTTCGTCGTCGCGGGAGCGTGCATAGCCCCGTTGCACGGGCAGGTGGCCGCTGGCGATCGTGCGGTAGTAGGGCGCCAGCTTCTTTTCGTTTTGCACCAGGGCCCCACGCACGTCGCCGATGGCTGAGACTCCGAACCCGAGCGTGTCGTCGCCCGGGTTAACCGTGTAACCCATGAAGTTGCGCGACAGCCGGCCTTCGCGCTGGGCCATCGCCAGCTCATCCGAGGGCAGGGCAAAGTGGTCCATGCCGATAGCCTGATAGCCGGCAGCCAAGAAGGCATCGCGGGCCATAGCCAGTAGCTGGAGCTTGGTGTCTCGGTCAGGAACCGCACGCACGTCGATCAGCTTCTGATTGCTGCGAATCATGGGCAGGTAGGCGAAAGAGTAGACCGCCACGCGATCCGGGCGCAGGGCCACGGTTTCGGCCAGGGTCTGGGCGAATGACTCGGGCCGCTGCGCGGGCAAGCCGTAGACCAGGTCGAAGTTGATGCCGGCAAAGCCGTGCTGGCGCGCGCGCGCCACCAGGACCGTGGTCTGCTCGCGCGTCTGGCCGCGGCCGATGGCTTGCTGCACCTCGGGCGAGAAGTCCTGCACACCCATGGAAATGCGGTTGAACCCCAGCCGGGCCAACATGTCGAGATGCGCCTCGCCGGTCACGCGGGGATCGACCTCCACGGCCAGCTCGGCGTTGGGCAGAAACTCGAAGTGCCGGGCAAAACCATTTACCAGGCGCTCGAGTTGGCTCGGCGAGAAGTACGTCGGCGTACCGCCGCCCAGGTGAAACTGCGCGACCCTGCGCCGGTGGGGCAGACGCTCGGCGACCAAGTTCATCTCGGCAAGCAGGTGCACGAGGTACGGCTCGGCCACTTCCTTGCGGGTGGTGGCAAAGGAGTGGCAACCGCAGAAGGTGCAACGTCGTTCGCAGAAGGGCAGGTGGGTGTAGACGGACAGCGGGGCCGCGCCGCAAGCGTCGGCACGTTCCAGAGCGCGCAGGTAGTCGGGCTCCCCGAAGTCCTCGCGGAACTCGACGGCGGTCGGGTAGGAGGTGTAGCGAGGACCGGCACTGTCGTAGCGAGCCAGCAATTCGGCCGGGATGGATTGAAGGTCACTCACCCTTCGCTCCAGGGGGAAAAACGGTATCCCAGGCCGCGTACGGTGTGCAGGTAGCGCGGGCGTTCAGGATCGGGCTCGATCAGTTTGCGCAGCCTCACCACCATATGCTCCACCGCACGGGTGGAAGGTGAGACCTCGTAGCCCCACACCCGCTCCAGGATCTCGTCGCGCGAGACCACCTGTCCGGCCCGCTCGACCAGCAGGCGCAGGATCAATGCCTCTTTCTCTGCCAGGCTGTTGCGCTCGCCATCGGGATCAATGACTTCTGCTTTGCCAAAGTCGACGGTGACGTCCCCGATGCGTGTGGCCGGGCCGGCCGGCAGCGCCTGTCCGTACCAGGCCTGGCGGCGCAACATGCCGTGCACGCGCAGGAGCAGCTCGCGCAGGTTGAAGGGCTTGCCCAGATAGTCGTCGCCGCCCATCTCGAGCCCGTACACGCGGTCGTCGTCGGATGTCTTGGCGGTGAGAAACAGGATGGGCAGGCGGCCTCCCTCGTCGCGAATGGCTTTGCACACCGAGAATCCGTCGCGCCGGGGCAGCATGACATCGAGGATCAGAAGGTCGATTCCACCCGACCGCCAGCGAGCCAGCGCGCTCTCTCCGTCGCCCACGATCTCCACCGCGTAGCCTTCCTGCTGCAGATTCTCGCCGATGCCCTCGGCCAGGTGCTGCTCGTCCTCGACCACCAGGATGCGCGCGCTCATGCCGGCTCCGCGCTGTTGAGCGGCAAGGTGACCCGAAAGGTGGTTCCTCTTCCCACGCCTGGGCTTTCGGCCGTGATGCTGCCGCCCACCTGCCTTACCAGCTCGCGCGCCAGGTAGAGACCGAGGCCGCTGCCTTCTGTCTGTCGCACCATCTCTTCGCCCACGCGATAGAACTTCTGAAAGATCTTTTCGTGCTCTTCTGCGGCCAGGCCGATGCCCTGGTCGCGGATTTCGATGGCGGCCCACGACCCTTGCCGCGTGACGGCCACATGCACCGGCTTGTCGGCCCCGCCGTACTTTGCGGCGTTGTCCAGCAGGTTGCGCAGCACGGTCTTGAGCACGCCCAAATCATAGCGCGCGTGCAACCGCTCGGCCGGCAGAGCCAGGTCGACGCTCAGAGGGCGTTGCGACGGATCTTTGCCAAGAGCCTCGACCACCTCGGCTACGTCGCGTCCCAGGTCGCCCCGGTCCACGTGCACCACGAAATGGCCACTGTCGAGTCGGGCCACCGCCAGGATGTTGTTGACCAGGCTTTCCAGGCGATCGACATCGGTGCGCATGTTGGCGAGAAAGCGCGCGCGCTTGTCGGGCGGCGGATCGCGGAGTTCCAGGGTCTCGGTGAAGAGACGGATGGAGGCCAGCGGAGATTTCAGCTCGTGGGTGACCGCAGAGAGAAAGTTCGCCTGCTGGCGCATGAGTTCCATCTCACGCCGCACGGAGCGCAGGATGAGCGCCGTTCCCGCAACCAGAATACAAAGGAAGGTCGAGCCTTCGGCCGCGAACATGCGGATGCTGGCCCGGCGCTGAGCCTGGAGATGGTCGACCCGACCCGGTCGAATGGTGACTCCGTAGCCGAGGAAGCCCGGCACAAGTTCCTGCCCAGGATGCACGCCGGGCTGCCAGTCGAGCTGGGGATAGGCAAGTCGGAGAAAATCGGCTGGCCCGCCCGGCCCCAGGGCGTGTCGTTGCGAGAGAGCGAGCAGCGCCCGTTCTGCGGATTGGCGATCGGCCTGCAGGTGCTGGGCGGTGGCGTTGATCTCCTGAGCGGAATAGCGCAGGTGGAAGAGAACCCACCAGGCAAGCAGCGCCACGGTGAAGGCGACGATGGCCAGCACGCCGAACACAAGCAGGCGCGGGCGGGATCGCATTGACCCGGCTCGCATGCGCCGGAGAAAGGGAAGGTTCATGGTGGGCGGAATACTACTGCCCGCGGTGGTCGTCACGCACGCCCTGCAAGAACGCCTCTACGGCTTCCATGCCGTGGTCCCGGGCTAGACGCTTCAGCCCGACGGTGGGCAGGTGAAGAAGTCGATTGACGATCTGCTGGCCGAAGCGCCGAATGTGGTCGCGATGCGCTTCGTCCAGCTTGGCGAGGCCGTTGCTGAAGAGCTGCTTGAGCAACTCATCGGCCGTCGCCTGGCCCTGGCTGCGCAAGTCGCGCACGATCGGGCTGATGTCGCGCTCGAACACCCGCCGGCGCAGCGCCTCCAGGGCTTCATCGACGAGGACCCGAGCCTCGGCGATCTCGGCCTCGCGTGCGCGGCGGTTGCGTTCAGCCTCGGCCTTGAGATGGTCGATGTCGACCAGTTGGGCCCCAGCGGCGGTGGCGGCCTGCACGTCGGTGTCGCGCGGCACGGCCAGGTCAATCACCAGCGGCGGCGGGCCCTGCAGGGCCGCGAAGAAGGCGCGTCCCAGGAAAGGCTCGCGCGCTGAGGTCGCGGTCAAGATGACGTCCACATGTCCGGGCGCTGCGAGGAAGGTGTCCAGCGCCAGGGCGCGGCCACCACAGGACGCGGCAAGCTCGACCACCTTGCCCACCGTGCGGTTGACGAAGAGAAGGCTGCACCCCGGCCGGCCGCGCAGATGCACGCCACACTGGCGGGTCATCTCGCCCGCCCCGATGAGTGCCAGCGTGGTAGGCAGCTTGGTTCGTTCGTCGATGAGGTCAAAGGCCAAGGAAACCATGGAGACCGGCCGAGCCCCGAGCGCGGTCTTGCTGCGCACGCGCTTGGCCGCCTGAAAGGCTTCCTCGAAAACCATCTGGAGGTGCGCCCCGGCCAGCCCTAGCTGCTGCGCCATGTGCAGGGCGTCCTTCACCTGGCCGAGAACCTGGGCATCGCCAGGGTTGAGCGAATCGAGACCCGCGGCCACACAGAACAGGTGCTCGGCTGCGCCGTCCTTCTCGTAGGCATGCAGGGCCTGGGCCGCGCTGCGCGCTGTCGGTTCCTTGGTCGCTCCGGCCGGGCCGCGCGCCGCGAAGAACGAGTGGATGCGCTTGCGATACTCGGAAACCGG
>PMZX01000288.1:4303-4741 GCA_003170035.1 Myxococcales bacterium | reverse complement strand
GCCCGCTACGGCGGCCAGACCATGGAAGACTTGCTGGAAGAAAGCGTGCTCGAGCAATTGCGCGAACCCGGCGGCCCCGAGCCGCGCTAGCGCGGGCTCTCCGCAGTCCGCGAGGCGTGTTCACGGCCACCGGCGATGCTGCGATGGCGCGATCGAAGCCGCCGCGCGCTTCCGTGTAGCGGCCGAGGATGAAGTAGATGCTCCCACGGTTGGAGTAGTAGCTCACTTCCGCGGGCCTCAGCCCTACTTGGCCACGAAAACTGAAGACGCTCAGTCTTCCGATCCCTCCGGCTTGCGCGCAGGCTCGGGGATGAGCTGGCACTGCCCGCCGATACAGTCGACCCGGAACCATGGGATCGGGCGCTTGGGATCGCGCGGCGGACATTTCGCGCACTTGGGGCGCGCGGCGCCGTGCTTCAGCTTGGGATGCAGACGGGC
>PMZX01000288.1:0-4294 GCA_003170035.1 Myxococcales bacterium | reverse complement strand
TCGCTTGGCGGGATGACCTGGTAGAAGTCGACGACGGCTTGGCAGCGGCTCTCCACGCAGGCGGCTCGGTAGATGGGCGCGGCGGTGCGAAGCAGCGAGGGCGGACACGGCGAGCATGCCGGCATCGGACCCCTGGCGAGTTGAGAGCCGCGAGCGAGCCGCGCGGGCGGGTGCCTCTTGCATTCCTCATCGACACGCTTGAGCGCCCGTGGCGGCATTGCGAGCGGCGGCGTATCAGGGCAGCGGCCGCACTCCGAGCAATCGAAGTTCGTCAAAACGCAGTCCGCGTCCACCCCACACCGCAAGTCATCGGCCGAGGCAAGCCGATCGCCAAGGCAAGCCGCGACGGCCAGGATGCAGGCGAGGGGAACGCGGCCCGAAAGCCGCCGGCGGGCGGGACAGCGACTGCCCGAGAAGACCATGAAGAGTTGGCTCACGGCCACGATAGCATTCCTGGGCAGTTCCAAGACGGGGAAGACCGTTTGACGCAACTCAGTCAGGGGTCTACGCTGTGGTCACCCAATAGGGATTGCAATGCGGAAGGCCACGACACTCCCGGCGATCTTGGTGATGGCGCTGCTGACCGCCCGCCTGGCATGGGCCGGACCTACGGAAAAACGTGACCGTGAGGCTGCCAAAGCTGCCACCAAGCAGGCAACCGCTGCGTACAACCTTGGTCACTACGATGAGGCGACCTCTCTATACGAGGAGGCGTATCGACTCGTGCCAGATCCCATCCTCCTCTACGACCTCGGTCAGTCCTACCGGCAAGCGAACAAGCTCGACAAGGCCCTGACGGCGTACCGTTCCTATCTGCGAACTGCCCCTCGAGATGCGCCAAAGCGGGAACAAGTCGAGCGTTGGGTTCGTGAAATTGAATTGACATCTGAGCTTCAGACAAAGACCGCAGCCCAGAAAGCTGCCGAGGAAAAGCAGCCGCTTGCCCCGGCAGTTCCTCCACTGGCAGTCCCCAAGCCCCCGGAACCTCAGGCTGCACGCGAGCAGGTCTCACCTCCGAAGTCCGCCCAGGAAAAGGAACCGCTTGCCCCGGTAGTCCCTGCCCCGGCGCCAGAATCTGTCCCTGGCGTCAATGGGCAAGCTGGATCAGTGCCTGGCGGCGCGAACCAGGGCTGGTGGCTGGGCAGGAAATGGACGTGGATAGCGGCCGGCTCGACGGTGCTGCTGGCCGCGGGAGCCGTCGTCGCTGACCTGGCCATGTATTCCAAGATCGGCAGCTCAAAATCATATCCCTGCGGCCAAAACCAATACTGCTACAGCACAAGTGACGCGAGCTCGATCAATTCGCGCATGATAGCAGCCGAAGTGCTAGGGGGACTGGCCGCCGCTGCAGTCCTGACCACCGGACTGCTGTTCTACTTCGAGGGCCGCCCCGTGAGTGTGACGCCGGCGGTGGGCGGAATGACCGGCGCACTGGCAAGGGTGGCGTTCTGATCAAGCGTGGCTAGACGCTTCCTCGCAGAGTGTGGCTTCGCATGCGCAGCCCATGCCCCCTTGAAAGACTTGGGCCGCAATGCGCCAAACACCTAGCCCGCCAACGTCGGCCCGTGGCCGTGCGCGGCATGCCATCGCGTGTGCCCCGATTCTCATCGAACACCCGTGCTGGCCGCTGGAGGATAGGACGCTCTGCGGCGTGGCCGCTGCTTTTATGCACAACCGCTGGCCAGATGAGGTACTAATTCCCTGGTGTCTTGCGGCTGGTTTCCCGATCCTGGGGTCAAGACTGTTCTCGATCTGATTATAAGGAGGTCCTCGAATGACTTCTCGTGCAGCACATGGCAACGATTTTGTTCGCCTGCTCCTCATGCCAGCCTTGGCCCTAGGACTCGTGGTCGGGTGCGCGCCTGCCAAGGGCGGCGGCGCCGGCAATACCGGGGGTAGCAGTGGCCAGCCCAGCGGTGGCAACAGCGGGAACACCAGCGCCAGCACCACCAGCCCCTCCGGCGGCAACACCACTCCACCCGCCAGCACCACCAGCCCCTCCGGCGGAAATACTACTCCACCCGCCAGCACCACCAGCCCCTCTGGCGGCACCACCACTCCGCCCGGCAGTACTACCAACCCCTCTGGCGGCAACACCACTCCACCCAGTGGCGGCAGTACCACGTCCTCCAGCAGCAGGGCTGGCGGCACCACCACTCCACCTAGTGGCGGCACCACCACTCCGCCTAGTGGCGGGACCACCATCTCCGGCGGCAGCAGGGCCGGCGGCACCACCACCTCATCTGGTGGCACCACCACCTTGGGCGGTAGCTCCAGCACCCCTGGCGGGACGACCGGCTCGACCGGAGGGAGCACCAGCAGCGGCACAAATCCAGCTGGATACTGGACCTCCAAGGATTGGCACGGCTGTGCGTGGACTAGTAGTGCCGACAACGTGGCTGGCTCAACCACGAGCATCACGCCAAATGACTTCACAGCTCACAAAGATGGTGACCCGTACTGCGTTTCCGGAACGGTGTTCAACGACTACAACGCTGTCGCCCTACTTGGGTTCAATCTGAATCAGCCCAACACGGACAGCTGCGCATTCAAGACGACGGATCCCAATGCCGTCGGACCGCCCGCGGTGACGGCGATGGCCGGCGCAACCGGTCTTGCCATCAACTTCGCCAAGACCACGGCCCCGATCTTCCGTGTTCAGATCGAGGATCCGACTGGCTCCAAGACTGGCACCGCAGGCGCCAATGATCGCTGGTGCTACAACATTGCGGAAGCCGCCGGGCCCATCTTCGTGCCGTACACCAAGTTCAATACCAAGTGCTGGGAGGTGACTGCCACCAGCAACGGCACCGGAACCTTCTATGACGGGTCAAAGATGATCGATGCAGTGGTGTTCCTCGTTCCGGGAACGGTGGCCAGCACCACGCCCTATAGCTTCTGCGTCAATGGCTTCGCGGCAGGCAACAGCGTCGCCGACGCCCCTGCGGGCGGAGGCCCGATCAATATGACCGGAACCATTGGCGGCGCCAACAACACCGCCGCGAATTATCAGCGTGTGAAGATAGCGTCAGGCGGCAAGAGCTACATCATCCAGAACAACAACTGGGGCAACTCAGGCAGCGGTCAGACCATCAGCTACACGAACAACACGTTCAAGATTACCGCCACGACCGGGAACGGCAGCAGCGCCCCCGCGTCGTTCCCGTCGATCTATATTGGCGCCAACGGCCAAATCGCAAGCGGAACCTTCTCCACCAGCGAGAATGACAACCTGCCCATCCAGGTCAGTGCGATCAAGAGCGTTCAAACGTCGTTCGCGTGGTCAGGAGGCTCGGGCGGCAAGGACTTCAATGCGACGTATGACGTGTGGTTCGCATCCAGCAAGCCCGCGGCAGGTAGCTACAACGACGCCGTCTCTGGATTCGTGATGGTGTGGTTGCACAAGCCATCCAACCACCAGCCAATTGGCAGCATCGTGCGCACGGCGTCCATCGCGGGCCAGACCTGGAATGTCTGGGTCGGTCCCCGCGGCACTGCCGCCGTAGGCACCGACGGCGCGAACCGCCCTGTGGTTTCCTACGTTGCCCAGTCGGATGTGTCGAGCCTGACGTTCGATCTCAATCTGTTCATCAAGGACGCGGCGGCGAATGGGATCCAGAGTGGCTGGTACCTGACCGACGTGTTCGCTGGGTTCGAGATCTGGACCGGCTCCGACTCGGCCAATCTCGCGTGCACCGGCTTCACCTGCGTCGTGCAGTAGAAACGTAGTCCGCGACCAAGAGGGGCCGCGCGGTTCATGCCTCGCGGCCCTTTTGCTATCTGCCTTCCGTGGCGGCTTGGGATAGATTGCGGCGATGGCATCCACCCGTCAGCCCATCCCGCTCAAGCGGCGCCCTCTCGATATGGCGTTGCTGGGCTTCTTCGGCGTCAACCTGCTCTTCGTCACCTACATCATCAGCCTGGAACAGATCGTCATCGACACCCCGTTTGCCTACGCTCCGCCGATCTGGCCGCCGCGGCCCTTGCTGGCTGTCATCCACTGGTGGGAGAAGACGTTCGATCCCTTGCTGTGGGCGCGGCCGGCCTGGTACCGCGCGACCATCTGGCTGGACGTGCTGGTGTTCGGCCCCTTCTACGCGGCTGCGCTCTATGCCTTTGCCCGCGGCCGCGACTGGATCCGCATCCCCAGCGTCATCTGGGCTTCCATCATGTTCACCAATGTCTTCATCATCCTGTTCGATGAGCTGCGCGGCGCCTACGCCAGCCCGCACCCGGTGGTGGTGGTGATGGCGAATGCCGCCTGGCTGCTGGCGCCGTTTGTCGTTGGTTGGCG
>PMZX01000398.1:16057-19676 GCA_003170035.1 Myxococcales bacterium | reverse complement strand
CCGCAGTGCGAGGGGCTGCACGTGGATCGCAACGTCAGCTTCGAGGACCTCAAGGCCACCCTCATCGTGTTCGTGCAGCAGTTCTTCGGGCCTGACACCCAGATCCGGCTGCGGCCCAGCTTCTTCCCCTTCACCGAGCCCTCGGCCGAGGTGGACGCCTCCTGCTTCCTGTGTGAGGGCGAGCAGCCAGCGCGCTCGACTTGCCGACTGTGCAAGGGCACAGGCTGGCTCGAGATNNCTCTCACGGATGGCGATGCTGAAGTATGGGGTGCAGGATCTGCGCCTCTTCTACGAAAACGACATGCGCTTTTTGCGTCAGTTTCCAGCGAGTTAATGGCGAATCATGAAGATCTCGTTGAACTGGCTGCGGGAACTGGTCGAGCTACCGACAGGCACCGATCTCGAGGCCGTGGCCCAGGCGCTGACCGGACAGGGTCTGGAGGTCGAAGGTATCGTACCCAAGGGCCGCGAGCTGGCGGGGGTGCTGGTGGCCGAGGTGCTGGACATCAAGCCGCACCCGAACGCGAACAAGCTGCGCATCGTGCGCGTGCGTGCAGGCCAGCGCGAGGAGAGCGTGGTCTGTGGGGCACCCAACGTGCCCCCCCCCGGCAATCGCGTATGCTGGGCCCCGCCCGGTGCGCGCCTGCCCGGCGGGCACACCCTGGATGCTCGCGAGATCCGCGGTGTGTTTTCCCCAGGCATGATCTGCAGCGAGCTCGAGATGGGACTGGCAGAACAGGCTGACGGGATCTTGATCCTGTCGCCCACCGCGGAATCCGGCACCGAGGTGGCCCAGCACCTGGGTGTGGTGGACGACGTGCTGGAGGTGAACGTCACGCCCAACCGTCCCGACGCCCTGTCTCACCTGGGCATCGCGCGCGAGCTGGCCGCACACTTCGACACGCGCTTGCGCCCAAGCGATCACCCTGCGGTTTCCGAGCTGGCCAGCGGGATCACCATGGACGTTCGCATCGACGACCCCCAGGCTTGTCCGCGCTACACGGCCAGCTTCGTCTCCGGCCTCACGGTTGCGCCCAGTCCGATCACTATGCGCTTGCGCCTGCAGTACTGCGGGATACGCGCCATCTCCAACCTGGTCGACGTGACCAACTACGTGTTGCTGGAGACCGGCCATCCCCTACATGCGTTCGATTTCGACAAGCTGGTTGGGCCCATCGTGGTCCGGCGGGCGAGGCCCGGCGAGGTCATGAAGACCCTCGACGGGATGGACCGGGCGTTGCTGGTAAGTGACATCGTGATTACCGACGGCACCGGGCCGGTGGCCCTGGCCGGGGTCATGGGCGGAAGTACCAGCGAGATCTCCGCCTCGACCCGGAATGTGCTACTCGAGGCCGCGACCTTCGAGCCGCGCAGCATTCGCCGCACCAGCCGTCGGCTCGGCCTGATCTCCGAGGCGTCCTATCGCTTCGAGCGCGGCGTNNCTTCTGGCCAAGCTGGGCAGTGGCAGCGTGGTTACGGGCATGGTGGATCGCTACCCGCGGCCGGCGCTGCCGGCCAAGGTGAAGCTGCGCACCAGCCACCTGCAGCGGGTGACCGGGGTGGACTATCCCGCGAGCTTCGCGCAGCACCAGCTTGTCCGGCTCGGGATCGCCTGCGAGACGACGCACGATGGACTTGTCGCCACGGTCCCCACTTTCCGTCCCGACCTGACCATCGAGGAGGATCTCATCGAGGAGATCCTGCGCATGGGCGAGTATGGCAAGCCCACGCAAAGGGAGCGCATCCGCAGCAATGCCACCTCGCAAGCCAACCCCGAGGCACCCGCGGATCGCGCGCGCGCGCTGCTGGCCAGCGCTGGCATGCACGAGATCGTGAGCTGGGCCTTCGTGCCGCGAAACGCGCTGGCTGTGGCAAGCGGGGACGGTGCGCAGAAGGAACTGGCCGACGGCATTGCCCTGCAGAACCCCATCTCGTCGGACTACGAGGTCATGCGTACCACCTTGCTGCCCGGGCTCGCCGATGCGCTTGCGCGCAATCTCGCGCGCGGGGTGAGTGACGCCTGGCTGTTCGAGGTGGGGCGGGTGGTGCGGCGGCCGGCCCAGGCTGGCGAGGCGCCGGTCGAGAAGACGCACGCCGCTGGTCTGATCACGGGCCGACGGGCCGAGTGGCTCAAGCCCGGCGAGCCGGTTGACTTCTACGACCTCAAGCGGATCGTCCAGGATCTGCTGCGCGGCTTCGGACTGCAGGACGTGCGGTACTGTGCCCAGGCCGGCGTGCCNNTGCACCCGGCGATCGCGCGCCGCTTAGGCATCGAGCCGCGCGCGTTCTATTTCGAGTTGGCCGTTGCACCCCTGGCCGCGGCCGCACCTTCCCTGCGTGCCGAGGCCCCGCCGCGCTTCCCCGCTGTGACCCGTGATGTGTCGTTCTGGAGCGACGTCTCTCTCTCTGCGGATGCCCAGCGCGCGGGATTCCTGTCGGCCGATGAGTCGCTCTTGCGCGATCTGGCGGTCCTGGAGGATTTCCGCGACCCCCAATATGTCCCTGCGGGCAAGAAGGGGATGCTGTGGACAATGACCTACCGGGCTGCCGATCACACCCTGACTGACGCCGAGGCCGACGCCGCACATGGCCGGGTCGTCAAGGCGTTGGCCAGTCTCTACACGATCGAGATTCGCTAGTCGCGTGGGGAGCCCGCCGGCTTCGCCGGCGGCTGGGTTCCCGTGATCGCGTTGGCGAAGGCGGGCTTTACCCACGGACTGGCGGCTGCTGCCGCAGCTGCCAGTCCTGGAGCCAGAGCGCGGGTTTGGGAACCTTCAGGGTTCCCATTTTGATCGTCCCGCTTAACCCTTTGACATCAAAGGGATTTGTGGACAACATAGGTGCATGACCAAGGCGGACATCGTCGAAACGGTCTACGAGAAGGTCGGCGGATTCTCCAAGAAAGAGGCCGCCGAGATCGTGGAGACCGTCTTCGACACGGTCAAGGAGACCTTGGAAAAGGGCGAGAAGATCAAGATCTCGGGTTTTGGCAACTTCGTGGTCAGGGACAAGAACGCGCGCGCCGGGCGCAATCCGCAGACCGGCCAGGAGATCACGATCAGTGCCCGTCGCGTGCTGACCTTCAAGCCCAGCCAGGTGCTGAAGAACGCGCTCAACTCCTAGACCCTCGACCAGCAGGAAAACCTTGCCCCGGCGTGCCTCCGCTCCCGTCGATCCGAGCACGATCCCGGACAAGCCGTTCTTCAAGATCGGCGATGCGGCCCGCCTGTGCGCGGTCAAGCCATACGTGCTGCGCTACTGGGAAACCGAGTTCCATTCCATCCGGCCGCAGAAGACACGCTCGCGGCAGCGACTCTACCGGCGCAAGGACATTGAGCTGTTGCTCACCATCCGGGACCTGCTATACGTGCAGCGCTTCACCATCCAGGGGGCACGCACACGGCTTCGGGAATTGGGGCATGACGAGGGGCCGCCGCCGCCGGTGCCGCCGCCGGAAATCGACGTCGAGACCATGAGAAAAATCAAGCAGGGGCTTTTGGATCTGATACGAGTCGTGGAAGAATAGCCGCGTGGGGAGCCGACGGCTTTGCCGGCGGCGCACCATCGCGGGAGAGTTTGGGAACCCTCCCAGGGTTCCCATGTCAGCGATCTGAAAAAA
>PMZX01000398.1:5376-15976 GCA_003170035.1 Myxococcales bacterium | reverse complement strand
GCGCGGCGGCGCATTCGATCAGCCTGGACCGCCCGCTGCGCGTGGAGCAGGTGCGGTCCAACGTGTACGCCATCGATGGGACTCCGGTGGATTGCGTGTACCTGGCGCTGCTGCACCTGGTGGCGCGCAAGCCGGACCTGTGCGTGTCAGGGATCAACAACGGGTTCAACCTGGGCTCGGACGTCTTCTATTCGGGAACCGTCGGGGCGGCCCTGGAAGCTGCCTTGCGCGGGGTCCCTGCCATCGCCCTGTCGGTCGAGCGGCGCTGGCCACAGGATTTCGCGCCCGTGGCTGGTTTCGCGCGCGCGCTGGTGCAACAGGTTCTGGCGCAGGGCCCGCAGGCCATCGAAGCGGGCAGCCTGCTGAATGTGAACCTGCCAGCCGGCCCGGTGCGCGGATACGCGCTGACCTGCATGGGCAAGCGGTCGTACCGGGATCAAGTGGACGTGCGCGAGGATCTGCGCGGCCGGGCCTACTACTGGATTGGCGGGCCCGAGGAGAAAGGCGAGGACGTTCCCGGCTCGGATAGCGCGGCCGTGCGTTCCGGCTTGGCGTCGATCACACCGCTCAGCCTGGACCTCACCCACCGTCCGGCTTTGCAACGAATGTCCGGCTGGAACCTGGGGTCGTTCGCAGAAGGCGCAGCGGTTCACGCCGGGAAATAGCGCCGTGAATGCAGGACGCCGATCCGGCGATACGCCAGGCCCATCGGGGCGGCCGGATCGCTTCGTCGGCCAGCGCGCGAGCATGGTGGCGGAGCAACTGGTCCGCCGGGGCATCACCGACGCGCGCGTGCTGCAGGCCATGAGTCGGGCTCCACGCCATCTCTTCGTCGACCCGGAACAGGTGGACTCTGCCTACGAGGATCGACCGCTGCCCATCGGACTTGGTCAGACCATTTCGCAGCCGTACATGGTGGCACGCGCGACCGAGCTGGCAGTGCCGGATGCGGGCGACATCGCGCTCGAGATCGGAGTGGGCTCCGGCTATCAGACGGCGGTGCTGGCCCTGCTGTGCGCGCAGGTCTTTGCCGTGGACATCCTGCCCGGACTGGTGGACAAGGCGCGGGCGCACCTGGCCGAGGCGGGCTGCCAGAACGTCACCCTGGCCGTGTCCGACGGCAGTTGCGGTTGGCCCGACCACGCGCCCTACGACATCATCATCGTTTCGGCCGCGACCCCGCAGATTCCCGCACTGCTCTTGGATGAGTTGCGCGACGGGGGCCGCGTGGTGGCACCGGTCGGCGGATTCGATGAACAGGTGCTGACCCGCGTGCGGCGCAGGGGCGAGGAGTTCGAAACCATGCAGGATGTCCCCTGCCGCTACGTGAACCTGATTGGACGCTATGGGGTGGGTCGTGACAATCCGCGGGCGTAGCGCAGGGATCCTGTGCCGGCAGCGCGCCCTGGTGGCTGCATTCACGTTGCTGGGCCTCGGCGCTTGCGCCACCACCGGGCGGCCCTTGCACGACGATAATCCGCCAGGGACATGGCACGTGGTCAAGCCGGGCGAAACCCCGGCCAAGATCGCCAAGGAGGCGGGGATCCCGCTGGAGGATCTGCTGGAGATCAATGGACTGCGACGGGGCCAGCCCCTGGAGCCCGGTCGGCTGATCTACATTCTGGGCGGCGCAGCCCAGGATGGCACGCTTGCCACCGAGACGACCGCGGCGAGCGCGGAGCCGCCCGTCGAGCCCGCGGTGCAGGGTGAGGCGAAGAGCAAGGCGCCCCTGCGCTGGCCACTGGCCAAGCCCGTGCTCACCTCGCTGTTCGGCAAGCGGTGGGGCCGCGACCACGAAGGCATCGACATGGGCGCACCCAATGGAACGCCCGTGCTGGCCGCGGCCGATGGCGAGGTTGTGTACGCGGGTGACCGGGTGCGGGGCTACGGGAACATGGTGGTGCTTCAGCACGCAGGCGATCTGCTGACTGTCTACGCCCACAACTCGCTCCTGTTGGTGCACGTCGGGGACCGTATCGTCGTCGGCCAAGAGATCGCCCGGGTGGGCTCCACGGGGCGGTCCACCGGAACGCACCTGCACTTCGAGGTGCGCCGCAAAGAGGAGCCGCAAGATCCGCTGCAATTTCTGCCGCCCCTGAAGTAAAAACAGGGCATGCCAGCCGCGACCGAACAGTTCACTGGTGATCTTCGTTTTCTGATTCGCGACGTCCCGGACTTCCCCAAGAAGGGAATTCTTTTCCGCGACGTGACGCCGCTGTTGCAGCACGGTCCAGCGTTTCGCTGCTGCGTGGAACGTCTGTGCGAGGGGATCGCGAAGGCGCGGCCGGCCGTCATCGCGGGCATCGAGTCGCGCGGCTTCATATTTGGCGCTGCCGCGGCCACCATGCTGGGCGTCGGCTTCGTGCCCATGCGCAAGCCTGGCAAGCTGCCCTGGAAGACGCGCCAGCAGCGCTACCAGCTCGAGTACGGCAGCGACGGTGTCGAAATCCACGAAGATGCCGTGGTCGCAGGCGCGCGCGTGGCCCTGGTAGATGACCTTCTTGCCACCGGTGGCACCGCGGCTGCGGCCTGCCGCTTGCTGCAGGATCTGGGCGGGCAAGTCGTCCTGGCGACCTTCGTGGTCGAACTGGCCGGGCTGAACGGCCGGGCACAGCTCTCAAGCGTGCCCGTCGAAGCGCTCATCACGTATCCCTGATCATCAGTGCCCGGTCAGGGCGCCGTCGCGGGCTTCGATGATGAAGGTGACCGGGCCGTCGTTCACCAACTCCACATCCATGTCAGCGGCAAAACGGCCGCAGGAGACTGGGATGCCGTCGGCGGCGACGCGGTCGGCGACACGCTGGTAGAGAGCCTGCGCCAAAGCGGGATCCTCCGCGCGGTCGAAGCTGGGCCGATTGCCCTTGCGTATCGAGCCCGCCAGGGTGAACTGGCTGACCACCAGGCAAGCCCCGCCCGCGTCCTTGAGGCTGAGATCCATGGGCGTACGGCCCGGAAAGATGCGCAGGGCGACGAGCTTGCGGGCCAGCACGTCCGCATCGGCCTCGGTGTCGCCCCGCTCGACAGCGACCAGCAGGAGCACGCCCTTGTCGATGCGTCCGACGACTTCGGCACCGACCCGGACTTCAGAGCGGGAAACCCGCTGGGCAATGGCAATCATGCTGGTTGTGACCCCGGCCTGATTCGAACAGGCGACCTACGGTTTAGGAAACCGCCGCTCTATCCACCTGAGCTACGGGGCCATGTCTCTGGGAATTGGGAAGCGAAGGTATGCCGCGTGGCTGGATACCAAGTCAAGGGCGGCTGCGCCCGAAGGGCAGGGCCGGGCGTTCTTCCCCCGATCCGAGGCGTACCCCGACCAGCGTCCGGGGCGAACCTGGTTCTCGCCCCGGTGGCCTTCCATCGGCGGGTGGAATCGTAGGCGTTGGCACTTCGATCCGCTCTGTGGACGACTTGCGAGGGCGGTGCTAGCTTTTGTTCATGACGTTGAAGGCAAGGGTTCAAAAAGGTCGTCTGGTTCTCGATGAGCCGACCGACTTGCCTGATGGGACCGAGGTCGATTTGCTCCCCCTGGATCCGGGTGACTGGCTTGATGACGAGGATCGCGAGGCATTGCACCGCTCCCTCGACGCATCGGAGGCTGATGTGGCCGCTGGCAGGCTCGTGGATGCCGACGATGTCTTGAAGGAAATTCGAACCGCTTGAGCCTTCGCCGCGTTCGTTTCACCGAAGGCGCCCGCGCCCAGATTGCGGAGCAAAAACTGTGGTGGGCACAAAACCGAGACCACGTGGAAGTATTCGGGCAGGAATTGCAGGAAGCCGTCGCGTTCTTGAGGATCTCTCCGGCCGCGGGGACCGGCTACCTACGGTCGGCGATCCCAGGCGTGCGAAGGGTGTATCTGCGCCGGCTTTCGTCGCATTTGTACTGCACTTTCGACGACACCGAAGTCATCGTGCGAGCCTTCTGGCACGCAAAGCGGAAGAAGGGACCGAGCCTCGCCGCACGTTGAGGCAGTCTCGCGCCGAGCGGATATCAGGAAGACTTCCAGAGGCGGGTGGATTTGTGGGTGTAGCCGGTGAGCAAGCCCAGGGCTTCGAGGCTTTCGAGAACTTCTTCCACATCGGTCTTCTTGGCGCCCTTGAAGGCTGTGCAGACCTTCTCGATGGTCCAGGCCTCGTGGGTGCGGGCGACCAGGTCGCGGATGGCGGCGATCTGTTCGGGGAGTTTCCTGGGCCAGGCAGTAGCGACCGCGGGCAACGGGGCGACGGCTTCTTCGCGCTCGTCGGTGGCGGCTAGCTCTCGCTGGGTCGCGGCCCTGGCGCCGCTGGGGTTCTGGAAATCGGGGCGTAGCCAGCGGANNGGCCAGCCGTAGGCGTCGAAGACCGCCGCGTCGAGATCGTCGTGCAACTTGCCAGTCAGCTAGGCCGCTTCTCTCCTCCAAATAGTCTCGCCATGATCCGGGCCTGCAGTTTGCTGTGTTGGTCATCGAAGAACGGCAGCCTTGGTGGTCTTCCCTCCTCGTAGAGCATTTGATCGAGGCACCTGTGTTTGTCCTTTGACTCGCGTCTGCGCAGCAGGCTGACGATGGATCTTTGCTGCGTCAACAAGGCCATCAACTCCTCGAACTCGGCAAGACGCGCAAGAGCGAAAGGACCGACTCCTTCCTGCTGGAGGAGTTGGTGAGATTGGCAACGCTCGTCAAGCCATTGGTAGTGCAGGTCAATTGCGCAAAGGTTGTCGTACGTCACAATGACCGGATACACGCGAGAAGTACGGCTGAGACCAAACTTCTCGAATTCACCAGCACGCAATCTATCAACCCGAGCATTCAAGAGCCGAATGGCACCGCCCCGATGGTCGTCACCTTTGTTCTCGACATGGTCACCCCTGTCACCACCGTGAACCCGGGCGAGAAAATCCGAAACTTTCTTCGCGGAGTGTTGTCTTTCGGAACAGGAGGTGCCCCATGCTGGCCTTCCGATTGGCCGCGACAACAGCCACCGCGGCCATCCTCTTGATGGGCTACCAGGCGTTCAAGGTGCATCGCTCGCGACTGCGCAGGGAGGCTGCGAAGACCGTCGAGCCGGCAGACAGCCAGAACGAGTCTGGATCGCGTCTTGCGGCCACGGTCCGGATTGAATTCGATGATGACGTCGACCGGCAGGCAACTGCGACGCAAGAACGGCCCACAGGCACAGCCAGCATCCACGGAACGATCCTGGGTTTGCAAGGCGACGCGGACGAGTTGTCGGTGGGTGCGCAGACCGCGGGACGGAACTACGCAGCGGAGGTTGAGGGCGGCCATTTCTTCATCCACTTGCCGCCCGCCAGTTACACCCTGTTGGCTGAAAGCCCAAGCCAGGTTGCGACGGTTGAGGTCCCTGATTTGAAGGAAAACGAAGACCGCGAGGTAACCCTTCGTCTGACCAAGGCGGCAACCATCGCGGGCACGGTTACGACGCCGTCAGGGTCCAAGAGAAGGGTCGAGGTGCGGATCGTGCGTGCCGGCACCCATATCGATCCGGCTGAGACATCGCCGAACGCGCGCGGCGAGTTCGAGGCCTGCAGCCTGGTGCCGGGCTGGAACTACGATCTGCGCTTTTCGAGTCCGGGATTGCGCAGCGTCGAGTTAGAAAGAGTGCGCGCGCCNNGCGTGGCTTGAAGACCAAAACAACCAGGCTCTCCCTTCGGGAATCGACGGGTCTTCTGTTGCTTTCGACCGAGATTGCCGGTTCGAGATGGATGATCTGCCCGAAGTGCCGCGTGTTCACGTGCTGGCCTCGGGCCGAGGGTGGCACTTCGAGGCTGATGTCGAAATGCCCGCCCATGGCGATCCGCCTTTCTTGTGTTTCCACCCACCTTGTCGCGATCCCGACCAGGACCCGAAGGCGGAACTGGAACTCTCAGTGCGCGGATCCACGCCCGGTTCGTTTGCCGTGGTTCTCGATCTGGGCGGGCACGGTATACGGAGACAGGGCTGCGCGGAAAGCCCGACAGGATGTGTCCTGGAGAATCTGCCTGTGACCGCAGCCGCCGAGGTGAGAGTTTCTGGCAGAGATTGCATTGCCAAGCCGGCTCGTGTCGTCCTCAATCCGGGGAGGAACTATCTGGTCGTCGATTGTGAGCGCCTGAAGGAGATCGCGGGAATCGTGCGTGCGGAGCCATCTGAGGATCTCATTGCACCCAGAATCGCCGTGCGCTGCGCGCCCGATAGTCTCGTCCACGGTTTTCAGGCCTTTTCCTTCTCCCTGGATTGTCCGGCCAACCTCGCCGCGATCGAATACCGACACGTTTCGGACCGGACCTGGCGACCAGCCCCCATTCGGTCAAGCAGCGACGGCACCCGCGGTTTGGTCGAAATCCAGTCGCTGTAGTCCTTAGCCCCTACGGATTCTGTCGCGATGCTGTCATCGCCTTGGTGACCAATTGTTTCAGATCGTCCGAGCCGACGAACAAGTCGCCAGGGAACTTGCGGTACTTCAAGATCTCGCGATAGATGGGTTCGCCCTGATAGAGATTGAGCTGGAAGCCGGCCAGGTATTGCAGCCGCAGGTCCCGATCGCGGTTGATCTCTGCATTCGCAAGCCACGGTCTGAGATCGGACGCCTGGCCGGCGAAGGTGCTCAACAGATCTACCGGTGGATCGAAGCCCGCATCGGTCAGTGCCGTCAACACGCCGGAATAGCGTGGCTGGTTGGCGCGTTCCTGGATCTGGTTCAGATCGATTTCGAGAACATCAGCCTTGCCCAGCAAGACGAGGTCGTAGCCCTCGCCGTGGTGGTTGGTCGCCCAGATCGAGGTGTGGGGGAAGACTTCCATGAACGTGGCAATCTCGCTCTTGACGACGTCGGAACTGGTTTCGTACAGGGGCACCCATTGGGTGACCAGGCCGCCGGGATTCAGGTGCCGTCGGACGAGTTCGAAATACTCTTTCGTGTAGAGCGTCGCCGATCCCCTTACCCAGGGATGAATCGGGTCCGAGGTGATGATGTCGAATTTTTCGCGGGTGGTGAGGATGAAGTGGCGAGCGTCGTCATAGATCACCTGTGTACGCGGATCGTCGCGGACGTGGCGATTCTGCGGCCCAAAGTAGCGGGACACCACCTTGGGAATCAGCGGTTCGATTTCGCAGATGACGACTCTCTGGATGTCGGGATAGGGCAAGAAAGAGCCGGCGGTGACGCCGGCCCCGAAGCCGACGACCAGAGCCGAATGTGGTTGCGGGTGGAGCAGGGCCGGTATGTCACCCAGCATGACCTGCAGGCGCATGTCGATGGCCGCCGACGTCGCTTCCACTTTTCCGGCGACGTGGAAGGTCCGCATGCCGCCCGGCCACTCCGAGACCGCGACCGTGGAATTCATTCCCTCCCCGATGAAGAGAAACTTAGGCAGCGTGGGGTAAGTGAGGATGGATCGTCCGTATCCCACTGTGCCGGGCGGAATCGGCGCCACGCTCCAGATGAGGAAGGCCACGACTGCGGTGAAGATCGCGACCGGTGCCGCACCCGCGGCCCTGGACGCCAGAGGCAGCGGCTTGCCCTGCAAGGAACTCCGTTGCTGGGAGAACGAGGCGAGGGCCAGCACGGCTGCCGTGGCGGCCAACCCAATCAGGAGTCGCTGGGCTTGCTGGGTGCCCATTGTGGGGATGACCAGCAGGCTGAAGCCAAGGGCGCCGACGATCGCACCGACCGTGTTGGCCGCATAGACTCCGCCAACCAGGCGGCCGGGATCCTGTCCGCGCGAAGCTGCACCGGCCAGTGCCAGTGGAAAACTGGCCCCCCACAAGCAGGCTGCCGGCAAGATCGCCCAGAGACATCGCACGAGATCAATCTGGAAGGTCAGGCCCGGACTTCGGGAAAGTGCGGGGTTGATCGGCCAGAAGGGGATGGATCGGGTGAGCATGCATGCGCACCAGGCTATGGCGAGTGCCAGCAACATCTGGCACCAGGCCAGAGCGACCCGCGGCGATTCAGTCCGGCGCGACAGGTAGGAGCCGGCACTGCTGCCGATGCCCAGGCCGACGAGGAACACCGCTAGGATGATGCAAAAAGTGTAGACCGTGGGACCCAGCATCAGCGACAGCAGCCGCGTCCACACGACCTCGGCACCCAAAGCGCTCATCCCCGATAGCGCGATGGTGGCATAGACCAAGCGGGTGCTGGCATCGGGCGCTGCGGGACGCGGCGCTGGCACGACAACGGCTGCCTGATAGGGCGTCCGTCTCGCCAGGGTGAATGCAATGCCTGCCACGGCCGCATTGATGGCCACCGCCACGAGGGTTGCGGTCCCTGCACCGTACAAGCGCAGCAGATAGAACCCTGCCAGCAACGAGCCCAGCACGGCACCCGCGATGTTGCCGCCGTAGAAGAAACCCAGCCAGGAGACTCCCTGGGGCGTGGTCTCAATCCAGCGGGAAATCGCTGGCAGGGTGGCACCCATCAAGAGTGTGGGTGGCAGCAAACACAGGCCGCACACGATTGCACGAAGCAAGATCCCCGGAAGTCCATACCCGACCGCGGCTGCATAGAGGCCCGCAATGGCTGGCATGCCAACCAACACCAGAATTGCAATGAGCCCAATGGCCGCCTCCATCAAGGCGTAGACACGCAAGGGATGCTCTCGCGCAGAAACGACACGGGGCAAGGCGAAGCTGCCCAGGCACATCCCGCCCATGAATGTTCCCAGCAACACACCCAAGGACACGGCGGTTGATCCGATCACCAGTTGCAGCAACTGGAACCAGACGATTTCGTAGATCAACGCGGCACAGCCGCTGCCGAAGAAGAGCAGGAGCAGCAGGGGAAGCAATCGAGGTACTGCGGATGTCGCGTGGTCAATCGTGGAGTTCTCGTCAGTCATGGGTGGGACTCCCGAGGTGAGAGAGCGAGATCGCGACGTTCGGGGTAGCACGAGGCCACCGAGGCGCGCACCCCGGATCTATATTACGAATGCAGGGCAGCGACCTACCGCTTTTGCGCGACGGCCGGCGTTCACCGGCGGAACAGGGTAGGGGCAAGGGAGGTTCACTGCGGGATGCGGATGCGACTGACCAGGCTCTCGTAGTCGGGCACGAGCTTGTCGAACTTCTGCGCATCATGAGCGTAGGCGACCAGCAGCACGGCCGGCACGTCGCCGATCATCTGCATTGAATTGAGTTGCTTGACGATAGGCGCCTGGATGAACAAGGCCCGAATTCGCGTGCGAGGGGCCTGCGGGTTGAACTGGAGTTGATCGACGTCAACCAACTCGAAGGTGACTTCGCGGGCCGGATGGCCGGAGATCGTTCGTGCCTGGCTGTCGATGAGCTTGCTTGCGCTGCGCCTGGCAAGCAGGGTCGAGTCGAACGAGAATTCCACCAGGGTTCCATTGTTACTGTTGGCCCATTCCTCTGCGACTGCACTGAGATTCATGGTCTGCATGTGAAAGGGCACCGGCACCCTGCGCACGCTCAAAACGGCCCCCGAGTTGTGCAGAAACTTCAGGTCGTGGACAACCAGACCCACCCTCATGCTCGAGCCGTCGGGAAGAATCCACTCAACCTTCCTTCGGTAGAGCCCGTCGTCCTTCTGCGAAGATGGCTTGCCGTCTTCGCCGAGGAAGTAGTTGTCAAGGTTCCACTCGCGCGGAAGAAGCCTCCCGCTCGAGGCGTCCAGGTATGCCACTGAGTAGGCGGCGTTCTCGGCACGAAAACCATCAACCCGAAAGCCAGCGGTCTCTGCGCAACCACAGGCGACAAACGAGACGCACAGAAGGATCGACGGGAGCAGGGGGAAACGCACCATCGGGTGAGTGTATGTCTTCGTGCGCCAGGGGGTCAAGGCGCGATGGAAAGCCTCCCGCACACGAGGTCGCTGGACCGACGATATAGCGCGGCGGTGCCGGCGCGACGGAGTTGACGCCGAAGAGGGTATCGGACAACCTCGTGGTCGAATCCAAGGAGTTTCACGATGGACAACTTCACCTACCGCAACCCGACGGAGATCCTGTTCGGCAAGGGCATGATTGCCGAGATTGCGTCGCGCGTGCCTGCGGATCGGCCGGTGCTGATGGTGTGGGGCGGCGGGTCCATCAAGAAGAACGGCGTGTACGACCAGGTGAAGGCCGCGTTGGCGAGACACAAGCTCGTTGAGTTCAGTGGCATCGAACCGAATCCGCTGCACGAGACATGCATGAAGGCCCTTGCCGTGGCCAAAGACGAGGGCATCAAGTTCTTGCTCGCTGTGGGGGGCGGCTCCGTGCTGGACGCGGCCAAGTATGTTGCGGCTGCGGCGGTGTTCCCTGGCGCCGACTCATGGGAGATCCTGCGCACGAATGGCAGCACCGTGACCGGCGCCTTGCCCTTGGGCGCGGTGCTGACCCTGCCTGCCACTGGCTCCGAGTCCAACGGCAACGCGGTGATCTCGCGCAAGAGCACCAGCGAGAAGCTGCACTTCGCGTCGAACCACGTGTATCCGGCGTTTTCGGTGCTCGACCCCGAGACCACGTTCTCGCTGCCTGCGAAGCAGGTGCGCAACGGCCTGGTCGACGCCTTTGTTCACGTGTGCGAGCAGTACATGACGTTGCCTACGGCCGCGCTTCTGCAAGACCGGCTCGCAGAGAGCGTGCTGCAAACTCTGGTCGAGGTCGCGCCGCGCACGCTGG
>PMZX01000398.1:2105-5353 GCA_003170035.1 Myxococcales bacterium | reverse complement strand
CCTGCGGCGTGCCCGGCGACTGGGCCACCCACATGATTGGCCACGAACTCACCGCTTTCTATGGCGTCGATCATGCCGAGTCGCTGGCGGTGGTCATGCCCGGCGTGTGGACCTACAAGCTGGCCGCCAAGTCAGCCAAGCTGAGCCAGTACGGCCGCCGCATCTGGAACGTGAGCGACGCAAGGGCCGCCATCGACAAGACCGAGGCGTTCTTCCANNTTTGGCGAGCAAGGCGACATCACGGCAGACGCCGCCGCTCAGATCCTGCGCGCACGGGCGTGACGTCGAGACGCCCTACTGTGGCTGGGTGTAGGGCACGCCCTTGGCGTCGCAGCTATAGAAGGCTCGGTATTGGGGGTCCGTCACTAGCCCTTTGGCCGAGATCCAATTGATGGCCGCGCAGGAGGGACGGCAGCAATCTTCCATGGTCGTGGTTTCATACATGTTGGCAGTGCTGCCGGTTTTCTTTAGAAAAGCCGGATCCTGAGCTGCCTGCGCCGCGGTCGTCACGTTCTTCTTCACGCTGGGCAAGCTCTGAGGTGCCAGCTTGCAACCGGTGACTCGGGTGAGGTTCTCGGGACACTCGACCTTCATCGCGTAGACCGACCAGTTGAGGTGATAGAACGTATTGATACTGTTCGCCTTGATGCAGGCACTTTCGGCCTGGTTCGTCAGGCCGGGAATACTCGAGACGATCTTGTTGCAGGCGTCGGCAGTTTTCTGTACGCAGGCCGCCGAGGTGAGGGTCGCCGTGGTCACCCAGCTAACGGCAGTCTTGCACTCCGAATAGAGGCTGGCGGGCTTGACGCCACCATTGCTTGGCTGACCGTCTGCCGGATAACTGGTGTACATGTACTGGCCTGACTGCGATGTGGAGCCAGCGACCGCGGCGCAGGCGTTGTTCGCCCCCAACCCACCGGCAGGCATGTAGACGTCAAAGGTCTGGGGCGTGGCCGCGGTGTTGAAGGCTTGCACGATGAGCGGAGGTGGAACGGGGATGGCCGAGGCTGGGGGATTGGGATTGTCGGGATTGACCTGCACCTGCCGATCGTTGGCTGGGCTCGGCCAGGCATAGACAAGCTGGTAGCATTGGCAGCAGGCGCTTTGATCGGTGCCGTCGATCCCTCCGCGATCCACGTCGTGTCCGACCACGGCGTAGTGGAAACCAGTGTTTCCGTCGTCCGCTGCGGCTTGTTCCATCTCAGGGCTGAATAGCTGGTTTCGTTGGCACATAAACGTCACGTCGGCGTTCGGCTTGCTAGCAGTGGTCTCCGAGCATGCATTGATGACCTGGCATTTTCCGCCACAGTCGGTGGTCTTGTCTCCGGACAAGCACCCCGTCTTCGCTTGGTAGTCGTAGGGGATGTAGTCCTGGTCGTGGCACTGGTCGGGCGGTGGAAGCTTGTAGCTCACCGCGGTCCCACTGCCGCCTGCCACGGCTCCGGCCGTCCCGGTCGTGCCGCCCGCTCCGGCGTTGCCCCCGCTGACGGTCGAGCCGCCGGTTCGCGCGGTTCCCCCACTGCTAGTCGAGCCGCCGGGTTGTTGCGTGCCACCGTTAACAGTCGAGCCGCCCGATTGTTGGGTGCCGCCGCTGGCAGTCGTGCTGCCCGGCGTGCCGCTGTTGCTGGTGGCGCCGCCGGTGTTGGTGGCGCCGCCCTCGGAAGTGGAACCGCCTGTCGTCATGACCGGGATGCCGCCCGTGGCCGGGGCGCTCGTGGTTGATCCGCCGTTTCCCGCAGTGGCCGACGAACTTGAGGAGCCTGAGGAACCGCCCGCGGCCGAGGAACCTCCGCTGCTCGTGTTTCCTCCTGCGGGCTTGGTCGTGGCGGGGCTCGTTGATCCGCCACTGCTGGGCGCACCCGCGGTCGTCTTGGCACACGCCCCGGTGATCAGCATCAACCCGCACAGACCGGCTGCTACTGTGAGCCGACAAGATATGTTTGCGCCGCTAGCGGAGGTGAAAGCCATGTGAGAAGAGTAGCGATGTCCGAGGGATTTGGGAAGAGACCCCGAATCCGCAGCAAGCGATGTCTGCCCTTGGAGAACGTCTCGCGCCACTTGGCGGTGGCTGTCAATGCCATGGACCTGAGACGACTCCCAACCGCGCAGTCGCGCAGGAGCAGCCGCGATCAGCGCCGACGGCGAGGCCTGTTCATTTCGGGACGGACGCGGTGCTGGCGGTCAGGCGGGACCAGGCAGTCTGGGCCATGACCGATGAGGTCGGGTCGGCCCAAATGGACCAGGGCGGCGCGAAGCAGCGGTCCGTTTTCGGGATCGTGGTAGCGCAGAAAAGCTTTGTGCAGCCGGCGCTGTTTTTCGCCACGGGCCACGCAGACTTCCTCACCGCCGCGCCGGCGCAAGGGACGCAAAGGGTTCTTGCCCGAGTGATACATGGCGGTGGCCAGGGCCATGGGCGTGGGCAGGAAAGCTTGTACCTGGTCGGGCCGGAAGCCGTTGCGTTTGCACCAGAGCGCGAGCGCTACCATGTCCCGCAGCGAGGTGCCCGGGTGCGCGGCGATGAAATAGGGAATGAGATACTGCTCCTTTCCCGCCTGGTGAGAGAAGCGATCGAACAGCGCGCGGAACTCGTCGAAGGCGGCGATGCCGGGCTTGCACATCTTGGCCAGCGGCCCGGGTTCGGTATGCTCAGGCGCGACCTTGAGGTAACCGCCCACATGGTGCCTGACCAGTTCCTCGACGTATGCAGGCGAGACCAGCGCCAGGTCGTAGCGCACGCCTGAGCCGATGGTGACCTTCTTCACCCCTTGTGCCTGGCGCGCCCGCCGGTACAGGTCGATGAGCGGGCCGTGGTCGGTGTCTAGGTTGGGGCAAATGCCCGGGTGGAGGCACGAGAGCCGCCGGCACGCCGCCTCAAACACGGGGTGCTTGCAGCCGAGCCGATACATATTGGCCGTGGGTCCGCCCAGATCGGAGATTACGCCGGTGAACCCCGGCGTCTTCTCGCGCACCGATTCGATCTCACGCAAGACCGACGCAGGCGATCGGCTTTGGATGATGCGGCCCTCGTGCTCGGTGAGCGAGCAGAAGGTGCAGCCGCCGAAACACCCGCGCATGATGGCGATCGAGCACTTGATCATCTCGTAGGCTGGAATGCGCGAGTCGCCATAGCTCGGATGAGGCCGGCGCGAGAACGGCAGATCGTAGACCGCGTCCAGTTCCGCCGTGGTGAGGGGCAGAGCGGGCGGGTTCACCCACAGGTCGCGGGTGCCATGCCGCTGCACCAGAAC
>PMZX01000398.1:0-2087 GCA_003170035.1 Myxococcales bacterium | reverse complement strand
GTCATGGCCGGGCCGTGGTGCCTTGGCCGACAAGACCAGGGCCGTGCCACGCACGTCGGCGAGCGCCGCGACCGGCTCGCCCGCGGCCAGGCGATGGGCGATCTCGACCACCTGGCGTTCGCCGTTGCCGTAGACCAGCAGGTCAGCCTTGGAATCGAAGAGCACCGAGCGCCGCACCTTGTCCGACCAGTAGTCATAGTGAGCGACCCGGCGCAGGCTGGCCTCGATGCCGCCGATGATCACGGGCACGTTGGGAAAGGCCTCGCGGCAGCGTTGGGCGTAGACCGTGACAGCGCGTTCCGGCCGCAGGCGAGGTTTTCCATCCGGCGAATACGCGTCGTCGCTGCGCACCCGCTTCTCCGAGGTGAAGAGGTTCACCATCGAGTCCATGTTCCCGGCGGTCACGCCAAACATGAGGGCCGGGCGGCCGAGGCGGGCGAAGGCATTTGCCGAACGCCAGTCGGGCTGGGCGATGATTCCGACGCGAAAACCCTGTTGTTCCAGCACGCGTCCAATCAGCGCCGCGCCGAAGCTCGGGTGATCGACGTAGGCGTCGCCGGTCACCAGGATGACGTCGCAGCATTCCCAACCGAGTTGGTCCATCTCGGCGCGCGACATAGGCAGGACCGGCGCCACGCCGAAACGATGCGCCCAGTACTTTCGCCGCGTGAACAGGGTGGGGCGCAAGCGGCTAGGCGAGACAATCTGCCAGCGGGCGGAAGCAGAGGGCTGAGGGCTATTGTCCGTGGGCGTCGACATGAAGCAAGCTGCCACTGAATCTGTCAGATTCGCAGCCCAAGTGCGACGTAGGTGCGACAGGGTGCAGCCTCCAGCCTGTATGATGGCCGCCTATGGCCTGCATCATGGTCGGCGTGATTTCCGACACCCACGGCTTGCTTCGGCCCGAGGCCCTGGCGGCCGTGGCCGGCACAGCCCACATCATCCACGCGGGCGACATCGAGGACGGCGAGGCGCTGGCGGTTCTCCGCCGCCTGGCCCCCGTGACCGCCGTGCGCGGCAACTGTGACCGCGGGCCATGGGCGAGTGAACTGCCCGTGCAGACCGTGGTGACGATCGAGGGGGTTCACATCGCCGTGGTGCACGACCTCTACAAGCTGACCCTCGATGCGAAGGCCGCAGGGCTGGCCGCGGTGGTGAGCGGCCATACCCATGTCCCGGCGTGCGAGCTGCGCGACGGGATCCTCTACCTCAACCCCGGCAGCGCTGGCCCGCGTAGGTCCGGGAAACCGGTGAGCGTCGGTCGCCTGCGTATCGAGATAGGCGGGGTGAGCGGCGAACTGATCACGCTGGGGGCGTAGTCAAAGAACGATGCTCCGCTGGGTTGCGATCCTGCTGATAAGAGCGAGATATTCTCCGATGTGGTTTTCCGCACTCCATTCGTGCTGAGCCGCCGCGTTGCCCCTGCGGCCCAGTTGGTCCCGCAGCGACCGATCGGAACACAGGCGATCCACGGCCAGAGCCAGTTCTTCTTCTGTGTCGTAGACGATGCCCCCGCCCGTTTCCTCTGCGATCTCACTCATTCCGCCTCGGTTTCGCGCGATGAAGGGGGTTCCGTGGGCTGCGGCTTCAAGCGCCACCAGCGGTGAGATCTCGTAGAACAGGGATGGGATGATCACGGCACGCGCATTTCGGTAGAGCCCGTGCATCTGCTCGTAGGGCGTATGCCCCAGGAACCGGATGTTCGGGCAGTCTCCCGCCATTTTCCGCAGGTGGGGTTCGTAGCTGCCGGTGCCGGCGATCCAGAGCTGCGCTTTGGTGTACCGTCGGAACAGTGGAATCAACGTCTGCACACCCTTCAGTTCTTCCAGGCGTCCGACGTAGAGGAAATACGCCTGGTCAGGCGGCCGATCGACGCCACCTTCCTGTTCCGCCGACTCGGCCGCCTCCGGCTGAGAGGGCAGAAAAGAGCGCAAGCGAACGAAGGGGAGGTCCAGCCCTCTGCGCTGATGAGCCGCCTCGGTAGCCTTGGTCAAGCCGAGAAAGGCATCGACGCATTTCACAGCCCGCTCGAGCATCCCGGTGTAGCGCCACAACTGGGGCGGTCGCCTGTGCGACAGCGTGCACGC
>PMZX01000338.1 GCA_003170035.1 Myxococcales bacterium | reverse complement strand
CGAACGACCTTGCGCTTTACTAGTAAGTCGTCGCCGGGAATCCTGTCCTTCGTGAATGCCAGCGGGGCCTCGAAGAATTCGCCCACCGCTGCACCACATCTGAATCCACGTCGTTGCGAGAGAATCGACTCTACAATAGCGGTGCTAGACTAGGCATGGAGCTTGCTGCTGTTGAGCACACGGAGGACCCGATGTTCAAGATGTCAGCGGGCGTTGCAGCCCTTGTCGTAGCTGGCTTCGCGTGCCTGGCGTGCGCCGGCGGGTCCGGTCTGAAGTCTCGTGGGGGTAGCGGCGGACAGGCTAGATCGAACACCAGCAGCATTGGCGGTCAGACCGCTTTTGGTTCGGGTGGAAATGGCACTGGCGGGCAAGGTGACTGTATTTGTGACGCCGTTCCAGGGGGCACGACCGGCGGGCAGGTCGGATCGATAAGTGGCGGAAATGCGGGCGGAAACACCAGCGGCGTTGGCGGCCAGTCAGCCGATACTAACCCCGTCCATGAATGCCAGTTGAACGCGGACGGGACTTGTTCGGCGTTGACGGCCAACACCGCATGCACACCCTTCACCGGCCGTCGCTACGATGAAAGTGCAGGCTGCTATGCAACGGCGGAGACAACCTTGTGGTGTTGTGCCACGGCGGCAGGTGAGTCCTGTGCCTGGCCACCTGCGATTGGCTGCGTTCAAGTCGCAGCGGACGGTGGCACCGTCGCATACTTGACTCCGGGGTTGCCCGGTTCGGGGCCACTCCCGGCAGGTCAAACCTGCGATCAAAGCGAGTCTGCAAGAGTTTCATCATCGCCATCCTGTCTCTCGACTGCACCAGACGCAGCCGCGCCTGATGGAGCCGAGGTGGTCAGCCCGGATGGCTCGGCTGATAAATTGGGTAGCGACTCCTGCGTTACACCTACAGAAGGCGCGGCGTGCTCGGCCGCCGCAACGGTGTGTCTGCCCAATTCGTGCTGTGGGATCTACTGGGTGTGCACCAATGGGCGATGGGCCTATGGGATTCCCTGTCCCTGCGTCCTCATTTGACCGGCACTGCGTTGATGTCCGCACCACCACCCACCAACTACGATCGTTTTCAGGTACACTACCCTGGTTGGTTGATAGAGCATCCATGGCTCCTGTCTCACGTGCAACCGGAGGCACCATGCTGAATCATGTGCGTTCTGTTTTCCTGAGGCTGACCGTGCTGTCCATGCTGGTCTTCACCATTGGCGCAGGCGGGTGTAGCAGTGGCAAGGGACTTGGGGTGGGAACCACTGGAGGTACGACCAGCTCAACCGCAGGAGCCACCGGTGCCACAGGAGGGGGTGCTGGGACAACCGTGGGCATGCCCAGCACCACAGGGGGAATCACCGGCATTATCGGAAACACGGGTGGAGGGGGCACGACCGGCACCACGGGAGGCGCGACCAGCTCCGCGGGTGCGACCGGCACCACCGGAGGGAGCACCAGCACCACCGGAGGTACGGGTGGAGGTGGCATGATCGCCACCGGCGGCACCGGCGGTAGCGCGGCCACCGACGGCGCCACGGTCACGGGGGGCGTTGGCGGGACCGGGGGTGCCACTCCCACGGGAGGCACCCAGATCGTCACGGGAGGCACCACAGGGACCGGCGGCATTGCACGGACAGGTGGTACACCAACGGCCGGAGGCACTGGTAGCGGAGGTGTCGCGACCGGTGGCACCAACACGGCTGGGGGAACATCGTCGACGGGCGGAATGGCAACCGGTGGTGTGGGAGGCGCTAGCACGGGCGGTACGGCAACCGGAGGTGCCGGGGCAACGGGCGGCACAGGCGCAGGCGTGGCTGTGGGAACCGCCGGCACCGGTGGCTCGCCCAAGGTGTGCAACGCCACGAGCACCGCTGGCTGCAAGGCCCAGGTGCCAGAGGGCTGCGGCGATGGAAAGAACAATCAGAATGGCATCGAGCAGTGTGACGACGGGAACGTCTTGCCCGGCGATGGGTGCAACGGTGCCTGCAAGGTCGAACCCAACTGGAGTTGTCCTCCCGCGGGGCCTTGCATGCGAAGAATCGTCTGTGGCGACGGCATCATCGGCCCGGGCGAGGCCTGCGATGACGGTAACAATCTCGACAACGATGGCTGCGACGCCACCTGCACGGTTCAGGACGCCCGCTACCAATGTATTGCCGGACAACCCTGCGTCCTCATCTCCCAGTGTGGCAACAAGCGCATCGAACCGGGCGAACAGTGCGACGACGGCAACACCAATTTCTGGGATGGCTGCGGCATCAGTTGTCAGATCGAGCCTGGTTGGGTCTGCCCGGTGCCGGGCAAGGCTTGCAAGCAGGCCCCCCATGGCTGCCTGCCAAACTGCAAGCCCGGCGACTGCGGCGACGGCATCAAGAGTGGCACGGAGGCATGCGACGACGGCGTAAACGACGGGACCTATGGAACCTGCAATCCCGACTGTACGCTCGCGCCGAGGTGTGGCGACGGGGTGGTTCAGACCGACTACGGGGAGCAATGTGAACCCATCATGTCGAACGATCCCAATTGCACGAACGCGTGCCGCACGCCTGGTGGGTGCGGCGACGGCAGAATCGAGCCGCCCGAACAATGCGACGACGGGGCGTTCTTCAACAACGGCGACTACGGTGGCTGCGCCCCGAACTGCATCTACGGTCCCCACTGCGGCGACGGCATCAAGAACGGACCCGAGGAATGCGACGACGGAATCCTGGACAGCTCGTACGGCGGCTGCACCCCGCAATGCAAGCTAGGTCCCCACTGCGGCGACGGCATCGTCAACGGTCCTGAGGAATGCGACCACGGTGACCAGAACGGTTTGGATGGTGACTGCGCGGCCTGGTGCAAGCAGATATCCCCCTAGCGCACGCTTGCTCAATGCGTCCGCAATCTAAGAGCCACGGGTTTGACCTAGAGGCCGCTACCCGCGTCGCCGCCAACGACAAGCAGGGGCGGGAAAGGCTGTGCCGCTACATCTTGCGCCCGCCGCTGGCCAATGACCGGCTCAGCATCCTCGACGACGGAAACGTCCGTCTCGAGTTCAAGCGGCCGTGGTTGGATGGTACTTCGTCGGTCGAGATGGACCCGCTCGCTCTCATCGCGCGACTTGCTGCCCTGGTACCACCTCCCCGGCGGCAACTCAGGACGGAGGGAAGAGTGCCCGCGCCGGTCCGGCTCCCATCGCCAACCGCCGCCAGTTTGGTTGGAGGTTCTTGCTGACTTGCCTGGAACGTTAGGGGCAGTACGCCACTTTGCATTGGCCAGCGACGCACGTGAAGTGCGCACAGCCATAGCTGCCGTTGGCGCATAGCTGACAGAGCGCGGGCAAGGCGCCGGTGCAGTCTGTCGCGTTATTACAGCTGGGCGCGATCGGCGAAGTGTCAGGCACGCACTTGCACAGGGTCGTGTCGAAGTGATCCCCCTGGATGCACAAAACATTGTCTACGCATGCGGGCTGGGCGTCGACCGGCGGCACTGCTCCCGCATCTTGATCTGGCACGCATTGGCAGAGGATCGGGTCGGGGTGATAGCCCAGAATACACGCTCCAGTCTGCACACACTTGCAGCGTCCCGACACCGGGGGGTCGCATCCCTGCCCGCAGGTCAGCGACGATGCGCAGCCGAG
>PMZX01000408.1:22686-25618 GCA_003170035.1 Myxococcales bacterium | reverse complement strand
GTCAACATGGTCCGCTCGGGCGAAAGTGCCGGCAACCTGGATGCCGTGCTGGCCCGCATGGCCGACTTCCTCGACGCGCAACACGAGCTGCGCTCCAAGGTGACGAGCGCGATGGCCTATCCCATCCTGATGGCCTTCGTCGGCACCGCCGTCATGACCGTGCTCATGGTGGTGGTGGTGCCGCCCATCGCCGGCATCTTCGCCGATTCGGGCAAAGCCCTGCCCTGGAACACGCAGATCCTCATCGGCACGGCGGCGATCGCGGGAAGCTACTGGTGGCTGGTGCTGCCGTTGTTGATAGGGGCAATCTATTGGCTTCGACGCTGGGCGCGCAAGCCCAAGGGCCGCGCCTTGATGGACCGGGTGAAGCTGCGCATTTTGATTGTCGGGCGCCTCATCCGGCTGCTGGCGGTGGCCCGCTTCGCGCGCACCCTGGCCACCATGCTGTCCTCAGGCGTGCCGGTGTTGACCGCGCTGGACATTGTCAAGCGCGTGCTCAACAACACGGTGTTGGAGAAGGTCATCGAAGATGCGCGCGTGGCCATCCGGGAGGGCGAATCCATCGCCGTGACGCTGAAGAAGTCGGGGCAATTCCCCTCCATGATGTGCCACATGGTGGCGGTGGGAGAGCGCTCCGGACAGCTAGAAGCGATGCTGGAAAACGTGGCCGGCGCCTACGAGCGCGATGTGGAGATGGAAGTGGGTCGGCTGACCTCGCTGCTGGCCCCGATCATGATCCTCATCATGGCCGTGGGTATCGGATTCATCATCTTCTCAATCTTGGTTCCCATCATGGACATGGGCCAGATGGTTCAGTGATCACGGTTCCTATCAACAAGGAGACAGCCATGACAGACGCACAGGAAGTCCCGACGGAGGTTGCCGGACGCGCATCCCCGGCACGCGAACGGTCCCGCGACTTGGGCATGACCCTGATGGAGATCATGATCGTGTTCGCGCTCATCGCCCTCATCATGGGGGCCGTGGGCGTGGGCGCGTTCAACTACTTCAAGAAGGGCCAGGTCAAGACCGCCCGCATCCAGGTCAACGAGATCATGCAGAAGGCGCAGCAGTACATGATGGACAACAACAACGAGTGTCCCAAGACCATGGATGATCTAGTGGCGCAGAAGTACATGCCGCGAAGACAGAAAGACCCCTGGAACAAGGACTTCATCCTGCGCTGCCCGGGGCAGATCAACACCGATGGCATCGACGTGATCTCGCTGGGGCCTGATGGCACCGAGGGCACCGCCGACGACATCAAGGCCACGGAGTAGTGACCAGACGACGGACATATGCAGCCCGCGCGCCGGCTCGTCCCACCGACGCTGGCTTGACCTTGATCGAGGTGATGGTCGTGATGGCCCTCATCGCCCTGCTGGTCGGCTCGGCCGGGGCGGGTTTCCGCTCCTTGGCCAAGAGCGATCTCCGCTCCTCGGCTGCCAAGATGGCGGGCGCTGTCCGCTATCTCTTCGACCGCGCCTCGACCACAGGCAAGGTCCATCGCCTGGTGTTGGACATGGACAAGAGCCGCTACTGGGCCGAGGTTTCCGACGACCGCTTCATCATGGCGGGCGGCCGCGAGACCGAGGAGTCGCGCAAGAAGGAGGCCGACAAGCTCGCCAAGGAGGCCGAGGACGCCAAGAAACTCGGTGACGAGAAGGCGGGTCTGGAGGCGATGCAGGCGCGCTACAAGCCGGAGCCGTTCCGCCCCAAACGCGCGCGTTTTGACGCCTTCAAGGAAATGGTGGTGAAGCCGGTCGACCTCAAGGGCGCGCTGATCGCCGACGTCTACACCCCGCGACTGGCCGAGCCGCTCGAAGCCGGGCGGGGCTTCATCTACTTCTTCCCCCTCGGGATGACCGAGGCCGCCATCGTGCACCTCACCGACAAGAAGGGAGACACGGTCTACTCCCTGGTGGTGCATCCCCTGACCGGCCGCGTGCAGATCAAGAACTCCTACGTCCCGCCGCCCCTGGAGAAGCAATTCGACGACGAGGGCAAGGAGATCGTCCCATGAAACAATCGGACGATCTTGGCTTCTCCCTGCTCGAAGTGATGGTTTCTCTCGCCATCCTGGCCATTGCCTTGGTCGTGCTCACGCGTACGGTGACCGGCGACGTGCGCGCCACCCAGCATTCCCGCATGGTGACCGCCGCGACCTTCTTGGCCCGGACCAAGATCTCGTCGCTCGAGCAGAACATTCTGGAAGTGGGTTTCAGCGAAATGGAGGGCGAGGACGACGGCGATTTCACCGAGGAGGGCTTTCCCAACTTCAAGTGGTACGCCGCCGTCGAGCGCGTCAAGTTGCCTGCCAGCGCGGTCCAGCAGGCGGAACAGACGGCGCAAAAACAGACCCAGTCCACCAACCCCATGGAGATCCTGTCCGGATTCATGGGCAGTTTCATGACCACGCTGATGGAACCGATCCGCGTCGGTCTGGAGGAATCGGTCCGTCGCGTGACGGTCAAGGTCAAGTGGAACGAGCCCGGGCGGCCGGAGCAATCTTTCGCGGTCGTGAACTTTCTCACTGACCCATCCAAGCTCGATATGGCATTGCAGGGGCCCACCGGCGCGACCGGAACCCCAACCGGCGGCAAGACACCCGGGTCGACGGGAACCTTGAGCGGAAACAAGCCGGCATCAGGATTACCGGGGGGACTCATCCGATGAGACGGCGCTGGCTCACTCGACGGCCGCCGCCCTCCTCCAGCGGCTTCACCCTGATCGAGGTGATGCTGGCGCTGGCCCTCATGACCATCGTGACCGCACTCTTGTGGGGCTCCTTCAGCCAGACGGCGCGGGTGAAGAAGCGCATGGAGGACGCGCAGGAGCGAACCCACACCATCCGGGTGGCGCTCATGCGCATGACCCGGGAGCTGGAAATGGCCTTTCTGTCGGCTTCCGAGAAGGTCGGTGTGGAAGAAAA
>PMZX01000408.1:4411-22657 GCA_003170035.1 Myxococcales bacterium | reverse complement strand
TCACCAACCTGATGCGCCGGGAAACCCGCCGTCTGGAGACCAAAGATCCGACGAAGATTCCTGGTGAAACCTACGTCCTGTGTCCGGCGGTGGCCAGCGTGAAGTTCAGCTTCTACGACTACAAGAAGAAGGAGTGGAAAGAGGAATGGAACACCATGGGAGCAGACGGCCTGCAATACCTGCCCACCCAGGTGCGGATTTCCCTGACCGTCATCGATGAGCGCGGCAAGCCCGCGACCTTCACCAGCACGGCACGGCTGCAGGTCACCGAGCAGGTCGACTATCGCCCGGGCCGGTCCTGAGATGCACGCCATGAATCCACGCAAGCAAGTCTTTCCCGCAGGATCCGCGGTTCTCGCCGTGCAAGGGGAAAGTCGACAGGCTTGTTGGTCTGGGTTGCACAAGACGCTGGCCGCGCGCTTTCGCGCACGCCGCGCGCGTGACCGGGAAAGCGGCGTGGCCTTTCTCATCACCATCGCGTCGCTTACCTTGCTGATTGCCTTGGTGGCCCAGTTCACCTACGGGACCACCGTGGACGCGGCCCAGGCAGCCAACGCGCGCGATGAGGTGCGCGCTCACTACCTGGCCCGCTCTGCACTGTCGCTGTCGCGCTTGCTCATCAAGATTCAGCTCCGTTTTGTCGAGCCCATCATGGCGACGGCGCAGAAGATGCTCACCGATCAGACGGGCCAGGACCTCGGCATCAGCCTGCGCGTGACCGACTATGTGACCCCGCTCTTGGGCTTCTTTGCCGGCTCCAAGATGGAGACCGCGCTTCTGTCCGGGCTGATCGGGATTGACACCAGCGAGGCCACTGGCCTGGGCATTCCTGCGGGGCACATGGACGCAGAGATCACCAACGAGGATGGCAAGATCGACATCAACTGCGGCGGCGGCATGACTCCCGACCGTTCACAGCAACTCATCGTGTTCCGTCTCCTGCAGGCTTTGATGGCCTCGCCCCGTTACAATTGGTTGTTCGAACAGCGCAACGCCGAGGGTCAGTTCATCGATCGCACGGATCTCGCGCGCGCCCTCATCGACTGGGCTGACGCCGACGAACAAGCATTCGCCGTGGATGCCAATGCGGCGGGACCGGAAGATTACCGCTACGACCAACGCGACGATCCCTACCAGGCCCACAACAATCGTTACGACACGGTCGAAGAGACCAACTTGGTTCGCGGCATGGACCCAGACTACGCCGAGGCTTTCGCGTCGAATTTTACCGTCTATGCCAGTGACGACAAAAAGCAATGCAGGGTCAACCTGGCTTCGGTCAAGAGCGACTGCACCCCGCTCATAGTGGGTCTGGTGCGCGCGGCGCTCTTTCCCGACCCCAGTAAGCCACCGGCGGACCCCAGCATCCTCGATGACAATCGTCTCTATCCCCTGGCCAGCATCCTATGCGAGCGCAGTCAGGCGGTCGGGTTCGACTCGCTGAAAACGCTGATCGGGGTTCTGAGCAATCCCGCTGGTTCCATCGCGCGCGATGATCCGCGCTACCAGCTCATGCAGACACTGACTGGGATTACCATCACCGAGGCACAACTTTCGCAAGTGGCCTACGTGGGACCGCCGCGCGTGTACCGGGTGGTGGCCACGGGCGAATCGGGAAAGGTTAAGAAGAGGATCATCGTCATCCTCGACAGCGCGCGCATGCCGAGCAACCCCGTCACCAACAACATCGAGTCCGAGCGGGCCGCAGGCATAGTTCAGTACTGGCGAGAAGAGTAGCAACGAGGCTGAAGACTCATGGCTCACACCATCACCGGAATTGACCTGGGATCCAGGTCGGTCAAGTTCGCAGTTTTCGACGTGGGATTCCGCCGGCTGCGTGTCAACACCTCCTTCGAGGAGCCGGTGCCACCGGGTGAGACCCCTCTGCCGGAACGACAGGCCGAGGCGTTGCGCGCGGGCGTGGCGCGCCTGCCCTCCGAGTCGATCATCTATACGGCGCTGCCCGGCGAGGCGCTCGCGTTGCGCGTGCTCGACCTGCCTTTCTCGGATGCGCGCAAGGTGGAACAGGTGGTGGGCTACGAACTGGAGGGTCAAATCATGCACGACCTGTCCGAGGTCGTCATGGACCACGTCATCCTGTCGGCGCCAGGCACCGATGAGAGCGAAAGCACCGGCTCGCGTGCCCTGGCGGTCGCGGCGCGTACCGAGGAGGTCGCGGCCTTTCTCGCCTGGCTCAAGCAATGCGGGGTGGAACCGCGCACGCTCTACGCCACCCCGGTCATTTATCATGCCCTGCTGGCCGAGGATCGCGCCGCCAGCAAGGAGACCCCGTCGGGATGCCGCCTGTTCATCGACGTCGGCCATCGGCGCAGCCAGCTTTGCTTCCTGCGTGGCGACGAGACGGTGTTCGGCCGGACCAGCAGCCACGCCGGCGAGGAGTTGACCCTGGCCCTGGTGCGGGCCTCGGGAGACAAGTGGACTTTCGCGCAGGCCGAGCAGGCCAAACACACCTATGGATTCGTGCCCAGCCGCGCCCAACCTCCAACCACCGCGGCACAACGCCAACTGGGTGGGGTGTTGCAAGCCGCGCTGGCGCCGTTCCTGCGTGACCTGCGCCAGACCCTGGCCAGTTTCCGCGCCCAGAACAAGGCGCCGGTCGAGTCCATCATGCTGGCCGGGGGCGGCTCGCGCTTGCAGGGGCTGCCCGAGTTTCTCCAGGAGGAGCTGGGCATCCCCACCGGGCTGTGGCCGGCCCCGCCCGAGCCAGCGGTCGCAGAAGGGACAGCGGCCGACGAGGCCGAAGAAGTGTCCGTGGTCGATGAAGAGGGCTCCGCCAGCCGCGCTCGTCTGGCTTTGGCCTTTGCCCTGGCCTGGGCCGGGGCGCGGGGCCACCGGGAGCTGGACCTGCGCCGTGGTCCCTTTCAGTACCGCGCCAGCTTCTCGGCCGTGCGCCAGAAGGGCGCCCACCTCGCTCTTCTGATCGGGGCTGTGCTCGCGTGTGCCGCGGTGGACGGAACCATTGCGCTCCGGCGTCTGTCGAGCGAGCAGGTGCAACTCAAGGAGAGACTCAAAGTGGCCACCAAAGAGCTTTTTGGGGAGGCGCGCTCCGATGCGACCGAGGTGACAGCGGCGCTCAACCGCTCCCTGCGCGACGAAATGGCCCCCGTGCCGCGGGTCACTGCCTTCGATCTGCTCGACCAGATCTCGCGCAAGATGCCTGCTGCCGAACAGGTGGCGATCGACGTGCAGGACATGGAGATCAAGACCAAGAAGACCAGCATCAAGGGCACCGTGGATTCCGCAGCGGCGCTCGACGACGTGGTGGCCAAGCTGAAAGAGATCGAGTGCTTCGAAGAGATCAACAAGGGCCCCCTCACCGAGGTCACCGGTGGGGCCAAGCAGTTCAGTCTGACCATCAACTCGAAGTGCCCCTAAGGAAGCCATGGGATTTCTCAAACGTCTGATGGGAAAAATCGCGCGCGGGCTGCGACGACCCTTGACCTACGCCACCGCGGAGTGGAACCGGATGGCGGCGCGCGAGCGCAAGCTAATCTCGATTCTGGCCGGCGCCGTCGTCATGCTTGCGGTTCTGCTCGCTGGCTATCTCATCATCGATTCGCTGCAGGAGATCAGCGCCAGCAACGACGACACGCGCGAGGCACTCTCCGCCATCGCCAAGCGTAGCGACGTCTACCGGGACGCCAAGGCACGCATGAAAGCGCTGGAGGCGCGCATCGGAGTCGAGCCGCCCCAGTTGGCCGCCGACCTGGAAGCCGCCGGCAAGGTAGCCGGCATCCAGATTCCGGAAACCGCGGATCGTCCGCCCAGTCCCGCGGGCAAGCGCTACCTGGAGCACAGCCTGGACGTGAAGCTGCGCAAGGTGGGCCTGAAGGAACTGGCCACCTTCCTCAACAAGGTGGAAACCAACCCTCGGCTGATCGTGGTCACGCGTTTGCAAATCCGGCGCAGCTTCGGCGAAGGCGACAAGCTGGACGTGGAGATGACCGCGACCGCCTACGAGCGCTTGAAGGAAAATCGTCCCAAGAAGAGCTCCGGGAAGGGCAAGGGCTAGCGCCATGCTGAGCGATCGCTTGCGCCGTTTGAGGAAAACTGGAGCCACCGCGGCGTTCGGTCTGTTCGTGTTCTTCTTGGTTTTCGTTCTGACCCTGCCCTGGGGCCGGCTCAAGGACTACCTGGTGGTTCTGGCCGCGCAGCAAGGCTATGACGTCGAGGTCAAATCGGCGGGCCCCGCGCTGGGTCTGGGCATCCGACTCAAAGACGTCATCGTCGCCTCGCGTCCGTCCGGTGAGGCCAAGCCCACGCGCATCGCCATCCCGGTGGCCAAGGTGCGCTGGTCGTTGCTCGGAGCGCTGGTCGGCCACAAGACCTACCAGGTCTCGGCCAGCGTCTTCGGTGGCGACCTGGATGTGGAAACCAGCCGCAGCAAGACCGAGAGCCGCCTGGACGTATCGGCAGCGGCGATCGATCTGTCCGAGATTCCTTGGGTCAAGGCCGCCACCAACCTGCCGCTGTCCGGGAAACTGGACCTGCAGCTCGACGAGAAGATGCCCGGCCTGCGCGCCTCGGCCACGGTGGGCCTGCTGACCTGGACATGCAGCGCCTGCGCACTGGGCGACGGCAAGGCCAAGCTGATCATCCCGAACGACCCGATTCTGTCTCAGGGTCTTGGACTCCCCAAGATCCGCCTGGGCGACCTTCCGGGACGCGTGCCCATCGACAAAGGCGTGGGCCGCCTGCAGGGCGTTCAGTCCAAGTCGCCTGACGGCGAATTCTACGTGGAGGGCGAGATCAAGCTGAGCGATTCCATCGCCTCCTCGTACTTTGATCTCTACGTCCGCTTCAAGCTGAGCGACGCTCTACTCAAGAGCTCCGAAAAGCTGAGTACCCTGTTGGGGTTCGCTGGCGACAAGGGCAAGCGCCCGGACGGGTTCTACGGATTTCGCATCCGGGGGCCGCTCAACCACATGGGGAAGCCGGAATGGACGAAGACCTCGCCGTTCGGCGCCCCAGCCTCGGGCCCGAAACCGATCGCGTCCAAGTCGGGCGCAGCCCTCCCCGCGCCTCCCCCCGCACCGGCCGCTGCACAACCCGCTGCATCTGCCGCGCCTCCCGCCCCTTCTGCGCTGTCGGCAATCCCGGCGGGATTTGATCCCAAAATCGACAATCCGCCAGTCGAAGAGCCTGCACCCCCTGCACCGCCTGCACCGCCTCCGCCGGGGGCGCCTGCGGTCATACAAAGTCCGGATCAGGAACCGCCGTCGATGCGAGTGACAGACCAGCCTCCGCCGACACCGCCACCGGCTGCCGAGCCGGCGCCGCCGCCCGCACCAGCGCCGACGCCGCCCGCACCGGCGCCGACGCCGCCCGCGCCAGGGCCAGCGCCGCCCGCCGCAAGTACTCCATCGAGCGAGCCTGCTTCTAGCGCCGGCAAGCAATAGGGCGGGCCTACTGGCTTGCCGGCGCGCCACCTGGGACAAGCCCCAGCCTTCGGACCCGATCGCAGAAGGTCGAGCGCGAGATGCCGAGTGCCGCAGCGGCACGACGGCGACTGTTGCCGTTGCGTCGCAGGGCCCAGACGAATACGTCAGTCTGGATCTGCTCGAAGGACTTGTTGCGCAAGGGGAGGAAGTCGCTGTCGACCAGCGGGGCCGCGGCGGATCGGGCGAAGTCGACGGCTGCTGCCATCGGTCCGGAACCGTCAGCCGCACGGGACATTCCGCCCGCCCCGTCCCCGGAGGGTTCGATCTCCACGCTGGGGCCATCGATCACCGCGCTAGTCAGGAGCGCGGCCCTCCGAATCACGTGGCGCAACTCGCGCACGTTGCCGGGCCAGTCGTGGCCTAGCAGCTTCCGGGCAGCGTCTGTCGCGAGGACGCGCGGGCCGAGCTCGGGCTCGAACTCGTCTAGGAAGTGTTGGGCCAGGCGAAGAACATCCCCTGGCCTGTCGCGCAGAGCCGGCAGCCTCAGTTCGAAGCCGGCCAGGCGATGAAAGAGATCCAGACGGAACGAGCCACGCTGGGTGTCCCGTCGCAAGTCGCGCAGGGTGGTGGCCACCACGCGTACCTGCACAGCGGTCTCGCCGCTGCCGCCCACCCGCCGGATGTGCCCGGTCTCCAGGGCGCGCAAGAGCTTGGGCTGCAGGTCCATGGACAGCTCGCCAATCTCGTCCAGGACCAGGGTGCCCCCGGCGGCCTCTTCGAACCAGCCCGCGCGGCGCGATCCAGCGCCCGTGAAAGCGCCGCGTTCGTGTCCGAAGAGCTGGCTTTCTGCCAGCTCGCGCGCCAGGGTGCCACAGTTGACGACGACAAAGGGCCCCGTGGGCTGGGGACCCATCTCGTGCAGAACCCGGGCAAGCAGCTCCTTGCCGGTCCCGCTCTCGCCGGTCACCAGCACCGGGATGCGGGTGCACGCGACCCGCGCGGCACGCGCCAGCACGAGGCGCAGCTCCGGATCGTCGCCCACGATCGCTGCCAGAGTGGGGCTGCTCGAGATCTCGCACATGCCATGCTTGTCGGCGTGACTCCGCCAAAGTTGCGTGAAAATCCCCCGACGCAGCTCAGCCGGTGCGGGGACGACCGATTGTCGAATGGCCGGTCCAACCACCCCGCCGCACTGCACTGCTCAACGTGAACTTGACACGGGACATATGTTCCGTACCATACGTTTGTTCAGTAACCTTGCAGAGGAGGGTCCATGGGCCACCTGACTATCGTGCGCGACGATGATCCTGCCAGCGACCTGACCGACCGCCAGCGCGAGGTGCTCGATTTCATCTCGGGATCGATCAGCAGGTGCGGCTATCCGCCGACCCTGCGAGAGATCGGNNAGCCACTTCGGCATCCGTTCCACCAACGGGGTGAACGATCACCTGCGAGCCCTGGAAAAGAAGGGTTACCTGCAGCGTGAAGACCTCAAGTCGCGCGCCCTGCGCCCCCTGCTGGCGACCGGGCAGACCGTCGACGTGCCGATTCTTGGCAAGGTCGCAGCCGGTCAACCTCTGCTGGCGGTGCGCAACTACGAGGACACGGTCAAGGTGGACCGCTTCTTCATCGGACAGAACCGCGAGGTCTTCGCCCTGCGGGTCAAGGGCGAGTCCATGATTGACGACGGCATCCTGGACGGGGACTACGTGTTCGTGCGCAAGCAGCTGCAGGCCAGCTCGGGCGAGACCGTGGTGGTCATGATCGGCGACGAAGTCACGGTCAAGCGCTACTACCCGGAGGGCGAAGCCATCCGCTTCCAGCCTGCCAATGCCAGCATGGAACCCATCATGGTGCGCAAACGGGATTTCCGCAGCGTGAACCTGCTGGGCGTGGTCATCGGCGTGTATCGCAAGCTCCACTGAGCCGCAGCACCCGGTGAAGCGCCTCGATCTGGTCGTCCCCTCGGCAATTGCCGTACTCACGGCGGTTTTCGTCGTGGGCGTGGTTCGCACGACTGATCCGGCGATGGCCAGGGGCAGGTTGCACCCAACCGATGCCCGCCTTGGTCATGTGGGTGGGCTCAGCTTTGCCGACAGCGAGGCTCTGGTGCAGGGGTTGCGTGCGCGAAGGGCGGCGGAGACCAATCCCGACCGACGAGCGGTGTACTCAGCCCAACTTTCCGACGTGCTCGTGCAAAGGCTGCAGCACAAGCAGGCCCTGGCCGAGCTTGACGAGGCTTTGCGCCTGTTCCCCGATCGCCCGGAGTTGCTCGCCCGGGCTGCCCTGCTTTACTTCGCCCTGGAGCAGCCGGCCCGCGCACAGGAGGCCTTGCAGGCGGCACGCAGCCGCGCGCCCGACCTTCCCTTGGTGCAAAGGGCCGCAGCGATCATCGAGGGAAAGACGCCGGCCCGGGTGCCGTGAGCAATCCCTCGTCGAGGTCGCGGCGGAAAAACACCGCCCAGATCGCACCGTCGCCGATCGGCACATTGATCAGCCGATAGTCGCTGCGCCGACCCAGGACCTCGAAGAGCTGCGCCTCGGCTGGGAAATCCGGCCGTAGCTCACTGAGGTCTGTGAAAGGGCGCGACCCGTAGGTCCGGCTGGGCACGATCACAGCGGGCTGCCGCGCAAGCGACCAGGCAATGTCGAAACACTCGTGGCCGATTTCATTGAAGCCCCGGAGCGGGCCGCCCCTGCGCGGCCGGCGCGCGAGATCGCGGTCGACCAGCCCCAGCAGATCGAGCACAGGCAGGCGCGAATAGTATCCGACCGCGCCGATGTGAGGCAGGGCCACCAGGGTCGAGGGTGGCAGAGCGGCAGCCAGCCGTTGGCCAACCCTTGCGCTGGCCAGCGTCCAATCGAAACCATGCTGTGCTCTGCCTGGTGCAGGATCCGGCGCCGCCAGCCCCACCAAGGCCAGGCAAGCAAGCAGAAGAGAGCCGCCCAGCACTGCCCGCCGACCCTGCTCGATGTGTGGTGCCAGCCTCGACCACGCCTCGTGCAAGCCGGTCGCGCCCAGTGCGAACAGAAGGGGCACCAGCGGCACGAGAAAGCGGTGATAGGGGAAATGGTCGCCCCCGAGCCAGACAAGGTTGCAGGACCAGAGCACGACCAGAACCAGCGCGGCCACGCCCCCGGGCACGCGGCGAGCGAATCGCGGCACCAGCAACAGCGCCGCCGGTGCTATCAAGGGCGCCGCAATCACGAAACCGCCGAGGTAGCGCAGCCCCAAGCCAGCATGGGCAGCATCACCGCCCAGCTTGGCATAGAAGGTGTTCGGCAACAGGGCACCGTAGTAGAGGAGCCGGCCGGCCAGCAGCGCTACGCCCGCAAGCACAGCCGGCAACAACCAGGACAGCCGGGTTGCCCAACCCAAAAGTCCTTCCCTCTTCCCCGGCTCGCTCCCGGCCGACCGCGCTGCCACAACCTCATCGGCCAGCAGCGCGAGGACTAGCAGGACCGCCTCGGGCCGCGTGAGCAGCGCCCCGGCCAAACAGAACCCGACGTCGCGACCGGGCCGCCTAGCCTCGGTGCGAGCGATCCGGTGCCCAGACAGGGCACCCCACACCAATGCAGTGAACAGGGATGTTTCCATGCCCGAGACCGACCAGGCCAGGAAGGGAAAAAAGAGCACCAGCCCGACCGGCGCGAGGAACGACAGCGGGCCCGGAGGGCCACAGCGACGCGCATCCCTGATGCTGAGAAGCACGACGGCCAGCGTGGCCAGCGTGCCAAAGATCCCCGCCGCATGCAGGGGCGAAAAGCCTGCTGCGCCTGCCAAGACCAGCACCAGGAGCCAGAGAGGGCTGGAGAAGCCCTCGACCCGTTCGCCCGGGTTGAAGACCAGCCCCGCTCCGTTGAGAGCGTTTTCTGCGTAGCGGAAGAAGATGAAGGCGTCGTCCTGGTACGAGTAGAATTTGAGCCAGGCCTGGCACAGGACCGCGGCCGTGAGCACAACCACCAGGATTCCCGCCCAAGTCCGATGGCTCGAAGCCGTCGCTTGTCGTCGGGATTGGTCTTGCGCTTCGATGGGTCCCTCCGCGAGCGATTCTGCGATTGCCCCCCGCCGAACGCAACCTATGGGATGGTAGCCAACCACGTATTGGATCGCGCTTCGCGAGATCCTAGATAGACTGCTGGCTGTGCTGACCCTCCATCGCCGTGTCGCTTCACTTCTCACGTTGTCCCTCCTCGCCTGCGCGGGCCGCGCGCCTGCCCCACGGCCGCCAGCCGCCGTGCCTGGGCCGGACGCGCCAGTTGCGGCCACCCAGCCGCCGGTCTTTGTCCCGCTGGGCGCTGACGGCGGCTCGGGAAGCCAGGCGTGGCACCCGGGCTCGGTCGGCAACCAGATCCGGCAGGCGATCTTCACCGGCACCTGGACCGCCGTGCGCGACAAGCACTTCGACAAGACGCTGGGCGGCCTGGACTGGAACGGCCTGCGCGAAAAGTACGAGCCCCTGGTGATGGCTGCGCCTGACGAGCCGACCTTCTACCGGCTGCTCAACCAGATGCTCGGTTTGCTCGGGCAATCGCACCTGCAGGTGCATGGTCCGGGCGAAGAACCGGCACCGCCGCCCGACGAGATCCGGGCCCCGCAGACCAGAACCGCTGCTGCCGACGCCATCCGCGAGGCGGGCGACGACTACGGCGATCCCGGGCTGCTCGTGCGCATCATCGAAGGCAAGCCGACCATCACGCGGGTGCGCCCCGGATCCTCGGCCGCGGGTGCGGGCTTGCGGCCGGGGTTCCTGGTCACCCACATCGGTGGCCGCGCGCTGGCCTCTTTGCCGCTTTCGGGCCGGGCCCTGCGACCGGTGGAAGAACGCTTCCGCCTGCGCCAGCTGGCCGCGCGCCGTCTGGCTGGCCTAGTGGGCAGTCGGGTGAGCCTGCGCTATCTCGACGAAAACGATCGCCCGGTCGAGGTCATGCTGGAGCGCGACCCACCCAGGTCGCGGGCCATCCAGGTGCTCAACATGTCGCCCGTGGTTCCAGAGGTCACCAGCCGGCAGCTCGGCGAGGTCGGCATCGTGGCCTTCAACGTGTTTCTGCTGCAACCTGTGCTCGGCGAGGTGCAGAAGGCCATCGACGGGTTTCGGGCGCGCGGGGCCAAGGCCATCATCATCGATCTGCGCGGCAACCCGGGCGGCATCGGCGCCATGGTGATTCCCCTGGCCGCGCGTCTGAGCGCCACGCCGCTCACCCTGGGCACCATCGTCTATCGCGACTTCTCCAATACTCTCGTCACCACTGCCTCGCTGGGCATCAAACCGTTTGCCGGCAGGGTGGTCATCCTGGCCGACGAAGGCACCGCCTCGACCTCCGAGATCTTGGCCGCCGGGCTGCAGGAAGCAAAGCGCGCCCTGGTCGTCGGGGACACCACCGCGGGCGCGGCCTTGGGCTCTATCATTGAAGAATTGCCGGGCGGCGCTGTGGTGCAGATCCCGGTGGCTGATTTCAAGACGCCCAAGGGTGTGTCCATCGAGGGTCGCGGGGTGCAGCCAGACCGCCGGGTGTTCGAGACCCGTGCAGGATTCGTGGCCGGCAGCGATGTCGTGCTTGACGCCGGCCTCGACCTGGCCAAAGCATCGCATCCGTGACCATTGCAGTTCTGGTAGCATGGTTGGCCGCAGCGCCGGCCGAAACCCCGACACCCCCGCGCCCGGCGCAGGCGATCCTGGCTGACTACGCCAACGCCATCGGCGGCCGCGAGGCATGGAAACGCCTGCGCAGCGTGCACATCAAGCGCGGCCTGACCGTGGCCGGCCAGGGCGCCAGCGGCAGCGAAGAACACTGGGCCACTGCCGACGGAAAGAACCTGAGCGAATCCAGTCTGCGCGACGTGGGCACTTTTCGCCAAGGCTCGGATGGCCGCGTGACCTGGTCGAAGGATCCGGTCTTCGGCCTGCGCAAGCTTGAGGGCGCCGAGCAAGAAGAGGCACGCATCAACGGGGCCTGGAACGCCGAGGCCGATCTGGCGAGTTTGTATGCCAAGGTCACCTCGGTGCCGCCGCCCAAGGATGCGGAGAAGGACGCGGGCGCCAGCCTCGAATGCGTGGAGTTGCAGAAGAAGCTGGGCAAGCCATCCGTACTGTGCTTCGACACCAAAACGCATCTGCGCGTCTTGCAGACCGGCGTGCAGCCGTCACCGGGCGGCGACATCCCGTACAAGCTGGTGTTCGGCGACTGGCGCGCGGTCAAGGGCATCAAGACCTGGTACCTGGAGAAGATGACCGCAGGCCCCACCACGGTCGAGGGCCGCATCATCAGCCTGGTGCTCGACGAGAAGATCCCGGCGAGTCGATTCAAGATGCCCAAGCCATGAGGACNNCGCGTACGAGCCGCCAGCGTGCCTTCAACGTCACGTGCCGAAGTGTAGGTCGTTCACCAGCCAGCCCTGGGTCCCGGCGTTCACGTTCAGCACGATCGTGACAATGACGTCGCTGTAGTTTCCGTTGACCACGGACTGCACAACGGCCGGCACGTTGAACGTGGGCCGCAGGAAGGTCTGCACCGCCAGGTTGGTGAGCTCGATCTGTCCGAGGTACGCGTTGGAGACGTTCGCACTCCGCGAAGACACGTACATTTGCGTCGCGCCGACCCATTTCGGATTGGGCGCGGTAGTGGGGATCCACAATGCGTACGACATCTTCGTCAGACTCGGCCCCGCGATGGCGCGGATGTCGGCGCTCGACATGGGCGCGCTGACCAGCGGGGTATACCCGCCCGACGCAATCGACAGCGAGTCGAACCCGGTGGTCGACAACGAGCTACGGATCGCGGTGCCGTTGGTCACGGTCCACAGGTTCGGATCGCCTAGCAGGGCGATCTGGGCGGTGAGTGTACCGGCTGCGGCCGCGCCTGCTGCCGCGCCGAGATTGGCCACGAAGGTGCTGGCCGCACTGACGGCCGCCGCAAGATCCGAGAGAACCCCCGACGTGGCGCCGCCGGAGGCAAAGGTCTGCGCCGCGGTGGCCACCTTGCCAGCCAAACTGAGCGCCGACCCATTGTTGCTGGCGGCGGATAGCAACGCCGTCAGGTTAGCGAGCAGTCGCGTATCGGTGGTGTTGGCAGCGACCGTCTGAGCCGCGTCGATCAATCCTCGTGTCGACGCGTTCGCGCCCGCGGCCACGGCGCCCATGATCCCGACCATCCGGGCGCGATTGGGCGATGCAGCGAGCCCCCCGAGCATCTGCCCCATCGTGCCGGCCAGACTGCTGGCCTGCGTGTTGGCGGATGCCACCGCCGCGTCCAGGCCCGAAAGCGCCGAGGCACTGCTGCACGATCCGGCCATCGCACTGGTCGCCTGAGCCGCTGCCTTGGATTGCGCGCTCGCCGCGCTCTGCATGACCCCCAGGGTGGCCTTGAGCTGGCCCAGCATGCCCGCGCTCAGGCCGAACGAACTCGCCGAATTCGACACCTGGGTCGCGCTGTTGCTCAACTGGGCCGCGGCGACGGCGGCGGCCTTCGCCCCCATGACAACCTTCGACAGGCTGTCGGCCGTGCTGCTGGAGGCCGCGCTGGCAACTCCCGCCGCGAGGGCCGCCGAAACCGTGTTTGCGGCAGCCGCCGATGACGAGAGTTTCTTCATCGCTGTATCGAGCGCACTGGCCACCGCGCCGCTCGTCGGATCGCCGGTGCCAGCCGCGGATGAGAGTTTCGCAACCGACTCCGCGTTGCTTCCGGACGCAAGCACCCCCGCGGTTGAAGCGGATACATCCGCAGTCGACTTGGCCTTCATCTTGTCGTTGCTGGCTGCTGAACGCATGTCGGACGCCACGCTCCCGACATTCCCGCCACCACTGGCGAGCGCCTTGGCGGCGTCCGCGGTCTTGCTGGCCATTGCAAGCGCCGTGACCTTGTCGGCGGTCGCCTGCACGAGGGCCGTCAGGCTGGCCTTCTTTGTGGCGTCCGCCGTGGCTTGGGCGACCATCGTCGCGGCGCCGCCAACCTTCTTGGCCGCGGTGTTGGAGGCGGCTGCGCCTGCGCCCACCAACTGCGTAAGCCGCGAGGACACCTGCGAGCCCGTGGTGCCCGCGATTTGACCCGACGACTGAGCCATCGAGTTGGCGGCGTTCCGACCCGCGGCGAGCATTGCGCCGAGGTCGGCAACCTTGGCTGGATCGCCACAGGCTGCGCTGTCGCCGGTCGGGTGCTGGGCTCCCGCGCTGGCGAGGCCCGCGGTCACCGCGTGCATCGCTGCCAACGTGTTTTCGAGTTGGGCGGCTTGCGACGAGCTCAAGCCCAGCCCAGCGGCGCCATCCATGGTCTTGGCGGTCGTGTTCGCGGCCTGCGCGGCCGCGGCCTGCGCCTCGCTGACCGCCGAGGACAGCTTGGCCATGCTTTCCGCCGACTTGAGGTTCTGGGCCTTTTCCGCCGCGACGGCCAAGACCGCCGAAGCGATTTGGGCAGTCGCCAGCCCGGACGCCAGTTTCTTCTCCGCGGTCTGCGCCGCGGTCGCGACCGCGCCGTTGACCGCCTCGCCGCTGGACCCGGCCGAGGCAAGCTTCGCGATGGTCTCCGTGTTGCCCCCGGCGTCCGATTGATTGGCCGCCGAGGCCACGGCATCGGCAAGTGCCTTGGCCTTGCTCTTGTCAGCCATGGCGGCGCCGATCAGATTGCTGGCTGCGCTGGCCGGGCTCCCGGTGCCGTTCGCGAAGATCTGGGCAGCCTCAGCCCCCTTCAGAGTCATCAGGAGCGCGTTGGCCTTGTCATTGGCAGCCTGCTTGACCGCATTGAGCACGCCAGCCTTGACGGGGTCGCTGGTAGCCGAAGCTGCCGTTCCGGCCATCGCGCCTGCGCGGTCGGCGGCTGCGTTGGCGGCGACCGCTGCGGCGGCGTTCATGGAAGCGAGTTGACCCGCGCTGAGCGATCCGGCGACACCACCGAGCATCTGCGCGGTCGATTCCGACAGGCTGGTTGTTGCCGCGCGCCCGGAGGCCACTGCGGCCCCGATCTCGGACACAGATGAAGAGTCGGCACAGGTTGCGACGTCGTTGGAAGCTGTCTCTGCTGCCGCGTGGGCCAAGCCGGCTGCCATCGTCTGCGCCGCAGTCACTGTGCTCTCCACCTGGGCCAGCATGGCTGTCGAGAGGCCGAGCGCACTCGCATCCTCCATCGTCTTGGCAGCCATGTTCGCAAGCTGACCCGCCGCCTGGTTGGTGTCCTTGACCGCAACTTCTTTCTTGCCATTGGAGTCCGCCGTCTTGGTCTTGGCAGACTGGTCGCTCGCCTTGGCCAGCGTGGCGAGCGAGGTATTGGCCGCTGCCATGGCCGAGGCGAGCTTTTTGAACATCTCCTGCGAGGAATTCGGGCTGCTGGATGCGGGCAACTCGGCCGCGCCGGACTTTGACAGCTTGGAGAGTGACTCGGAGTTGCTGCCCGGTGCCATATTCTGAGCCATGGCGGTCGCCGAATCGGAGACGGCCTTGGCCTTGGGCTTGTCATCGACCGCAGCGGAATTCATCGCCGCGGCGGTGTTGACGGTATTCGCGCCGTTGCCAGAGGAAGCCTGCGCCGCATCCCCGGCCTTCTGGCCGAGCATCTGCGCCGAAGCGTTGTCGCTGGCCGCCGACTTCATTCCCGTCAGGGTTGTCTTCTTGGCCGTATCGTTCGTGGACTGCGCCATCTTGTCTGTGGTGTCAGCGACCTCGTTTGCCGCCGTGTTGGTGGAGGCCACCGCGGCCGCAGTCATTTGTGCAACCTGCCCCGAGGACCCGGAGGCGGCCATCTTCGACGAAGTCTGCGCGGTCATCTGCGCCATGTCGTTGCTGGCCATGCGGCCCGCCGCAAGTTGCGCCGAGAGATCGGTGATCGCAGGATCCGCACAGGTTGCGGCGTTGTCGGTCTTGATCTGCACAGCGGTTTGGGCGAGCCCGGCCGCGACGGTGTGGGCCGCCACAAGCGCAGTCTCGACCGTCGCGATTTGCGCGGCGCTAAGCCCGAGCGCCCCGGTTCCCTCCATCGTCTTGGCCGTGCTGTTGGCCAGGTGGGAGGCTGCCTTGCTCGCCTCGGCGGCAGCCGCGTTCATCTTCGCGACGCTCTCGGCGGTCTTTGAGGTGACGACCTTCTTGCTGGCCGCGTTCAGCGCCGCCGTGGCGGTCTGGGCGGCAGCCATGGCGGAAACCACCTTCTTCATGCTGTTGGTGCTGGCGCCGCCGCACGTCGCGGGTGCGTTCGTCGCGCCCGCGGAAGCCGTCTTGGCGACGGTTTGGGCGTTGCCGCCAGGCGCGATAGTGCCGGCCGAGGTGGCTACGGTATCGGCCATCGACTTGGTCTTCACCTTGTCGTCGGACGCCGCGCCCTTCATCGCGGACGCGGCACCCGCGGGATTTCCCCCACTGGCGAACTGCTGGGCCGCCTCGGCACTCTTGTTGGCGAGAGTGACCGAGCTGCCCTTGTCCTGGGCGGACTGCTTGACATTGGTGAGCGACGCGGACTTTGTGCTGCCCGGGTTCGCCGCCACCTCGACGCCAGCCGTGCCGGCAACATGATCGGCCGAGGTGTTCGAGGCTGCGGTCGCGGCTGCTACCATCTGCATGAGCTGACGGGCTCCGGCCGAGGCGCCCATCCCCCCGGATAGCTGAGCGACCGTTTGCGCGAGACTGTTGCTGGCCACACGCGCCGATGCGAGCGAAGCGCCGAGGTCGATGGCGACGCCGGGGTCATTGCACGAGGCCATGTCCTCGGTCTTCGGTACCGAAGCGGAATGTTCCAGGCCCGCTGCGGCGGTATGTGCTGCTGCCACCGCGGCCTCCATCTGTGCCTGGGCGGCTGGGCTCAACCCGAGCGATCCGGCGGCTTCCATGGTCTTGGCCGCTGAATTCGCAAGCTGCGCGGCGGCGTCGTGCGCCTCCGCTTTCATGGTCGAAACCTTGGTCCTGCTCGTGGGGCTCTTGTTTTGCTCGGCGTCCCTCACCGCGCCGCCTAGCGCTGCGCCCGTGGTGTGGGCAGCCGCCATGGAAGAAGCCAGCTTCTTCAAGGTTTCTTGGGCGGCCCCACCGCAAGTCGCCGGAGCGTTCGTCGCCCCTGCCGACGCCGCCTTGGCCAGCGCCTCGGCGTTGCTTCCCGGGGTCACGATCGCGGCCGTGTTGGCCGCCTTGTCGGACAGGGCCTTGCCCTTGGGCTGATCCGCGTTCGCCGCCACACCAAGCGCGTCCGCCGATCCGCTCGTGCCGAGCGAGGGGCTCGAGTACTGCTTCGACGTCTCGGCTGCCTGCTTGGTGAGCTGTTTCGCCGTGCCCTGGTCTTCTGCCCCCTGCTTCAAGGTATTGAGTGTCGCAACCTTGCCACTGTCCGATGTCTTCGCGGCGAGCGCACCGGCCGTCTTGCCGACCTTATCTTGCGTGGTGGATGCCGACGCGGCCATGTCCGCCGTCATCTGCCCCAACTGGCCGGCGCTGGCCGAAGCCCCGACACCGGAGAGTTGGGTTGAAGTCGCCTGCGCCAGACCGGTCACAGCCGTGCGAAGCGCGCCCATCATCGCGCCCAGCGCTGCCACAGGCGCGTCCCCAAGAGTCACGCTGCCGTCCGTAGCGCTCACCACCTCCGCCATGCTGGCCGCTGTCGTGTGTGCCATGGCAGCCGCGCTCTCGATGGCCGATTTCGCTCCGACGGCCACACCCACTTCAGCCACCGACTCCATCGCCTTGTTCGCCGCATTGCCAAGCTTGGCCGCCGCCTGGTTCGTCTCGGACTTGGCGCTCACGACCTTGGCATGGCTCTCCGCCGTATTCACCTTCTGTGCCTTTTCGCTGGCAGCGGCCAGGCTGGCGGCCGCGTTGCTGGCGGCAGCCATCGAAGACGACAGCTTCTTCAGCGCGTCCGCGCTCGCGTTGTCGCAAGCCGCGGGAGCTACGTCGGCTCCCGCGCTTGCCGTCTTGGCCAGCGATTCGCCAAGCCCACCCGGGGACAGGACTTCCGCTGCGCCCCCGGCTGCGTCCGCCATGCCCTTGGCTTTGTTCTGATCGCTGTTTGCGGTCGCCTTCATCTCCGTGGTCTTGCCGCTGGTGTCGCCATTCTCCTTGGTGAATTCCTTGGCGGTTTCCGCGGACTTCTTCCCCAGCGCGAGCGCGGTTTGATTGTCTGCCGCTCCTTGCTTGATGCCCTGCAAGGCCGTGGACTTGGTGGGATCTTGCGTCTTCTGGGCCATGGCGTCGGCGGTGCCGCCCACCGACTCGGCTGTGTTGTTGGCTCCAACCGTGGCGACCGTCGTCATCTGCACGAGCTTGCCGGCGTCGGCAGAGGGCGCCACGTTCATCATCGTGGTCGCCACCGCCTGCGCCAGGCGATTCGAGGCCACGCGCACGGCACCGGCCATGGCACCGAGGTCGGCAGCGGGGGCGGTATCCCCGCAAGTCGCGGTCACGTCAGTCGGGCTCTGGCTCGCGGCGTTCGCCAGGCTCGCGGCGACAGAGTGCGCCGCCACGTTGGTGGCGTCGATCTCCCCTTTGCCCTCGGGGTCGAGACCCAGCTCGCCGGTGCCCTCCATGGCAGTCTCGGCGGAGTTACTGAGCTGCGCGGCGGCCTTGTGCGCTTCCGCCTTGGCCGTCGCCAGCTTGGCGACGCTGTCAGCGGTCTTCTCCCGCTCGGCTTTGGCCGCGGCAGCCGCCAAGCTGGCGGCCACCGTGTGCGCGGCCGCCATCGAGGAGGCGAGCTTGGTGAGCGCCTGCTGGCTTGCCCCCGCACAGGCCGGGGCTGCGTCGCCTGTCCCCGCTGAAGCTGTCATTGCGATGGACTCGGCGCTGCCACTCGGCGCCATCGTCGCAGCGGTACTCGCAGCCGTGTCGGCCGTGTTCCGGGCTTTCGGCCGGTCGTCGCTCGCCGCCTGTTCGAGCGCAGCAGG
>PMZX01000408.1:0-4402 GCA_003170035.1 Myxococcales bacterium | reverse complement strand
ACCTGCTCGCCCGTCATGTTGGCCGCCGTGGCTGAGACCGCCACCATCTGCGAGAGCTGGCCGGCGCTGACCGAGGCGCTGCTGCCGCCCATGAAATTGGATACCGCCTGGGCCATGGTATTGCTGGCAACCCGCTGGGTCGCGTGCATCGCCCCCAACTCGACCACGCGGTCTTCGTCGTAGTTGGAGGTAGGATCCATGGCCTTGGCCGCGGCTCCCGCCATGCCCATTGCCGCCACCTGCGCTGCGGATGCCATTCCTTCCATCTGCTGTGAGACATCGGGGCTCACTTCCGACTCACGCGCCCCATCCATCGTCTTGGAGGCGGTGTTGGCCAGGTGAGCCGACGCCTTGTTGGCCTCGGCACCCACGCCCGCCATCTTCTCTTGGCTGTCGACTGACCCGGTGTGGACCAACTTCCTTGCGGCCGCGCTCAGGCTGGCGCCCACGGTGTGCGCCGCGGCCAGCGAGGAGGCCAGCTCCTTCAAGGCCGCCTGTGCCGTGCCGCCACAGGTATCGACCGCATCACTTGCCGCGGCCGATGCTGTCTTGGCCAGAGACTCTGCGATGCCACCCGGATCGAGCGCGGTGGCGGCGCCGGTAGCCGCCTGGGCGATCCCTTTGGCCTTGACCTTGTCGTTCTTCGCGGCGCTGCCCATGGAGGCGACCTCGGCGGTGGGGTCCGCCCCCTGAATCGAAAGCTTCTTGGCCGTGTCCGCAGACTTCTGCCCGACCGCAAGCCCGGTTTGCTTGTCTTCGGCGGCTTGCTGGAGTTGTTGGAGTTGCGCCGAAAGATCGGAGTCCTCTGTGTCCGAGGCGGCCTGCTGCGCGATCGCCGCCACCTGTTCCGCCTGGGTGTTGGCGGCCGCCGCAGCCGTCCCGGTCATGGCCACCAGTTCGCTGAGCTCGATTGCAGGAGCTGCGCCCTCGATCGCCTTGGCGGCCGCTTCGGCAAGCCGCCCTTGTGCATTCCGTGCGGCGGCCATCATCGCCGCAAGCTCGGGGATGGCAATCGGATCGCCCTCGGTATCGTCGGCCGTCATCTCTGCCCCCGCTGCTTGAGCAAGACTGGCGGCCATCACGTGAGCCGCTGCAATCGCAGCGTCAGTCTGCTTCTGCGAAGCCGCGGAAGCGCCGACGCTCGAGGAAGCTTCCGTCGCTTTGGCAGCGCCGTTGGCCACCTTGGCGGAAGCGTGGTTGGCTTCTTCGGCGATGCTGGCCAGGTTGGCCTTGCTGTCGTTCGTCCCCGTCTTCTGCTCCTTGTTTGCCGCGGCACTCATGGCCGCGCCCGCGGTCTGACCTGCGGCGATCGCGGAGGCCAACTTCTTGAGCGCGTCCTGCTCCGCATTCGTGGCGGTGGCCAGTGCGTTTCCGGCACCCGCCTGCATCAGCTTGGCGAGAGTCTCGCTGTTGCTACCAGGGTCCATCGCCCCCGCGACCTGGGCGGCCGCGTCCGCCAGGTTCCCGGCCTTGACTTTGTGGCTGGCAGCCGCCGAAGACACCGTGTCGAGGCCGGCACCCGGGTTGCTCCCGTCCATACCAGCCTTTGCGGCGTCGAGGGCATTGATGAGACCCGTTGCCGAAGCGCTGTTGTCGGAAGCGACGGTCGCCAGGTTGCCGAGCACCAGCGCAAGACTTCCCGAAGCTGATTGAGCCGCGTTGTTGGCCGCAGAGGCCAGACCGTCCGCCGCGCTCTTGGCACCCGACATCGCAACCGACGCCTGGTTCAGGTTGTCCTTGTGACCCATCTTGCTGCCGCAGATGTCCCCGGCCGCCGCAAGCTTGGCGGCAGCGTCCGCAACCGTGACAGCCGAGGTGTTGGCGCCCGCGACGGCGGCGCCCATCTCGCCGACCATGTCATTCGCGCTGGCTCCTCCCATGACCTTGGCCGCCATCTGCACCAGACCGGCCGCCGAAGCGTGCGCGGCAGCCGCGGCACCTTCGACCTTTTTCGCGGAGGTCTGCTCGAGCTCGCGTATATCGGTCTGCTCGATGGTCTTCGCGGCCGCGTTGCCCAACTTGGCAGCCATGAGAGCGACGTCGTCGGAGGCCTGGTCGATCCCCCCTTCGTCGTTGACGGCGGCGACCAGATCCGCCAGCTTCGTGTTGGCAGAATTGACCGCAGCGACCAGAACGGAAAGCGGCGTATCGGCGCCCGGCGCGGGAACCGTGGTCACAGCCCGTCGCGTGGACTCGACGGCCGAGCGGCTGTCAGAGCGGCCACCCTGACAGCCGGGCAGCGCAAGTGCGAGCAACGTGGCGATGGCGCAGCACCCGAGCTGCTCTCGAATCGATCCTGCCCTGGAGCATCCGTCCTTGGCGTACGCGATCCTGACAAGACCTCGGCTGGTGCGACTGGAAGTGGTTCCGCTCATTGGTTCCTCCGTAGGAGGGACACCTACAGGTGAGCGAGAGTTTTTGCAAGCGTCAATATCGACACAAACGTCGATTCGCGCTCGACGACATGTCGAGTACTGATTTTGGCAACCGAATCCCCCTTCGGGGACTTCGGGACGCACCACCGGGGACTGGAACTGGATCCGAATCCGGGTCCGGCCACCGGCTCCGGCCACCGGCTCCGGCCACCGGCTCCCCCTGCGGGGACTTCGGGACNNTCGCCGCCGCCGTCAACCCGGCCTCCCAACCTGCTACCAATCCACGAGAGGCGGCCCTAGATCTCTTCCGGCAGATCCGCAGCCAGGCCCGCATCTCGGTGGGCAAAGTAGTTCACCACCAGGCCTTCCTTGAGCGCGCTCTCGCACACCAGGGCGCCGGGATAGCCAGTCAACTCCAGCAGGGTCCGCAGCACCACCGTGCCGGGCAAGAGCGTATCCGCACGCAGCGCGCTCAGCCCCGGGATGGCGGCACGCTCCTCGACGCTGGCCTCGGCCAAGCGCTGTTCCAGCGTCTTCAGATCGTCGAGCGACAGCCCGAGATGGCGACCCATCCCTTCCCCGGACTTGCCCGCGAGCGGCGCGACCTTACCCGCGCTGCCCTTGGCCAGCCGGGCCAGCGCTAGGGCCGTGCCCGAGGTGAAGGTAACGAAGTCAAAGCCGACCTTCTGCATCTGCCGGATCGCCGGCTGCACCAGCGCGCGCACGCGCGTCTCGGCAGTCAGGATGTCGGCGCGCGACATCTTGCCGGTGAACTTGCATTCGTCACGCAAGCGCAGCACGCCCATGGGCATGGAGGTGGCGAACAGACAATCGNNCGCGCGCCCCAGTAGATGAGCGTAGCCTCCTTGACTGGATCGAGCACCTCGACGGCCAGTCCCACTTCGCGATGGACAGCTCTCAAGAACTCGGCACCGTTGCATGCCTCGCGAATGGCGCTGGTGGCGACCGCCACCGTGCTCTCGGGCCGGTGCTGATCAGCCAGGCTGCGCAGCTTGCGCAGGGCATCCAGGCCGCGCGCGAAGCTGGCCTCGGGGATGACTCCATCGCGCAGCGAGTCCGCGCCCAGACGCACCATCTCCTGTGCCTGTTCCAGCAGGAGCAGGCCACCTTGACCGTTCGCCTCGGCCACCAGCAGGTGAAACGAGTTCGACCCGAGGTCATAGGCTGCCACGCGCGAGCGCGGGCCTCCGGCCAGCGGCATTTGTTCCGAGTTTCTGATGAATCTCAAACCAGGCATCGTCGCGGGTTCTTACCATTGCACCGCTGGGGAGTTGCACATCAATCGTAGCATGCGCGCCCGCTCCCGACCGCTGGTAGCATGGTCGCGTGAATCTCTTGGCTGGCCTGTTGCTTGCGGCCCTCTTCCTCGCAACCGATGCGGGGCCCGCAAGCCCTGCGCCGTCGCCCGAGGCACCGCCGGCGCCCTTGCTCTGCCTGCAGCGGTACTACGGCGCGCAACCGGTGCGCGAAAAGAGCCAGTGGCATGCGCGCCTCGAAGAGGGCCAGCTTCTGCCCTACGACGACGGCCGGAAGAAGACCCTCGATGAGATGCTGGCGGATCCCGATCTGCACGACATGTTCTCGATTCCCTACCGTCGCGGTCCCGTGGTCGCGGGGCGTCCCGAGAACGATGATCCCGGCCGGGTGCGCGTCGAGCCGCTGTTCGAGTTCACCTACCGTCGCGGCCGGCCGGCCTTGCGCCGAGTGGAATTCCTCGGCCAGAAGATCCTGGTCCATGCGCGCATCGCGGGCCCCCTGGCTAGCGTGGAAGAGCACTTGCGCCTGCTGCTTGACACCCATCCCGAACTGCGTCGGACGATCCTGCCGCTGGGGGGCGCCTTCGCGCGCAGAAACATCGCCGGCACCGACCGCACCAGCGCCCATTCCTATGGGATTGCCCTAGACATCAATCCCAGACGCGCTGACTACTGGCGCTGGCAGCACGGCCATGACCTGCGCCCGCGGTCCAGTCGCATCCCGGCGCAGGCCATCGTGGACGCCTTCGA
>PMZX01000500.1:5210-5364 GCA_003170035.1 Myxococcales bacterium | reverse complement strand
GCGCGGCCATCGTCATGGCCGGCTTGGAGAAGGCGTTCATCTTCCTGTTTCTCGTGCTCTCCTATGTGGTGCTGGGCTTGGCGGAAGAGGTGATCTTCTTTCGCCGGCGGCGCGCCCAGGAACGCAGCGAGCTCCAGACCCCGGCACCCGAGCC
>PMZX01000500.1:0-5152 GCA_003170035.1 Myxococcales bacterium | reverse complement strand
CTTGTCCGCCGGTGCCGTCTTGCCGCCGTCGTCCACCTCGACGAACACGCCGTACAAGATTCCGATGAGGGGGCCCAGTAAGGCCGGCACCGACACCAGGGCCTTCCCATCCGCGACGCCCAGTGGCGCCAGGAGCAGCGCGGGCGCCTGCATGCCCCCAAGCGCTTTCTGCGCGACCCAGAAGAGGCCCATGCACACCGCCAGCCCGACGACGCCCTTGACGATGGACGTCCAGACGGTTTCCTGCCGCCACGGGGGCTTGCCGCATACGATCCCCACCAGGAAGCCCACCGCACCGTACACGAGCCAGGCTGTGGCGCCCGCGCCCAGGCCGACACGCGAGGCTGCGAACCCGACGGCGACCCCTACGATGCCGCCCTTCACGAGGCCAAGCAGAACTCGAACCATGGCCCCAGTATACCTCTCGGCCTCAGTTCTTGGCGACGGCAGGCGGCAGGACGCGCAAGGCCGCCAGACGAGAGCGTATGGCCTCAAGGTAGGCCGCCCGGTTTGCCACCGGTGGCTCGCGCGAGATGGTGAGCTTGCTGGGATCGATGAACACGCCGGCCCGGGTGACGCTGAAGTGCAAGTGCGGGCCGGTTGACAGCCCGGTGGTCCCCACGTAGCCGATGACCTCTTTCTGCTGAACCTGCTTGCCCGGCTTCATCCCCTTGGCGAAGCGGGACAGGTGGTAGTAGCGCGTCTGGAGCCCGTTGCCGTGGTTGATTACCACCGTGTTGCCCGAGCCCGGCTTCATTCCGACCTCAACCGTCTTGCCACCGGCTGTGGCCCATACCGGCGTTCCAACGGGCGCCGCATAGTCGATGCCCAAGTGGGCTTTCATGCGGTGCAAGATGGGGTGAAAGCGATGCCGGTCGAACTTCGAGCTGATGCGTACGAAGCGCAGAGGAGTCTTGAGCATGCTCTTGGCCAAGGCCTGGCCCTTTTCATCGTAGTAGCGGCCACGGCCGCGCTGCCCTGAAGGATTCCAGTAGAACCCCCGGAAGGTGCCGGCCTTGCCGCCGTACTCCGCGGCCAGCAGGCTGCCGTATTTGTAGAACTGGCCGCCCAGGTACTGCTTTTCCACCACGACCTTCCAGTGATCGCCAGGGTGCGTGTCGATGTAGAAGTTGATGTCCCAGGCGAACAAGTCGACCAGCAAGCTCACCAGCGCGCCTGACTCACCTGCCTTGGACACCGATTCGTAGAGGGACGAGTCAATGGTCCCCGAGACATCTGCGCTCTTCACCACCAGCGGCTTTTCCTCCTTGCGCGCCTGCCAGGTGCCGTCCGGCTTCTGGCTGGCTACGTAGCGGAGAACGGGTGTTGGTGCGTATTCGAAGGAAGTGGCTGTTCCCTCGTCATCGCGGGTCACCGCGTAGCGTTCGCCGGGGCGAATCAACTTGGGGTCGAGCAACTTGGAGAGAGCCCGCGTCACTGCGACCGCCGCTGATCCGAAGCTCTCCCGTGCCAGAACCGTGCTGAGCGTGTCCGAGGGCCCGAACTCGCCTTCCATCACGTGCCCGTCGCTGTCTCCGTTGGCGGCTCGCGACGCCGGAGAGCCCGCTCGATCCGACCCGGCGGCCGTGGGCTGCGCCCCGGTACCCGCGTGGTCATTGCCCTTCCACGAGGCGCCCAGGAGCGATCGCGGAATCGAATCCTTGGCCAGCTCTTTCCGGCTTTCGCCCAGCGTCTGTTCGGTGGACACAGGCTGCATCAGCTTGCGCACGGCCGTGTCGTCACGGAAGAAGAAGAAGTACACGTTCACGCCGGTCAGGGCGACCAGCAGCGTTCCCAGACCCAGAGAACTGCGGACATGCGACGACCGCCGCTTTCTTCGTTTGGGAACTAACGAACGGCCCACCCCATGAAACGACCACACCGTCGGCCAAACGTCAACTTCATCATCGTAATGGGGATCCTGGGAGGGTCCGCTCCGCCTTTAGGCCCCCCACCCGCCACCTCCTCCCCGCTCGCTAGCCCCTAGCACGCCTCAGCATCTCGTCTGCGTGGGCTGTAGCCTCGGGCGAGGGGCTGGCGCCGCCCAACATGCGGGCAATCTCGACCCCGCGCTCGGGGCCGGTCAGGACTGCCACGCGGATCGTGGTGCGCCCTTTGCTGGTTTCCTTGGTCACCTTGATGTGGTGGTCGGCGAAAGCAGCGATCTGCGGCAGATGGGTCACGACCAACACTTGGCGATGGGCCGCGGTGGACTTGAGCTTGCGGCCGATCACCTCAGCCGTGCCACCGCCCACGCCCGCGTCGACCTCGTCAAAAACGTAGGTCAGGGCTTCGTCCTCCTTGGCCAGGGCTTGTTTGACCGCAAGCATCACGCGTGACAGCTCGCCTCCTGAGGCAATGCGGTCGAGCGGCCGCGGCTCCTCGCCCCGGTTGGGCGCGAAGAGAAAGCCCACCCGGTCTTTGCCGCGCGGACCAGGCTCGTCCCGATCCTCGACCACGATGGGCACCCGCGCCCCGACCAAACCCAGATCGCGCAACGTCTCGTCCATGCGCCGGCCCAGTACACGCGCGGCCTTGCGCCGCTGCTCCGAGGCCTGTTCGCACAGGGCCGTCATACGCTCCATCGCGGCCTCGGCCGTCGCCTTGCGCGCCGCCAGCCCTTCCTCGAAGGAGCCCAGCGCAGCGATCTCCCGGCCGATCGCCTCACGCCGCTCGATGGCTGCCGCAACCGAGCCGCCGTGTTTGCGGATCAGGCGACCGATGAGGAACAGGCGTTCCTCGATCTCGATCAACCGCTCCGGGTCGAAGCGGATGCCACCGGAGTATCGCCCCAGTTCGCTCGCGGCATCCTCCACCTGCGCCTGGGCCGAACGAAGAGTTTCCACAACGGGCACAAGCGCCGGATCGAGCTGCGCCAAGGTTGCGATCTCGCGTGCCACGCCCGCGATCCGGCCCGAGACCGCGTCGTCCGAGGAGTAGAGAACCTCCTCGCCGCGCGTGCAGGCAGCCAGGAACTTTTCCGCACCTTTGGTTCGCTCGCGCTCGGCCCGCAAGGCCTCATCCTCGCCGGGCTGCAATTCTGCCTGCTCGAGTTCGGAGAGCTGGAAGCGCAAGAGATCCTCGCGCTCGGCGCGCGCCCGCGCATCGGCGTCGAACCGGTCCAGTTCGGCGCGCGCGTCGCTGAGCGCCTGGTACGCCTGCCGCANNGTGAGCAGGTGCTGATCGTGCTGCGAGGTGATGTCGACGAGATTGCCCACGCTGGACGCGAGATCCGCCGCGCTGGCCAGGCTGCCACCCAGGTGGATGCGGCCTCGGCCAGACCGCGCGACCGCGCGCCGGACCACCAGCCCCTCCTCCACGGCGCGACCCTCGGCCAGCAGGCGCTCGCGTACCTCCCATCCAGCCGGCAGCTCGAACACGGCCTCGACCCGCGCCTCCTCGCAGCCCGCACGAATCATCTCGGCACTGGCGCGGCCCCCGCGCAACAGGCCCAGCGCCTCGACCAGAAGGCTCTTGCCAGCCCCAGTTTCACCGGTGATGACGGTCAAGCCCGGTCCCAAAGTTACCTCGACCTCGTCGATGAGGGCGAAGCCAGATACCCGCAGAAGATTCAGCATGACTGGAGTTTCGGCAACTGGGCCTGACGGTTGCTCGCCTCAGACCTTGCGTTCTCCCCAAGACAGTTTCTGGCGCAAGATACCGAAGAACGAACTGCGCGGCCGGAATATACGTAGGGGCCGCGTCGCCTTGCACACCTCGACTACGTCATGAGGTTCCACCTCTCGGCTCCACAAGCCGTCCACCGTCAGGATGGCGTGGTCGGAGGACACATTGGTGACCGACAGCGTCCTGTCAGCGCGAACCACCAAAGGACGGTTGGTCAGCGTGTGAGGACAGATCGGAGTCAAGACAATGGCCTCGAGATCGGGCGTCAGGATGGGGCCACCGGCTGACAGGTTATAGGCCGTGGACCCCGTGGGCGTGGAAAGGATGAGCCCGTCGGCCTTGTAGGTCGCGATGGTGTCTCCGTCGAGAGACGCGGCCAAGTCCATCAGACGAGCGAGGTTCCGCTGTGTGATCACCGCTTCGTTGAGCGCGCTGTGGCTCTCGGCCCGTCCGCCACCGCCACGCAGGGTCACGAGCAGCCGCATCCGCTCCTCGACGCCGAGGCGGCCTTCCACAGCATCGACAAGCGCGGCGCCCGCCTCGGACGTGGCGTAGGGCGTGAGAAAGCCGAGGCTGCCCAGGTTCAGGCCAAGCAAAGGAACATCGTGATCCCCAACTAGGTCTGCGCCGTGCAGAAAGGTTCCATCGCCACCCAGTGCAACCAGGATGTCCGCATCTCTGGCCACCGCGGCGCCCGGTCCGCTCGGAAAACCTGGCGGTGGGTCTTCGCCGTAGTCGTCAACGAAGACCGCTTCGCATCCACGGGCGCGCAGCCCATCAGCCAGCAAAGTGGCTAGCGCGGGCCCATCAGGGTTGCCGCGCCTGACGAGAAATCCAACACGCATTGCGCGGATTATTGCACGAATTGGGGGGCCGAACGGCGAAGCGAACCCTCCTAGGGTCCCATCACAGCGCCTGGCCTGGCGCGGGCGGCGCGCCTTACTGCTGCATTTCGTAGAAGATCGTGATGCTCAGGCAGTGGAACTCTCGGTCTGAGCTCTGCGTCACGACCTTGTCGATGATCCGCGCCTTGGGATTGTCGTGGATCCAACGAGTGAGCACTTCTCCCAGCTCATCTCGGTCCTTTGCCTTCGTTGCCGTAAATACCTTAGCCCCCATCATGGCTTGTCTCCTTCTGGCTTTTCAGATCGCCCGGTCTGTGGCACGAAGCTCTCTCGCAACCTCCGCGCTCTGTTGTGATACAACTCACTTCGCGCAGTGTAAAGATTTTTTTTAGTGATGCTCAATACAGATTTGCGGATGCGACGTGTTGCCCTCACACGCGTCCTTGACCGGAGCCTCACACAGTGCTTAATCTCCACTCCCCTCTGAAATCGGACCCTGGAGGAAACTGCTTGGAGACACTGCTCGGACGCCCCTTGGAAGTCGAAGTTCGGGATTCCATCGAAAAAGCGATGAAGATCCTGAAACAGAAGATGTCGAAAGAAGGCATCCTCCAGGAGATCAAGCGCCGCCGCTACCACGAGAAGCCCTCGGTCAAGCGCAAGCGCAAGATCCGCGAGGC
>PMZX01000324.1 GCA_003170035.1 Myxococcales bacterium | reverse complement strand
GGCTCGATCTCGACCACCCGTTCGAAGGCGTTGATGGCCTTCTTTGCATCCTGCAGGCGGTCGCGGTACAGGCATCCGATTTCCAGCGCCCGCGCGACCCGCTCCCTGGGATCGGTGGCAAAGCTCAGTTGCCGTTCCGCCACAATCGCCACGCGCGGCCAATCGTTGCGGGCCTCAGCCACCCCGCGCAAGGCATGGTGTGCCTCCAGGCTGGCGGGATCGAGATCGCTGATGATGTGTTCCAGCGCGCGGATCGCCTCGGCCGAATCATCCAGCTTCTCGACCAGCAGGCTGGCGCGCTGGAGCGCCAGGGGAACGGCGTCGGCCGGATTGGTCGCGATCCCGACACGGAGTGCAAGCAGGTCCGCCAAGCTTCCCCAATCAGACTGCTCCGACGCGAGAACCGATAGCGCCTCCAGTCCCTCGCGATCGGCGGGCAGGATCTTGAGCAGGTCCTGCCACGCTTTTTGGGCGCGCGGAGTGTCTTTGAGTCCTTCGCCGGCCAGACGAGCCAGCCGGCGCAGAAGTTCTGCCTGTGCCGACGGATCGGCGGCCGCAGCGAGGATCTGCAGGTCCAGCGTGCGCGCCACATCCTCCAGCCGTCCCGCTTTGTCGTAACCCGCGAGCAACGCCTGCAGCGCCTGCTGGTCACCGGGGACGTGCTTGAGCACGTTCTCCCAGTACGGGATGGCTCGATCGAAATCGCCGAGCTGGTTTTGCACGAGGTCGGCGATGCGCCGGACCAGGCCCAGTTTCTCCTCCGCGGACGTGGCGTAGCGGAGGTGGTACTCGAGCATCTTGACCAGCCGAGGCCTGTCATTCGACCGTTCGAAGATGCCCTCCAGGCGCAGCAGGGCGTCCCGGTCGCCCGGCACGAGCTTGAGAATCTGCGCCGCAGCCCACGAGGCGGACGACAGATCGGACAGTCGCTCCTCGTACAGGCCCAACAAGCGACGGAGAAGGTTGACCTTCTCAGCTTCGACGCTGGTCAGCTCGACCTGGGAGCGCAAGAGGGCGGCAAGCTCAGCCCACTGTTCGGCGCGTTCGTACGCCTCCACCACGGCGCGGAGTGCGACCACGTCCTTCGGATCGAGGGCGAGGACGTCACGGTAGACCGTAGCCGCGCGATCCGGCGCGTTGAGCTTGTCGAGGTACAGCCGGGCCAGGCGACGCAGGATCTCGGCCCGGGCTTCGGGCTCGCCAGCTGCCGCGTCCTCGCTGAGAACGGTCGCCATCTCTTCCCAGCGCCCGGCCTTCTGCAGGATGCGCTTGCAAGCCTCGCGTGCCCGCTGGTAACTGGGATCGATCTCGAACATCCGCCGCCACACCGCCAGCGCGCGATCGATGTCGCCCAGCTTGGTCTCGGCGATCACCGCCACCTCTTCCAGGCGAGGCAGCAGCTCGGAAGGCGCGGCGCCGGTGGATCGAGCGTGGTTGAGCGCGAACTCCAGCACGTCGGCCAGCTCACGCCAGGCACCGCGCTGGCGGAAATGTTCGGCATAGGCACGCAGGGCATCCGGGTCGCTGGGCCGGGCTTGCAGGATGGCGTGCAGGTAGACCGCGGCCTGTTCGCGATCGCCCAGCCGGTCGCGATAGAGAGACGCCAGTTCACGCTGCAGGTTGAGGCGGAACTCGGGTTCGGTCGCCTTTTCCAGCTGCCGCTCGCGCAACTCGGCCAGCTTGCCGTAGTCCTGACGTTCCAGGTACAGCTTGGCCAGTTCTTGCGAGGCGGTGCCGCCCGGCGGCTCCAGGGCGACGATCTCCTGGTAGATGCGCATCGCCTCGGCCACGTCGTTGAGCGAGGTGCGGGCCAACTGAGCCCGCTTGAACAACACCTCGATCTTCTCCTGATCGGTGTGCGCGGTGGCCACGCGCTCGCGCAGAAAGCGATCCAGGTCAGCCAGACGGCCCGCGCTGGTCAGCACGCGCTCCATGAGCACGGACGCGTCGGGATGGCCAGGCACCGCGCTCAAGGCCTTGCGCAGAGCTGCCACCGCGTTGTCCACGTCACCCGCCTCGTGGCGGCGCCGTGCGATCTGGCTGTACAAACCCACGGCTCGCTCGGGTCCGTCCGCTCCGGTCCACTGCGGGTTGGCGAAGACCGCGGCCAGGGTATCCAAGGCCTTGTCGTCGCGCGGGTAGAGCCGCACCACATCGCTCAATTTCTGGGCCGCTTGCTGCAAATCGCCAACCTTCTCGGCCAGCATGCGTCCCAGGCGGAACGTCAGGTTCGCTCGTCGCTTCGGATCAGTGGTGGCTGCCAGCTCCAGGTCATACAGGCGGCAGGCAGTCTGGTACTCGCCGATGGCCGCGAAGATCTTTCGCGCCTGCTCGACGGTTTTCAGATGTTCGGCCGTGATGCTGCCGCGCAGGGCGGGAGTGGAGACCGCCCGAGCGATGCGTTGAATCTCTGGACCAGCGGCTTGCTCGGCCTCAGTCTTCAGTTCATCAATGCGCGCCGTATCCTTGGCACGCATCACTGCCACCGCCTCCATCTCCAGCATGGTCAGGTACTCGTCGGTGCGGCCTTGCTCGCGGTAGATGTCTTTCAGTCGCTTGGCAGCCTTGCGATGGCTGGCGTCGCGGCTAACCGCGTGCGCTAGGTCCGCCTCAGCTCCCGAAATGTCGCTCAGATGGTCCAAGCGGACTTCAGCCGCGAGGTAGAAGAGTTCAGCGGCCTTGGTTTGGTCTTCGATGGCCTGGGCACGCGTCTCGTACAACGTGACCAGTTTGTCGAACCGACCTGACTCACGATAGGCCTTGCGCAGAGCGACGAACGCGTCGCCGTTGGCGGGCTCGTTCTGCAAGACCTGTTCGTACTCGCGCTCGCTGGGCATTTCTGGCCCTCCGGAGGATCAGGCGATGGCGCCGGTCAAGCTACAACCGGGAAAGGTGACGCTGGAAGGGAAGTGACGCTAGCAGGGAGAGCGACGCTAGCATCACCTGCGCGGGAAACCAAGAGGCGTGCGCAGCTTGCGTAATCCCGTAGTAGCCGCAGGAGGTCGTGGCCGCGACAGAGATGTTCACCGTCGGCCACGCCCACCTCCTTTCGGGGGCACATCTACATGGGAACTCTGGGAGGGTTCGCCCCGCCCTTCGGTTCCCCACCGGCCACCACCCCCGCCCGCTTCGCTCCGCCTCGCCAAACCCTTCGGCCCTCCACCCGCCACCGCCTACCCGCTCGCTTCCCCCTTCGGGGNNCTCGGCCTCGCGCGATGGTACGCGGCGAGCAGAACGCGTCGGCTCCCGACGCGGCTGGCGGCTACTGGGGGCTGCCGCGCGACTTCAGCGCAGCCAAACGGCGCTGTACGTCACGGAAGGTGGGGTCTCGCTTGGAGACCCGCTCGAAGTAGTAGAGGGCCTCGGCACGATCGCCCGTGTTGTAGAAGACGTTGCCGAGCAGAAAGTAGAGTTGCGTGGCCTCTTCCTCGCTGGCGCGCGGGCTCTTGAGCGCGTCCTGGAAGCAGCGAGTGGCCTCCGCGTGGTTGCCCATGGCCTCCTGGCTTTCCCCGATCATGGTGAGGGCAAAGACTTCACGCTTCGGGTCGCCCAGCAGCGCCGTGAAGTGCTGGATGGCGACATCGTAGCGCTCCATGGTCTTGTTCATCAGACCCAGGTCGGCCTCGGAATCGAGGTCTCGCGTGCCGAAGGTTCCCTTGGCCACTTGCGGCATAGGGGACGGCTCCACCCGCTGGGTCAGCTCCGGCTCCGGCGCTTCCCTGGGCACCGCGGTCCCCTTGAGGCTCGCCAACCTCTCGCGCCGGTCGGCTACCAGGATGTGCCCAGGATGGCGCCGCTCCAGGTCGTCGAGCAGCGCCTGCGCCTCGTCGCTCAGCTCCTGCTCGATGAAGAAATCTACTTGTTCCAGGTCGCCCAACACCGCATCGTCATCCTCATCTCCGCTACTCGACGGCGGCGCTCGGTTGACAACGGTGCTCTCCTCCCTTGCCGCTGGTCGGGACGCGGGTGTGGCAGGCGTGGCCCTCTCGTCGAAGCCTCCGTCGCCCCCATCGACTTCGGCGCTGCCGAACGCCTCAGCCAGCGCCGCCACGGCGCCGGTCTTGCTTGCCACATCGTCCCCTGCGGCCCCGCTGTTGCCGAGGATTTCGATTTCGCCACTGTCAATCATCTCGAGCTCGGGGGTCGACCCCTTTCGCGAAGGGGCGCTGGCTGCCGCCGGTGCGGCTTGAGTAGCCCCGGGTGTCATGCGACTGGCTGCAGCCAGCAGCTCCTGTGCCCGCCGGGCGCCCGGGTTCAGCTCCAGTGCTCGGCGCGCATAGGTGGCTGCGTCGGTTCGGCTCGACGGGAAGAGCTGATGGGCGAGAACCTCCAGCTCCGCGGCCGCTTCGGACTTGCGGCCGAGTTGGATCAGCACCGCAGCCAGACGCTCGTGCGCCCCGATATGCGTGGGAACCCGCTCGAACACGTGGCGAAGATGTTCGGCGGCACGCTCTACCAGCCCGTACTTCACGAACACATCGGCCTCGGCCAGGATTCTTTTTATCTCGGCGTCGTCTTCCGGCTTCTCCACCAGGCCCGAGGCGATTGCCACTCGATCCGCCACGCTGGGGACCTCCTCAGGAGATGGCGTCTTGTACTTGTACTGCAGCGCTGCCGGAACCTCCAACTCGCTGAAGGTGATGGCCATGGATCGCGCGGGCATCACAAGAGCGGGCATGGAGTCGCTCGACAGGGTGGGCATCCGACGGTGCAGAGGAATGACAGGCGCGGGAGTGTGGACGGCGCCGGGCGAGGTACCCCCCAGCATCGCGCGGATCTCTGGATCATTCGGATCTAGGGCCAGGGCTCGCTGGATGATCTGGTTGCGCTCGGCCATGCGTCCCGCGCCAGCGTAGATGCGGCAGAGTTCCTTGAGCACCGGCAGGCTCTTGTGTGGCTGACCCAGTTGCTCGAAACAGCGGGCCAGAAGGTCGAGAATCACGGGATCGCTCTGGTTGGCGTCGTAGCAGGGCTTGAGCCGGGCGAGAGCCGCCCGGGCGTTGTTGCGATCCAGGTAGCTCGCGGCCAGCTCCTTGCCGAGGGCGTAGTCCTCGGGTTGGTAGTACAGGATTCGCTCTGCCACACGGGTGAACTCATCGGTTCGCCCTTGCGCCTTGAGCAGACTGGCCGCCTCGCGGAACTCGGCCACCGCTTGGTCGGACTGTCCTGCTTGTGCGGCCATCTCGGCATAGCGGATCCGCGTGGCCGGCTGCTCCGGATTGAGATCGAGGATCTGCCTCATCGCGGCCAGCGCTTCGGGGATTCGGCTGGCCTTCTGGTGAAGCAAGACAGCCTGCTCCAGGTGCTGGATGGCGTCCGAGAACAGTCCCAACTGGCGGTAGACATCCGCCAGCTTGGTGCGTGCTTCCACCGACTCAGGAGCAAGCTTGATGATGTTCTTGTAGACGGCTACTGCGCGCTGGAAGAACCCCTGCTCGACGTAGAGATCGACCGTCTTCTGGTAGACCTCGGTGGCCTTGTCGTTCTGTCCCAGGCGAACATGCACCTCCGCCATGCGCAGCCATGTGCGAGTGTCCTTGGCATCTTCCTTGAC
>PMZX01000034.1:3560-4730 GCA_003170035.1 Myxococcales bacterium | reverse complement strand
TGAAGTCCACACTGAAGCGCGCGGCCATGAAGGGTTCGTCGCCCTTCTTCACGTCCTCGGTCCTGATCCAGCCGGACAGCACCAAGGTGGTGACGCTTTGCCCCTTGAAGTCCACCATTTGGGACGACACGTTCCATTCCGGCTTGCTGTTCTCGAGGAAGAGGCAATGGATGGATTCACGGCCCGGCGTGGCCGGCCTGGAAACGGACCAATCAGTGGAAACGACGTCCTCGAAACCGGGGTTCAGAAGCCAGTTGTCGGTCGGGGTCTTTGGCGAACTTCTCAGTTTTGGGTGGGTGGCGACGGCTCCGGCGGGCAGGGGCCTCGAATCAAAATCGTATACAAACAGTTTCACCCGGTCGAACCAGACCTTGCCGACGGCGTTGCCGAGGTCCAGCGAAATCACCACGGTCGCCGCTCCGGCGGGTACCGCGTAGTGATGAGAATAGCTCTTCCAATCGGTGGTGCCGACCACGCGGCCCGGATCTTCGGGCCAGCCGCCGACTTGGGTCCCTTTCTCATCGAAGAAGGTCACGTTCATGCGGGCCAGTTCCCAGGGCTTGGAACCCGGCTTCACATCCTGGGACCTCATGCCAAAGGAGACTTCCACCACCGGCGGCACGGGTTTCGGAAGGGCGATGGATTGCCTGTAGGTGGACCATCGAGCCTGTTGGTTCACCAGCACGGCGGCCCGGCCGCCGTCGCGGCCTTGTTGCACGAACAGAGGATCGCCCGTCCAGGCTTCTCTGGAAACAAAGTCGCCGTTCTTCACCCAGTTGAGATCAGCGGCAGAGTTGAGATCAACGGCCGAGACGACCTGTGAAAAGAACAACGGCAGAAACAACATCCAAGGGGTTCCGGAACGCATAGGCGGCCTCCACAATGATCGGTCTTAGGGGTTACAATACCCCTTTCCTGCCGCCTGTTTCTCGGTAGACTGTCCCGGGTGGTGGATGGCGCGCCCGCTGCTCCTGTGCCACGTGCAACTGGAGGCCCAATGTCAAAGTGTTCGGTCTTCGTGAAGTTGACTGTGCTGTGCATGTTCGTCGTCACAGCGGCTGCAGCCGGGTGCGGCGGTGGTGGCCTGGGCAAGACCGGGACCGGGGGGACGACCGGCACCGCTGGTACGACCGGCGCCACCGGAGGCAGCATCGGCACGTCTCGGGGCAC
>PMZX01000034.1:445-3462 GCA_003170035.1 Myxococcales bacterium | reverse complement strand
ACAGGAGACAGCGCGGTTACGAGCGGAAGCAGCGGCGGGGTGGGCGGCTCTAGTGGAACCGCGGGAGCCGGGGGTGGAGCTGGCGCGACTGTCGTAGACGCGGCCGCAGATCAGAGCGCCGACGTCGCGGCCGTTCCCGACGCAGCGTCACCTACCAACGACGCTCCCGCCGACGCGAACTCTGCAGCCGACGCCGCAGCCGATCTGCCGCCGGCTGATGCGCAGGTGCTACAAGGAGTCTTCGTACCAACGGGCAGCATGATCGTGGGAAGGTCTGCCTACACGGCGACCCTGTTGCCGAACGGGAAGGTGCTCTTTGCGGGCGGATCCGACGGCACCCAATATCTCGCGAGCGCCGAGCTATACAACCCAGTGGCCGGGAAGTTCACGGCCACCGGCAGTATGACCACGGCAAGGGGTTGGCACACGGCGACGTTGTTGCCGAACGGGAAGGTGCTGATCGCGGGCGGAGCATCACCATCAGGTGGCCTCACGATTTTCGCGAGCACAGAGCTGTACGATCCGGGGACGGGGACATTCGCACCGACGGGCAGCATGATCGTGGAACGGTACCGCCATACGGCGACGCTGTTGCAAGACGGCAAGGTGCTCATTGCCGGGGGGCAGTACTCCAGTAGCGCGGAACTATACGATCCAAGCGCCGGGACATTTGCACCGACGGGCAACATGACCCTGGAACGGGACGGCCACACGGCGACGTTGTTGAAAAACGGCAAAGTGCTCATCGCCGGTACAGGCATTCCTGACATGGGCGCGGAACTATACGACCCAGGGACCGGGACGTTTGCGGTTACGGGCACCATGACTGTGGCAGGGTTACAACATACGGCGACGTTGTTGAGCAATGGAATGGTGCTCATCGCCGGCGGACTCAACCCGAACTTCCAGGCCTTTCCGAACGATAATCGAGCCGAGCTATACGACCCGAACGCCGGAAAATTCACCGCAACCGGCAACATGACCAGGGAGAGGGGGGGCCCCGCGACGACGTTGTTGAACGACGGGAAGGTGCTCGTCGCCGGTGGAGCAACATTCAACGACAAGAGTGCAGAACTCTACGACCCAAGCACCGGCACATTTGCTGCAACCGGCAGCATGACCGTGGTGAGAATGCGTCCCTCGCCCACGGCGACTCTACTGGGCAATGGGAAGGTGCTTGTGGTTGGCGACAACAATGATCTCGGGAGCGCGGAGCTGTATCAATAGCCCGGACGGCACTGCTGGGTGTCGACGCACACTCCGTTGCAGAGATTCCCGGATCCGCCGTCACCAAGCACGCAGACCGCGCCATCGTCGCCCGAGCTGCCCAAGAGACTTGTGCTATCCACGTAGACTGTCGAGCCGTCCGAGCCGATCGCGCCGTCCGGCTTGGCGGTCGCGCCGTCGCTGCCAGCCGCTGCGTCCCCAGGACTCGTCACGGGGGCGTCAACACCAGCGTCGCCTCCGCCTGAGTTCGTCACGAACATGAAGTTCGGTCCGAAGTCGCAGAGGGTGCCGGTCGGAACAGGCTGACCGAAGATGTTTCCCGCGTCGAAGGCATTGGGCTCAACCAGTGTGCTGGTCATCGTGGCGTTGTTATTGCTTGGGCCGTAGCCGGCGCCGCTCACATAGGTGAGCGCGGCGTTCACTGGCGCCTCGCTTGCAGTTATCCCGACCGTATATTTGTTGGTACCTGTGACCCCGACGATCGCGTAGGTGTCCGTCGTGTTGACCGCGATAGGGTTAGTCAGCGAAACATAGTGGAAGAGTCCGGTCACCGGGTCCGATGGCTGCACAGTGGCCGACCCCAGAAGGGTGTGCGTGCTCAGGTCGTACACTCCGACCGAATGCGGCTGAAACGTCTCGGCGCCACCGGTCAAATTGGAGTCGTAATAGCCGAATTGGGTGATGCTGATCGCACGGTTTGCCCGGAATACGAAACCGGTAATGTAACTTCCTTGTGTATAGTTGAATCCAGCAGCACCGAGACCCGGCACGCGAATGGCGACGGTACCGCTGCTGGCCGCAGCTCCCCCCGTGCTTGTGACCGCGGTGCTTCCGCCTAAGCTGGTCGTGCCGCCCGAGCTGACTGTCGAGCCTCCGGCACTGGCAATAGAGCCCCCGGTACTCGCGACCGCGGCGTCAACACCTGCGGTGCTCCCGCCCGACTTGGCCGACGCCGCGCCTCCGCTTCCGCCCTGCGCACTATCGTTGTTGGTCGACGAGCTTGAGCATGCCGCCAAAGTGAGCGCAACGGATAGGACGAAGGCCCGACGACAGTGGACTGGAGGACGAGTGATGGCCATGAGTTCTCCTTGCTGAACCATTCGGTCCGCGTTTCGTAGCCTGAAACAACGGGTTGCCACGACGCACTAACGAAAGGGTAAATATCCCCCAACCAGAGAAATAGCAACGGGAATCTCGGTAGACGCGCTCCCCGCCAATCAAAGCAGAGCAGCCCGAACAGCCACGGCACGGGTCGCGATTGGAATCGTCGCTGACGAGAGCCCCTTGGCGCGCGCGGTGAGCTTGAGCGTGCCCGGCTGCTTCGAGGATTGCACGATGATCTGGGCGAGACCATCCGGGCGGCACTCATCAGAGATTTCCACAGGTACACAGGAGAAACACCCAGGGATCAATATCCCCGTGTGTGGAGTCGTTGCAGTTGTGGTCACAGAGGTCGTTGCAGGTCCAGTCACAAATGAGCTGCTCACAGGGTGAACCNNCTGCTCGCGCAAACAAAGTCGGAGGACGAGGTGAAATTGGTTGCGATGCAAGCCATCATGGCTGTGTACTGCCCTCCCAAATCCAGTTTGAATCTCGGTCCGAGAGCGCTTGTGTTGTCGTACGTAGTCATGCAGTTCTGCACACACTCAGTTGTTGTGGTGGAGCAACCGGGCAACCCACTAGCAAGAGCGCAATTCTTTGTACAAGCTTGGGCCAATGTCATTGCGGACGTTCCGGTGGCCCCGCCAGTAGCCGAGGCACCACCAATTGAGGTTGCGCCTCCGGTCGTT
>PMZX01000034.1:0-416 GCA_003170035.1 Myxococcales bacterium | reverse complement strand
CAAAGTGCCGCCGGCCGTCGCGCCTGTCCCGCCGGTGGCCGAGACACCACCTACGCCCGAGGCACCGCCGGCCGTAGTCGTTCCGCCCAGTGCCAAGGCGCGGCCAGCAGTACCAGTAGTGCCGCCCGTGGATGTCGCCCCTGTCTTGAGGCCGCTGCTGCAGGACCAGACACAAAGGGCCACGCCAAATACTGAGACCCGTGATCCAACGATATTCTTCAACATGCAATCCCTCACTCAACCCCCTTGCCAATCAAGGCACCGCAGCCCGCACGGCTACGGCACGGGTCGCGATGGGGACACTCATGGGCGAGAGCCCCTTGGCGCGCGCGGTGAGCTTGAGCGTGCCCGGCTGCTTCGAGGATTGCACGATGATCTGGGCCAGGCCATTGAAGACGCTGCGGCTCCAGGCCACC
>PMZX01000370.1 GCA_003170035.1 Myxococcales bacterium | reverse complement strand
AACGAGGCGCGCTACTTCCTGCCGGTGGGCGCAACCATCGCGGTGGGCGAGGGCGATCGGGTGGATGCGGGCGACATCGTGGCCCGTATCCCGCGCGAGACCACCAAGACCAAGGACATCACGGGCGGTCTGCCGCGGGTGGCGGAGCTGTTCGAGTCACGCAAGCCCAAGGAGCATGCCGTGATCTCCGAGATCGACGGCGTGGTCGGGTTCGGCAAGGACACCAAGGGTAAGCGTAAGGTCGTGGTCACGCCCGACCGGGGCGAGGCCAAGGAGTACCTCATCTCCAAGAGCAAGCATCTTTCGGTGCGCGAGGGCGATCCCATCCACGCGGGCGAGCCGCTCATGGATGGGGCGGCCAACCCACACGACATCTTGCGCGTGCTGGGCGAGAAGGCGCTGGCCAAGTATCTGGTGGACGAGGTGCAGGAGGTGTACCGGCTTCAGGGCGTCAAGATCAACGACAAGCACATCGAGACTATCGTGCGCCAGATGCTCCGTCGGGTGCGCGTGATTGACGTGGGTGACACCGGCTTCCTAGTCGACGAGCACGTGGAGAAGTACATCTACGAGGAGGAGAACGATCGGGTGGCGGCACGCAACGGGCGCCCCGCCCAGGGCGAGCCGCTCCTGCTCGGCATCACCAAGGCGTCGCTCTCCACCGAGAGCTTCATCTCCGCGTCGTCGTTCCAAGAAACCACCAAGGTGCTTACCGAGGCCGCGGTGTGCGGCAAGGTCGACTACCTGCGAGGGCTCAAGGAGAACGTCATCATGGGTCGCCTCATTCCGGCGGGCACGGGGCTGGGGGCCTACAAGCGGCTCACGCTCAAGGTGGATGAGCCGGCAGTATCTGAGGCGCCGGCCGGTTCTTCGGAAACCCCTCCGGCTCCGCCCACGCCGACTGCGGTAGGCGAATAGCGGGCACGTGGCCCAGTGAGAGGCGCAGGGCCGTTCAAAGAAGCGCTCCTGCGCAGCGTGGTGGGTGCCTCTGCGCGGCAAGTGGACCGGGCGACCGGTTGTGAAAAAAGCGTACTGTCGTCGTTGACTTTGGGATCTCCATTCCTATAATGCACCCCTCCTCGGGCCCGGGGCTGCCGGGTAGGACCGCTGCCCGTGTGAGCGCGGTCTGGTTTTCGCGAGAGACGAATTAAATATGCCCACCATCAGTCAGCTCGTAAAAAGTGGCCGCGATGTCATGCGGCGGAAGACGGACTCGCCTGCCCTCAAGGGCTGCCCGCAGCGCCGAGGGGTATGCGTTCGCGTCTACACCACGACTCCCAAGAAGCCGAACTCAGCCCTGCGCAAGGTGGCCCGCGTTCGGCTCACCAACGGGATGGAAGTGACCACCTACATTCCGGGCGAGGGACACAACCTGCAGGAGCACTCGGTGGTTCTCATTCGCGGCGGACGCGTCAAGGACTTGCCCGGCGTTCGCTATCACATCATCCGCGGCAGCCTGGACACGTCGGGGGTTACCAACCGCCGCCAGGGCCGTTCAAAGTACGGAGCCAAACGACCCAAGTAGGGTCGCAACTGGGGTTGTCCACAGATGCCACGCAAAGGTGAAGTTCCCAAGCGAAAGCTGCTACCGGATCCGAAGTTCACGGATCAGACGCCGGACATGCGTCGCCGGATTACCAAGTTCGTCAACACGGTGATGAATTCGGGCAAGAAGTCCGTGGCCGAAGGGATCGTGTATGGGGCGTTCGATCTGGTGGCCGAGAAGGCGGGCGACGATCCGGTCAAGGTGTGGGACAAGGCGATGGCCAACGTGCAGCCCAAGATCGAGGTGAAGTCCCGCCGCGTGGGCGGTGCGACCTACCAGGTTCCAGTGGACGTGCGCCCGGATCGGGCGCTGGCGCTGGGGATGCGTTGGCTGATCCACTCGGCGCGCGAGCGATCCGATGGCCGGACCATGCGTGAGAAGCTGGCGGCCGAGTTGCTCGATGCCTCGGCCAACAAGGGCGCCGCGGTCAAGAAGCGCGAGGACACGCACAAGATGGCTGAGGCGAACAAGGCGTTTGCGCACTACCGTTGGTAGGGCGCAGGCCAGATGAGGAGTGGAAACGACGATTCGCTAGCTTAGACATAGGGAAGAGAAGATTCGGGCTCGTAGGGGGTTGAAGGGGTGGGCCGAAGCGCGTTGCTTCGGGACATCCTTCCAGCCGACCTCGTCAGTCCGGACCAGTTCTCGACCGTTCGACCCTTCAACCAGCGGACCTTGTGGTCGCTCGGGGGCCAGGCAGCCTGCCGAACGATCCGCATGCGCGCGGAGGCTCAAGTTCACTCGTGGTTCGGCAAGTCCCCATCACTCAGACCCGGAACATCGGGATCATGGCGCATATCGATGCGGGGAAAACCACGACTACCGAGCGGATCCTGTTCTACACCGGCGTGTCGCAAACCATGGGCGAGGTGCATGAAGGCACCGCGGTCATGGATTGGATGGAGCAGGAGCAAGAGCGCGGCATCAGCATCACCGCTGCCGCCACGACCTGTTTTTGGCGCGAACACCGGGTCAACATCATCGATACGCCGGGCCACGTGGATTTCACCGTCGAGGTCGAGCGCTGCCTGCGCGTGCTCGACGGCGCCGTGGCGGTTTTTTGCGCAGTGGGAGGGGTGGAGGCCCAGTCCGAGACGGTGTGGCGCCAGGCCGACAAGTACCGGGTTCCGCGTATCGCCTTCATCAACAAGTGCGACCGCCGCGGCGCCGATCCGGGACGCTGCGTGGAACAGATGCGCGAGCGGATCAAGGCCCATCCGGTGGTCACCCAGATCCCCATGGGCCTGGAGGACTCGTTTGCTGGTGTGATCGATCTGGCCCACATGCGGGCCTTCGAATGGGTTGGCGACACCACGGGCGCGGCCTTCCTGGATCGCGAGATTCCCGCGTCGCTGGTCAAGCCAGCCAAGGATGCCAGGGTGGCGATGATCGAGGCTCTGGGCGAGGTGGACGAGGAGATCTGCGCCCTATACGTGGACGGGGCTGAGATCTCGGCGGCTCGGATTCGCGCGGCCCTTCGCCGCGCGACCATCGCGGGCAAGGCCGTACCGGTCTTGCTGGGCGCGGCTTTCAAGAACAAGGGCGTCCAGCCTTTGCTGGATGCCGTGGTGGACTACCTCCCGTCGCCGGCCGACATGCCGCCGGTGGCCGGGCACGCGCCCGACGGGGTGCCCTGCTTGCGCCTGGCATCCGACAGCGAGCCGTTTTCGGCGCTCGCGTTCAAGATCATGAGCGACGTGGTGACGGGGTCCTTGACCTACTTTCGGGTCTACTCGGGGCATGTCGAAGCGGGCGCCACCGTGTTCAACGCCACCAAGGGGAAGCGCGAGAAGGTGGGCCGGCTGCTGCGCATGCACGCCAATCGTCGTGAAGAGATCCGCCGCGTGTCGTGCGGAAACATTGCCGCCGCTGTGGGCCTGGGCGTGACATCCACCGGGGACACTCTGTGCGACGTGCGGGCGCCCATCGTCTTGGAACTGATCGATTTTCCGCGGCCGACGTGTTCGGTCGCCATCGAGGCACGCTCGGATGCCCAGCAGCAACAGCTGGCGCAGGCCTTGGCGCAACTGGCGGTTGAAGATCCGACCTTCTCCGTGCGCACCGAGGCCGAGACGGGACAGACCCTCATCTCGGGCATGGGGGAGCTTCATCTCGAGATCATCGTCGACCGGCTGGTGCGCCAGTTCGAAGTCGAGGCCAAGGTGGGGCGGCCTCAGGTTGCCTATCGTGAGATGCTCGGCGCAAGGGCCGAGGCCGAAGGGTCTTGCATTCACCAGGTCGGCGGGCGGGGATTGTTCGCACAGGTCAAGCTGAGGGTCGAACCGCGGCCGGATGGTCGCGGCATCCTGTTTGTGAACCAGGCTTCGGCCGGCGCTGTGCCGCGCGATTTCGTCGCCGCGGTCGAGAGGGGCGCGCGCACCGCGCTCGAACGCGGGTTGATGGGCGGTTGTGGCCTGGCCGATGTGAGGGTCACTCTGCTCGACGGCAAACACCACCCTCTCGATTCCAACGAGATGGCCTTTCAGATTGCGGCTGCGCAGGCGGCATCCGAGGCAGCGCGGCGCGCCAACCCGGTTCTGCTGGAGCCCATCATGCGGCTCGATGTTTTGGTTCCGGATGAATTCGTCGGTGGCGTGCTCGGAAATCTTTCCGCCCGGCGGGGACGTGTGCTAGGGATGGACGCCCGCGGCGGGGTCCAGGAGATTTCCGCCGAGGTACCGCTTGCCACCATGTTCGGATATTCCACAGATGTTCGCTCGCTGACGCAGGGACGGGCCACGTTTACCATGCAGTTCCTGCGCTACGCACCCGTTCCTCTCCCGGTACGGGAGGCACTGTCCATGCGAGCCGGGGGCTCTTGATCAGTCTCGTCGGTAGGAGGATCTTATGGCCAAAGAAAAGTTCATA
>PMZX01000401.1 GCA_003170035.1 Myxococcales bacterium | reverse complement strand
TCGTAGAAGTCGCGGTGCGGGGTGGTGCCGCCGCCGCCGACCAGAATGTTGTAGTCGTTGATGAACAGCTTGGGCACAGGGTCCGCTTGCCGCGCCAGCTTGAACCACTGCACCATCTCGGGCAGGCCGAGGCCGGGCAGGTCGGTGATGTCGTGGTTGTCATAGGGCTCGTTCACCACGTCCCAGTGGATCAGTTTGCCTGCCATGGCCGTCACGGTGTCCGTGATGTGCTTGCGCACCATGGCGCGCACCGCTTCGGACGCGGTCGTGCCGGCGGCATCGCCGGCGTCGTCGCCACCATCGTCGCTCGCGTCGTCGCCACCATCGACGTCGGCGTCGAACGAGGCGCCCCCGTCGGGACTGGTCACCAAGGCATGCAGCGCCACGGGCGAATTCTTCCAGCTCGGCCAGACCAGGTTGTGGCCGCGCACCGCCAGCCCCTGCGATCGTGCCCAGTCAACCCCCCACTGGGCAAGGTCGAGACCGTAGGAGGCGCCCCAGTCGCCTGCCAGCGCTGGCCACTTGAGCGAGTTCTCCTCGACGACGGTGTTGAACAGCTTGACCATTTCCTGCTGGTAGCGCGCCACTGCGTCCGCCGCGCCCGTCTTCATGAAGTGCGAGTTCATCGCGGTCCCGAACCCGAAAGCGTGGCGCTTCATCTTGACCGCGACGGTCGCACCCGCAACCGGCAGGCCGCTTCCGTCCTGCACGGTGATGGTCAGATCGCCCTTGCGAATGGCCTCGATGCGCTGGTCGGCCTCGGCGCGCCAGGGCGCGTCCGCCTCCTCGCCCGCGTAGTGGATGGTGGTGGTAGGAAGCTGAGCAACGGTCGCGCTGGTGCCGTAGTTCACCAGCGAGAAGCCGCCGATCTGAATGGTCTGGTTCGGGTACCCCAAACGGAACAGGGCATGCGAAGCCATCGGCGCGTAGCCTTCGGCTGCGGTAAAACCCACNNAACACGAACTCGGTCTTGCATTCCCCGCTTTCCAGCAGCGACTTCTCGCAGCGCACCCAGAAACTGGCCAGCAGCACGTCGCCTCGATTGATCGCGAAATTGATTGACGCCTGCACCTGCGCGTCCCATGCGTTGGCAAAGGGGCCCACCGTGACCAGGTTCAAGGCGCCGTCAAAGGGCTGGCCCGTCACCGGGATGTAGGAAGCGGCCACCCCGCCCGCCGGCTGAAAGGCGAACTGGCCGGTGAGAAGGGGCGTGCTTGCCGGCAAGCCGTCACTGGAGGCGTCGGCAGGCGGAACCACCGTGGCGTCGGACGGGGCGGGCGATTTCGCTGCACAGCCAGACAGGTTCAGGGCAAGGACGACAATGGAAGAGAGAAGGGTGGTGTTTCGCACGGCCGGAGAGTAGCGGCATGCCGCGGGACGTGCCAAGCCCTGGTTGAGAGCGACTCTCGATTTTCTGTTGGTCAGAACTGAGGCGTGACCTTGACCATCACCACGCCGTGTGGCTCCACCTTGGCCTGATAGCGGCCGGTGAAGGTGCCGACGTCGGCCTTCTTCCAGAGATCGCGGACCAGGGCCTTGCCGCCGGGAAAGAGCCCGATGTCTTCCCACGACGCCGCGATCGGGCTCTCCTCGGTGCCGCGGTTGAACAGAATGACGGCGCGTGAGCCGTCAGCGAGCGGCTTGACCCACACTTCGTGTGCGCCGCCGTCGTGTACCTTGCGGCCCTGCATCCCGAGCGGGTCCTGGTCCACCGCGATCACCTCGCGGTTGGTGAGGATGTTCTTGATGGCGGGCTTCATCGCCGCAAGGTCGTTGCCGGCCATCAAGGGTGCCGCGAACAGGGCCCAGAAGCTGAAGTGGGCTCGATTTTCGGCCAGGGTGAGCCCGTGGTTGCCGACCTCGAGCATGTCCGGGTCGTTCCAGTGGCCAGGTCCGGAATAGGCGTGCAGGTCGGCCATCAGATCAATGATGTGAACCACGCCCATGCCACCCCAGCTCTTGCCGCAGTCCCAGCAGTCCTGGATGTCGCCGGTTGCACGCCACAGGTGCCCGATGCCCTGGGCCCATGTCCACGGCTTGCTGTTGCCCCACTCGCAGATTGAAAACACGATCGGCCGTCCGGTCGCGCGCAGGGCCTGGCTCATCTTCGCGTAGGAGTCGCGCGTGTCCTGCCCGTCGGTGCTGCACCAGTCGTATTTCAGGTAGTCAACGCCCCACTCGGCGTAGGACTTCGCGTCCTGCGCCTCGTGGTCTTTCGAGCCCGGCCGCTTGGCGCAGGTCATGGTCCCGGCGTCCGAGTAGATCCCGAACTTCAGGCCCTTGGCGTGGACAGCGTCGGCCAGGGCTTTGATCCCGGAGGGAAAACGCTCGGGGTCAGCCACGATCTTCCCCGCCGCGTCTCGCCTGACCTGCCAGCAGTCGTCGATCACCACGTACTGGTAGCCGGCATCCTTCATGCCGCTCGACACGAGCGCGTCGGCCGCCTCCCGGATGAGCTTCTCGCTGACGTTGCAGGCGAACTTGTTCCAGCTGTTCCAGCCCATGGGCGGGGTGAGGGCCAGACCGTCGCCGGCCCAGGCGAGCGGCGCCAGTAAGAGCAGGACCGACAGAGCGAGACCGACACGGACGAGTGAGCGCATGATTTCTCCAGGGGGCAGAATTTGCGCCGGAGTCTAGCGGAGCGCGGCCGAAACAGCGGCGGCTTTTCGCAGGTTCTTGACGACCGCGCGGTGGTAGTGCACATTTGTGGCTGGCCATGTTGTTTGCGACCCTGCTTCTCTCGGGACTGCTGCTTAGCAGCGCGGGAGAGGCCTGAGGTAAGGCGCAGAACGACGAACCTCGAAACCCTCTCCCGCGGAAGCCGGAGGGGGTTTTTCGTATCTGCGAAGGACCGTGGCCACCTCCGGCGGAAGCGGAGTCCGGAGATTGACCATGACATTCGAAGCTCGCAAGTACCCACCCGCGCCATCGGTGCGCCTGCCCGACCGCGCTTGGCCTGACCGCACCCTGGACCACGCGCCCATCTGGTGCAGCGTGGACCTGCGCGACGGGAATCAGGCGCTAGCCGAGCCCATGGGCATGGGGCGCAAGCTGCGCTTCTTCCAGGCCCTGGTGCGCGTGGGCTTCAAGGAAATCGAAGTGGGCTTTCCCGCAGCCTCGCAGACCGAATTCGACTTCGTGCGCGCGTTGATCGAACAAGGTCACATTCCCGCCGACGTCACTATCCAGGTGCTGACCCAGGCGCGCGAGCACCTGATTGCGCGGACGTTTCAGGCTTTGCAGGGTGTACGTCGTGCCATCGTGCATGTGTACAATTCCACCTCGACGCTGCAACGCCGGGTGGTGTTCGGCCTGGATCAGGCGGGGGTGAAAGAGATCGCCGTGCGTGGCGTGCGACAGGCGCGGCAAGAGGCAACCAAGCTGGCGGGCAGCGAGATCGTGCTGGAATACTCGCCCGAAAGCTTCACCGGTACCGAACTGGAATTCGCAGCGCAGGTGTGCGACGCCGTGGCTGAACAATGGCAGCCCACGCGCGACAGGAAGATGATCGTCAACCTGCCCGCCACGGTGGAGATGTCCACGCCCAATGTGTACGCCGACCAGATCGAGTGGATGCACCGGCACCTGGTACAACGGGACTGCATGATCATCAGTGTGCACACGCACAATGATCGCGGCTGCGCCATCGCCGCGGCCGAGCTGGCCATGCTGGCTGGTGCCGAGCGCGTGGAAGGCACCTTGTTTGGCAATGGCGAGCGCACCGGGAATGCGGACGTGGTGGCGCTGGCCATGAACCTTTACGGCCAGGGCATCGATCCGAGGCTGGATTTGTCGGATTTGCCGGCATTGGCCCAGGTGTTTCAGCAATGCAATCAATTGCCCGTGCCGCCGCGCCATCCCTACGCGGGCGAGCTGGTATTCACCGCCTTTTCCGGCTCGCACCAGGACGCCATTCGCAAAGGATTGGCTGCGCTGGAGAGGACCGGCGCCACAACCTGGGAAGTGCCGTACTTGCCCATCGACCCAGCGGACGTGGGCCGGCAATACGAGCCCTTGATCCGCATCAACAGTCAGTCAGGCAAGGGCGGCGTGGCCTACGTGCTGGAACAGAGCCACGGCTATCGCGCGCCCAAGGGCATGGCTGTAGAGTTCAGTCAAGTGGTGCAAGGAATGGCAGACGCGACCGGCAAGGAGCTGAGCGCGACCGCCATATTGGAGGCCTTCGAGCGCGAGTACCTGTCAGCCGGCCGCTTCGAGGTGGTGGACTTCACAGTGGATCACCCGCGCCAGGGCGCCTGCGTGGTGCGCGCGCGATTGACGGACGGAGAGGAGTCCGTGACCGTGGAGGGGCAAGGCACTGGCCCCATTGACGGCTTCGTACACGGTCTGGCCACCGCACTGGGTGTAGACGTTCACTTGGTCGACTACAGCGAACACGCATTGGGTGATGGCGCAGATGCCGAAGCCGTGGCCTACGTCGGCCTGCGCGGTCGCGACAACCGAATCCGCTTCGGCGCCGGCCGCGACCGAGACATCGTCAAGGCGTCGCTGAGCGCGGCCTGTAAGGCGCTGGACAGAGAGTTGCGCGCAGCGAGTGGCTAGGCATCAACCGGTAGGGGCGGCCTGCGGTCACCTGCGGTCGCCCCTCTGTCGCGCGCCTCAATGAGGTAGGTGCAGTCCGAACCGCCGCATCCCGCTGCCTGACCCCGTGGAGGGCCGAAGTCACCTGAAGGCGGTCGGTCACAGTCGGGTGAGGGTGACAATGGCGGGACTGCTGGCCTGTGGGTTGGACGTCTCGTACACAGTCGCGGACTCCTCTCTTCCGTCTGGCAGGACATTTGCCTGCACGTGCAGGTCGCCGAAATTCAAGCTCAGTAGCCCGGACCCGAAGACCTGAGACATGACCGTGAAGGTCCCCGACCAAGTTGCGCCTGCGTATGCACTGTCACCGGCGACGACACCTACGTTCAGAGGCATCAGGCTTACGTCTATGCACGCCGCCGCGGACTTGACGAAGGTGCGACTGCCACATGCGTACGCCGACCGCACTAGGCCGCCTGGTCGCAAGCTGGTTGGCGAGCCCGAGCCCTCGTCGATGCGCAGGGTAACCTGCGTGGCCGTGCCGTCGCTGGCCGTGAAGTTGACCAGCCAGGTTCCCTCTACCGCAGCCCGCATGTCAGCCTCGCTGTACTGGAACTGGTCGCCCGCATCGCACGCCAGGTTCGGGTTGAGCAGAAACATCAGAGCCCCCAAGACCATTGCTATCTTGCGCATGACTCCATCATAGGCCGCCGGTCCTCCTTGTCCAGAGGCCGGCCCCGAACCTTCACCCGTGCACGGCGCGGCCGAGGTCGCGCATCCATGTCATCTCGTCGTCGGAAAGCGGGCCCTTTTCCAATGCGGCCAGGTTCTCGCGGACTTGCACCACGGTCTTGGGCGCCGACAGGACGACGTCCACGTGCTGATTGGTCAGACAGAACCGGTAGCAGTCGCCGGCTGTGGCCACCTTGCCGGTCCAACCCTTGGGTGCCCGCAACAGCTTGCGCCAGGAAGTCGCGGTGTACGCGACGATCATGGGTTTTCGGCGTTCGAGGTGCGGGAAGATGTCGACCTCGGCGCCCGGGTGGGCGGCGTTGTAGCGGACCATGAACATGGAAAGCGGGCCTTCCTCGGCGAGCCGGCCGACCAGCTTGCGGTCGTGAGTGGAAATCCCGATGGCGCGAACCTTGCCCTCGTCGCGTAGTTTCACCATCTCGGCCAGCACGGATTTCGAAAGCAGCGACAGGCGGTTGACCCAGAACACCTGCAACACGTCGATGTAGTCGCTGCCGCTCAGCCGCAAGGCCTTTTCAGTGGCGCGGCGGACGGAGCCTGCGAAATAGCCGAAGATGGGGCCGGTGGCCAAGACGTAGCGCTCGCGGTTGGGGGCAACCACGTCCTTGATGATGGTCGTGAGAAACTTCTTTGCTGGGTTCCAGAAGATGTAATTGGCCCCGCGTTCAAGCCCCTCGCGCACCCCGGCNNGTGCGATAGAGGAAGTCGTCGTTCATGCCGCAATCCTAGCACCGGTGGTTCATCTTCGTTCCTCACCCTTCCTGCGCTACAGTCGCTGCATGGTTCGCTCCCGCTGGGGACGATTGCTCAAGGTCGATCCACTGCCTGTCCTCGCGTCGTCGAAGACCCCGGCCATCGCCTTTTTCGCCAGGCGCGACCTCCTCGGCAGCAGCACTGGGCCGGTCTCCGCCCTGTGGGATCTGCCGGAGGCCCGCAAGATCGTGGCCAGGCAGAACCCCGACGGGTCCTGGCGCTATCCCGGCGGCAAGCCCCACGTGCGCTCGCGCAAGAACTACGACCAACTCGAGACCTTTCGACAGGTGGGAATTCTCGTGGAGAAGTTCGGTTTTTCGCGGGAACATCCGGCACTCGCGCGCGCGGCCGAGTTCCTCTTCTCGTTCCAGGCCGACGGGGGCGACTTTCGCGGCATCTATGGCAACCAGTACGCCACGACCTACGTCGGCGCGATCGGTGAGCTGCTGGTCAAGGCCGGGTACGCTGACGATCCGCGCATCGCGAAGGTTTTCCGCTGGCTGCTGGCCACGCGACAGAGCGACGGCGGCTGGGCGATCCCCTTGCGGACCGTTGGCGTCCCCTTCGCCGAATTTGTCGATCTGATGCGGCACCCGAGCCCGATCGCCCCTGACAGATCGAAGCCATCATCCCACCTTGTCACCGGCATGGTGCTGCGGGCCTTCGCTGCCCACCCGGTTCACCGTGGATCTGCCGAAGCCCGGCAGGCAGGGGAACTGCTGGCATGGAGGCTCTACAGACGGGACGCCTATGGCGACCGGGGCGACGTCAGCTACTGGGAACGAGTCTCGTTTCCATTCTGGTTCACCGACATCGTCTCGGCGTTCGACAGCCTGTCGCGGTTGGGATTCGGTCCGGATGTCGCAACAATCTATGCTGCGCTCGATCGGTTGAGGAAGATTCAACGCAGTGATGGGACCTTCGGGTTGAAGCTCATGAAAGGCAAGAGCAAGGATTTTCCTTGGTGGATTTGCCTTGCCATCTGCCGCAGCCTCGTGCGGTGGCAGGACTCCGATCGGCTCCACCCGGCGGGTGCGCGATGAATCCGCAAGTGCTAGACGTTGGTCCGCCTTGATTGACGATCTCTCTGCCGGCTTCCTCACGCGCGAAGATGTGAGCGGTGCCGTGGCGGCGCTTTGCCTGTATGTCGAGCGCGGCGAGCGGGCGCGCGCGGCCTGCCACGCAGATCTCGATCGACTGCGCGCAGGCTGGCGCGCGCGACCGGACCTGTTTTCCAGCAGCGACGTAGAAACCCTGCGTGCCATCGCGCTCAGCCTCAAGAACGAGCAGCTCGGCGCCGACCTGGCGCGGGCGCGCAAGGTGCTGCGCGAGGTTTTCGGCTATCCCTCGTTCCGGCCCGGCCAGGAAGCCATCATCAGCACGGTTCTCGGCGGCCGCGATTGCGTGGGGGTCATGCCCACCGGCGCGGGCAAGTCGATCACCTTCCAGATTCCCGCGCGTCTTCTGGGCGGCACCACCCTGGTCATCTCGCCGTTGATTGCCCTGATGAAGGATCAGGTCGATGCCCTGTCAGAGGTGGGTCTGCGCGCCACCTTCCTCAATTCCAGCCTGGAGCCCGACCAGCGGGGCCGGCGCGTGGCCGCAGTTCTGCGCGGTGAATTCGAATTGGTGTATGTCGCGCCCGAGGGTCTGGAGGCGTCGCTCGGTCCGCTCATGGGGCGCGTGCGTCCGCGCCTGCTTGCCGTGGACGAAGCCCATTGCATCAGCCAGTGGGGGCACGATTTCCGTCCCGCCTATCGCAACCTGTCCGGGCTGAAAGCCCGTTTGGGCAATCCCCCGGTGCTGGCCCTGACCGCCACCGCCATTGCCGAGGTGGTGCACGACATCGGCCAGCAGCTGGGCATGCAAGCACCCGAGACTTTTCGCGGCAGTTTCTTCCGGCCCAACCTGCATCTGTCGGCGTATCGCAAAGGCGAGGAGGGTCCTCGCGTGCGCGACCGTATCCTGCGCCTGGTGCGCAGCCGGCGTGACCAGAGCGGCATCGTCTACTGCCTGTCCCGGCGATCCACCGAGCAAACCGCCGACTACCTTCGCGAACACGGCGCGCGTGCCCTGGCCTATCACGCAGGCATGGAGTCGTGCGAGCGCACGCGCGTGCAAGACGCCTTTCGTTGTGACGACGCCGATGTGGTGGTGGCCACCATCGCGTTCGGCATGGGCATCGACAAGTCCAACGTCCGTTTCGTCATCCACCGCGACATGCCCCGCTCCATAGAGGCCTACTATCAAGAGGTCGGTCGGGCGGGCCGCGACGGCGTGGCCAGCGATTGCGTGCTCTTCTATTCCTGGGCCGACGTGGCCAACTACGACCGCCTTTTCGAGCTGAACCCGGAGACCACGCCCGAGGTGTTGCAGCAGCACAGGTCGCGCGTGCGCGAGATGTTCCGCCTGGCCGATGCCACAAAATGCCGGCATCAGGCCCTGGCCGGATACTTCGGCGAATCCATGGGCGCCTGCCGCACGTCTTGCGACATCTGCGCGGGCTTCGATGTGGTGGCCAAGAGCCAGCCGGTGGGCAAGCGAAGGGGCAAAGCCGCGGCGCCCACGCGCGCAGATCTGGTGACCAGCGAAGAAGGAGCCCTCTTCCTGACTCTCAAGACCTTGCGCAAGAGCCTGGCCGACAGACGCAAGGTGCCGGCCTACGTGATCTTCAGCGACGCCACTCTGCTGGCCATGGCAGCCGCGCGCCCGCGCAGTCGCGCCGAACTCCTTGCTGTCTCTGGCGGGGGCCCCAAGAAGTTGGCCAGCTACGGCGACGCCTTCCTGGCCGTGCTGAAGTCTGCCGGGAGTGCCGCGCCTTCCGGGAGATCCCGGTCGAAGTGAGTGTTGCAGTGGCGTGACAGACCGCGAAACGCTGATACAGAACGCCGGATGGATTGGCTCAGTCTGTGATTTCGCACCCGGCGAAAAGAATCGCGGACCGAGAACCGAAACCCCACTCTTGAGCATCCAACGTCTAGGTCAATGAGGCTCACGGTCGATTTTCCGGATGTTGCTATCGAGACGCTGGACGCGCAGTCCAGCTACGATGCGGTGGCCGGTCTGAGCCTGGTGGCCACCATGAGACTCTATGCGTTGCAGCGGCTGTCCTCTGGGGCAGTGCCCGAGTCGGCGGGAAATGGGCGCATGGAATTCCTGTACCGACTGGCGAGATTCGGCGTCCGTTCTTTCGAGCAGACCCCGCAAGCCCTGGCGCCGCGCTCCTCCGGGATTTTCTCGTAGCTGACATCGCTACGAAGGACAATGATAGCGGCGATGACCTTGGGACGGTCAATTGCGGTGCTCGCTGCCGTCACTGTGCTCGCACCTGTACCTGCGCACGCAGGTCCGCCCTATGTGACGGACGATCCTGAGCCGGTCGAGTTCCGTCACTGGGAGTTCTATCTGGCAACCCAACACTTGGTTACCCGCGACGCCGCGACGGGAACTGCTCCGCACGTCGAGGTGAACTACGGCGCATGGCCCGGCCTCCAGCTTCACGTGATCGCGCCGCTGGCCTACGCGCGGCCAAGCGGCGGTTCCACGTCCTACGGGGTGGGCGACATCGAGCTGGGTACGAAGCTTCGTTTCATTGACGAGGGCCAGTGGTGTCCCATGGTGGGTACCTTCCCGCAGTTCGAGGTGCCGACTGGCGACGCAACCCGCGGGCTGGGAACCGGGCACCTGCACGTCCTCATTCCGATCTGGCTGCAGAAGAGCTTCGGTGCTTGGACCAGCTACGGCGGCGCGGGCTTGTGGGTGAACCCGGGACAGGGGAACCGAAACTACGGGTACTTTGGTTGGCAGGTCCAGCGTCGCCTCTCCCGTCTTGCGACCATCGGCACCGAGGTCTTCTACACCACGCCCGACCAAGTCGGTGGTGATGCCAACCTGCGCTTCAACCTCGGGCTGGTCCTCGATTTCACCGAGCATCACCATCTGCTGCTCTCGGTTGGCCGAGGCATCGTGGGCGATAGCCTCTTCCTGGGCTACCTGGCCTATCAATTGACGATCTAGATGGGAACCCTCAAAGGGTTCGCTCCGCCCTTCGGCCCCCCACGCCCACCCCCACCCCACACAGGGCGGGTTGGCCGTCCCGAAGTCCCCGAAGGGGGCGAAGCCGGCGGGCTCCCCACGCGATCTGATTCGGGAGATAGAAGGTGGTAGGCTCGTTCCGCGGAACAGGGGACACCCCGGCGTCATCTAACTCAGCTCAAGGAGGAATTCGCCATGCGCGCAGCGGTGATCACCCAATTCAATCAGCCGTGGGAGTTGAAGACGCTTCCTGATCCTCGCCCCCAGCCTGGCCAGGTCGTCATCAAGATCCACGCGAGTGGCATGTGTGGCACTGATCTGCACGTGCATCACGGCCGCTTTGGCCTGACCCCGCCGGTGGTGGCTGGCCACGAGCCGGTGGGCGAGATCGTCGAGCTCGGCGCGGGCGTCACCGATCTGCGTGTCGGGGATCGCGTGGGCGTGCACTGGAGTCAGAAGGGTTGTGGCCGCTGCCGCACCTGCCAATCAGGCAACCAGTATGCCTGCGCCAAGGCGCAGTCGTGGATGAACATCGGCGGTGGGAATTCCGAATTGATGCTGGCATGGGCTTCTGGTTGTGCCCTGCTGCCTGAGGGGCTGGCGTACGAAGCGGCGGCGCCCATCTTCTGCGCGGGGTACACGGTGATGAGCGGACTGCGAAATGCCGATCCCAAACCCGGCGAACGCGTGGCTGTGCTCGGGCTGGGAGGCCTGGGGCACCTAGCGCTGCAACTTTCGTGCGCCGTGGGTCTCGAGACCTGGGCCATAACCGGCCAGGCCAACAAGACGGCCGAACTGAAGTCCATGGGCGCCCATGAAGTGCTGGTGGGGGGCAAAGAGCCAGGAACCGCCATGCGTGACGCCGGCGGCTTCGACGTCATTCTCTCGACCACCAATTCAGCCGTGCAGATCGCCTCGGCATTTGGCGGCCTGCGCGAAGGGGGACGCATGGTCAACATGGGCGTGGCCGACGGTCCCATTGCCATCAATCCCCTGCTGTTGATGATGGGGCAACGCCAGCTCCGTGGATCGAGCCAGGACGAAAGGCGCGATCTGATCGAGGCCCTGGAATTCGTCGCCGCGGGCAAGGTGAAACCTAGGCTCGAGGTCTATCCGCTCATACAGGTCAACGAAGTGCGGGCGCGCCTCGAGGCTGGCCAGGTCCGCTACCGTGCGGTGCTGACCCACGGGTAGCCAGCAAGGCATGGGATCGCGTTCCGCGAGATCCTGTGTAGTCCGCAAATTGGGTCGCTTCTGCGCGCACGACGGCGCAAAATAGGGAAGTCTGCGTCCGCGCACGGTCCTTCCAGGTGATCCATGACTTCAGGTGGCAAGCAGGTCGTCGCTCTGGTGGTCGCGCTCCTTGCAGCGGCCTGTAGCGGGCGCAACTCGAACCAGAACACGGGTGTGGGAGGCACCGCGAGCGGAGGCGCGCTATCCACCGGCGGCAAGTCTGCAGCCGGCGGGGCAGTGACGGGCGGAAGCAGCGGCGTGGTTTCCAGCGGTGGCAGCGCGACCGGTGGTGCGAG
>PMZX01000213.1 GCA_003170035.1 Myxococcales bacterium | reverse complement strand
GTAGGCGGGACAGGGATTGAACCTGCGACCCGGCGCGTGTAAGGCGCCTGCTCTGCCACTGAGCTACCCGCCTGGGCAGCCACAGTCTATACGGAGCCCCGTCAGAAGGTAAGTCGAAGACCGCCGCCGCCGGGAAAAACCAGCAGGGTCAGGGAGCTGCCGGGTTCTTCGAGAGGCCGGTAGTAGTGGACGATGCCGTCGACGACGCCGTAGAGGTAGGTGGCGGCCAGTACACCCGCACTCGCCCATTCCACAACCCTCAGTACGCTTGCGGCGCTATTGTGCGATCCGTTCGGTCCGTAGGTGTTGTCGGGATTGTGCCAGGAGTAGTTGATCAGCCTGCTGCTGACCATGGAGGCGAGCGCGACAAACTCGACGCCTCCGACTATCGCGCCCTTGAGCGTCTCGCCGTTTTGAAACTGGCCAACCGGTGGCAGGAAATTCCAGATGAAGTGGCGGGTCGCATGTTCCCGTGCCACGTGTTGGTGCCGGATGTTCTCGAAGAAGGCGACCACCTCGGGCCGCGCCGTGGTGGGGTCCAGGCGCGCGGCGGGATCAACCCGCATCAATTCCGCAAAGGCATTCTCGGCCCCCAGTGACCGATTGGTCAGGAACAGCCCGATGCCGAGAAAGCGCAGGGCCCGCGCGCGTTGCTCGACGGTGGACGCCAGGGTGCCTTCCGCCACGGGCCGGGCCGCCTCCACGACTTGAACCATATCGCCATACGCGTAGGCCGCCTCGGCGCGCACCAAGGCGGCAAAGGCGTTGGTGGGCGGCACGTCCGCGCTCGGCGCATGCGCTGGGGCACGTGTTTCATCGTCGCCGGCCGAGGCGGGCGCCGCCTCAATCGTCAGCAGCAGGACGATGGGCAAGAGGAGGCGACTTCGTTTCATGGGAGCGTGTATCCACCCCCGGTCGCTGGATCGAGCAGATAGAAACTGTAGCTTCCGTCGTCGGGAAGGGTGGCGAACTCGACCAGGGGTGGGGGCAAGGGCCCAGTCGGATTCGCGGGATCCACGCAGCCCGCAATGCCCTGCTGCTCGCAGTACGCCTGTACGATTGCGCCCGCGACCGGAAGTTGCTTGAAGGTGACGACTCCGCTCACCTTCAGGCCCAAGGGCAGGGTACGTTCGGCAAGTTGGGTGTCCTGTTTGGTCGTGGTGATCCCGTAGAGCGGAATGCGCGCGGGCAGACTACTGCCCGCAGCGGGCTCGACCGAAAAACGATAGTCTCTTTCGGGGTCGGCGAGGAATTCGTAGCTGCCGTCGCTGGCCACCTGGGTCGAGATGATGCTGACCAGCACGTCGGTGCCGGTGTCGGTCGCCACCAGCCGGGCTCCGCTCGCCGCATTGGCTGGTGAGAGAAGGCCGCTCAGCTTGACCTTGCGCCCGAGGCTCAGAGTACGCGTGATGCTGGCAGGCGCTCCGGCGAGATCGATACTTCCGGTGGTGATGGCAGCCCCGGTCGTATCGCCGGGCGGTATGAGGGTCAGGTGGTAGGCGATCTTGGGAATGTCGGAGAACACGACCGAGCCGTTCGCGTCGGTGGTGCCTTCCCGCCGCATGCTGCCCGAGGCAGCGCCGGTCTGGGAACCGGCCACGGTGAGGACGCCCACGTCAGGGAAGGCCCCATCTTGCGATTGCAGGCGTACGGTGACACTTGCAGCGGGCGTGCTGTTGTCACTCAGCAGGACACGAAGGGACATGGTGGTGGTGCTGAGCACGTTCCATGTGAAATCGACGCCGGTGAAGATGGCTCCGTTCGCAGATGCTTGCAGATCGACGCCATCGATGATGGTGACCTGAGGCAACGCCATGTCTGGCGGTGGAACCACCACCGCCGAGAAGAGCGTTCTTGCGCTGGCCCGCAGCGAATAGGCCCCCGTGGAATCGGCGCTGCCAACCGTGGAGGGCAAGGGGAGTGTCACGGGATCGTAAGGGTCGGCGCGCAGGAGAAGGCGCGCGCCTTTGGCAGGACCGGCAGGACCGCGCAGGGTGCCCTGCACCGTCACACCAGAGGTTACGTTGAAATCGCTGGATTGGAAGTCTTGCGCCCACTTGGACGCGACCAGGAAAGGGGGGAATACCTTGGTCGAAGCGTCGATCTGGGGAATGACCAGGATATCGTACGTCAGCCCCGAATCGAGCAAGGCGCGCAGGGGTTGATTGATGCTGCTTTCGCCATCCAAGGTCCAGGTTGAGCCTCGCGGAGAGATGCGGACAAAGGACGGAATCGCGATGGCAGGGAACGCGTTCGAATTGGTTTGCGCAACCTCCGCGGGATCGATCGACACCGCGTACCCGGGCGTAAGCTGGATCTCGTCATGGCGGGCTTGCCCAGCCTGGAGCACGAAGTTCTTGTTCTCGTAGGGCACGGCATCTTCGGAGGGGCACCAGCGGGGCAGCCCTCTGCAGGTCTGGCCCGAGCCAGTCGCGGCGGCGGGCGGCGGCAAGACGCGAATGAAGAAGGACTGCGAGTTGTCTTGCGGTTTGACCGCCGTGGCCGAGGCGTGGCCTTTGCACGAAGAAGGGCTGACGGAGACGCTGATGTCGTAGCGGCCCGGAACGCGAAGCGGGAACTTGACCAGCGCGGTGTCCCGCTCACCGGTGGGAATCAGCGTGGTCTCAAGCAGCGTGCCGTCGGGGCCCTTGATGGTCCACAGCCAGGTTGGCTGTGTCGCCGTCAAAGTCCCCCACGCAATGGTGCCCTTCACGGTCAAGGTAGCGGTGTCGCCCGGCAGCAGGCTGAGGAGACTGGGCCGATCCGCAGGGTCGATGCTCACCGAGCAAGGTAGGTAGGCGGGGGGCGGCGGTCCGCCGTCAGAATAGACGCCCGCATCTCCCCGGCTCGAACTTCCACCGGTGGGAACGGTGCCCCCGGTCGGGGGGCGCGTCCCGGTACTCGATGCCCCGCCGGTCGCCATCGTCCCGCCAGCAGCAGTCATGCCACCAGCGGCTGTTGCACCACCACTGGCAGGCCAGCCACCGCTGCTGATGATGGGGATGGTGCCTGCGTCCGGCCCCGACTGTCCACTGCCGGTACTGGCGGCGCCAGTGCTGTATCCCCCTGCCGCTCCGCCCGCGCTGGCCGATCCATCGTGGTTGTATCCTCCGCCACTGCTGCTCGACGAAGAAGAACACCCCCCGAGAGTCAGAACGGCCCAGGCGACGAATGGGACTATGGAGCGGCGCCGATTCATATGAAGTCGACAGTCCATGTCACCCACTGGTAGCAGCCAGAGCCAGGCACCAGCTCGCAACGATCGGCATTCTGGTCGCAGGAGCTGAAGTCGCGGCTGACGCGGTCCTGGTACTCGACCCTAACCTGGATTTCGTCACCGGTGACGAACACGTCCTGGCCGAAGTCCAGTTGGTTCGACTGGTAGGAGTATTGGTAGGTGTTCGACAGCCGCGCGAAGGCACTGCTTTTGCCCATGCGGTACCACCAGGTGAAAGTCCCCAGGCTCGACCCCGGGTAAGGATCGGCATCATCGGTCACGAGATTGACGGCAAAGGTGGTACTTTGGTCCGCAGAGGCGTAGGTCTGCAGTGTCTCGGGTTTGAATCCCACGATGCACGGAGGTTGGTCCCGGGCGATCACCACATCAACCGAGGCTGGCGCGCTGTCCATGCCACTCGTGTCGGTAGCGGTCACCTCGACGTGGTAGGTGCCGGTCATCGTGGCCGTGAACGAGCAGGTGCCTGATGTCTCCACTGTGGGGCATTCCGAAAGTTCGGTCCCGTCAGGCTGGATGACCGTCCACGAATAGGACAGGGTGGCCTCATCGCCGGGGTCGGGGTCCGAGGAGTTGGGGGGAGCCGCCGAGAAGGTGAGGTTGCTGAACAGAGGCAGAGGGGCGGTGGCCAGCATCCCGGGCGTCGATGCCGGGCTGGTTCGTTCTATCCCGGCAACGGGTGCCCGGTCCTGCACCGTGAACGTTCGCTTGGCCTCAGCTTTGGCGCCATAGCGATCCGTCACCCCCACCACAACGCAGATCGAGCCGAACGCCCTGGGCTCGTAGGAACACTGATCCTTGTTCTGCGTCGGGCGGCATACCGGCGCGCTGGCCACGGCCTTGTCGCAGTCCCCGCCCTCACCCACGTACCAGGCGACATCGAGCGAGTCGGTGCTCTGGTCGGGGTCGTGGATCGTCGCTGTGAAGGTCACGGGCGGCTCACCCGGGTGGAGCGCCTGGTTGGGCTGGTTGATCTGCACGGTGGGCGGCATGTTGATGGGACCGGTGTCGAGGAGGCAGCTCGTCGAGCCGCCTGCCAGGAGGGTCACCAAGAGGAGCCTGGTCCTGAGCCGAGCCACGGCTCAACGCTATCACAATCTGGACCCTGCAACGAACAGGCCAATACCTTCGCCCGATACTGGCGGGGCTAACTGGGCGACGATTGGGTCTTTTGTGAGAGAAGCCAGATCCGGGTGTCGCAGTTCGGGCGTCCCTGACTGGGCTCTCGCGTTGTTGGGCCCTGCAGCTTCCAGAATCAGAGAGGCCGCGCGAGAACGAGTTTGCCATCCTTCTGCGTCACAGTGCGTTCGACCCTGGCGCCTGGTGGCAAGTCAATCTCACCCACCAGTTCCTTGGGCCCGCCCTTGTTGCGGGCGCAGAAGATCTTGTGCCGTCCAGGCAACACGCCTTCGTAGCGGGGCATGAAGACCGAAGCAGGCTGGTCGTCCAGGCTGGGATAGCAGATGGCGCCTGTGGCAAAGAGCTGGACCACGCCTGGGTTGGGCCGTTCCGGTGTGCTGGGCGTTGGCGTTCGCGAGGGCGGGGTGGGCTCGGGCGCGTCGGAAGGTGCCGGCTGTGCGACCGGGGCGACGGCCGGCGTCGCCCCCGGCTGCGAGGCAGCCGTCGTCCCTGCGGTGGCTGCGCGCCGAGCGGGCTTCGGCCTGGCGACCGCAGGGGACTTCGCCCCACCCGTCGACGCATTGGCTGCCGGTGGCAGCGAAGTACGGACGGCTCCGGGGATCAGTGCGCTTGCTTCGGCCGCGGGCGTAGCAGCAGTCGCGGACGCCCCGGCTGCTGGCGCGGCGGGACGAATGGGAGTTGGTGCGGTCCGAGGCTGCGGCAGAGAGACTGCGGGCGCGGACCGTCGCCAGGGCGGGTGCCAGGCCAACCAGGTGGTTGTGGCCAGCACCAGGCCCGCAACGATGATCCCTGCCACGCGCAGAGCCGTTCGTCCGGCCGACAGTTTCTTGAGCAAGCTATTCGCGCCTGCGTGGCTGGGCACATACGCGGTCGCGCGGCCGATCTCGGCCAGGGCCCGCGCCAACTCGCCCCGTCGCGCCCGCTTGCGCGCCTGGGCCACGGCGGCGTCGGCGACCCTGGGACGTAGTTCCGCCTCGAACCCGGCGGGATCGTCGAGAAAACGGCGAAGCGCCGGCTGCTCGGGCAGAAGCTCCGCTTCCCCGACCAACGCGTGCAGGTCGGCGGCCAGCTCGCCCGCGTTCCGATAGCGCACGGCCGGGTCGGGTGCGAGGCAGCGCAGAACGATGCGTTCAAAGCGTGGCCCGACGGTGGCCGCGATCTGCGACGGACGGCGGAAGCTACCGAGCACGATGGAGGTGATCACACAGAAGGGATCTTTGCCGGGGAAGGGCAGGCACCCAGTGGCCATCTCGTAGAGCAGGACGCCCAGTGCCCAGATGTCGGTGCCTGGTCCGACCTCCTGCGCGCGCGCCTGCTCGGGCGACATGTACGCGGGCGAGCCCACCAGCGCGCCGGACGCTGTCATGGTTTCGAGGCCGGTAATATGAGCTACGCCGAAGTCCGTGATGACCACGCGGCACCTGTCACCCATGTGCTCGACCATTACGTTGTCGGGCTTGACGTCGCGGTGAACGATGCCGCGGGCATGAGCGGTGGCCAGCGCCTCGGCCAGTGGCAGCGCGATGAGCGCGGCCACCTCGGGAAGCAGGCGCGCGTGTCGCTCATCTATGAGTCGTCGCAGGGTCGGGCCTTCGATCAACTCGCCCACGATGTAGCTCGGCTCGTCGGCCGTGGCATCCACGAAGTCGTAGATCTCGACGATGCCGGGGTGTTTGAGCGCGGCGACCGCGTGGGCTTCGCGGCGGAAACGTTCGGTGCCTTCGCCACGGGTGGCGACGGTCATGCCCATGACCTTGATCGCCACGTCGCGACCGAGTTGGCTGTCCCGCGCGCGGAAAACGCTGGCCATGGCCCCGTGGCCGAGAACGTCCAGTAGCAGGTAGCGGCCGAGCGGCGCGCCCACCTTGGCCCCACGCGGAGGCGTCGAGGAGCCCGCCACCCCGCCCGCAGACCGCGGAGGCGCTGGGCGGGAGTCGAGCGGTTCCGTCACGGGGCTTTGGGCGGGGTGCCCCCCGCTCCTCCCGGCTTACCCAGAGCGGCCTGCGCTTCGCCCAGTTTCTGCGCGATGAGCGGGGCGGCCGGCTCAAAAGTGCGCGCGAAGTTGAAATTCATGATCGCGCCCTTCCAGTCCTTGCGTCCCAGGCAGATCATGCCCATGCGGAAGAACTTCTTTGCCTCGGGGTGCCGCAGGCTGTCCTCGGGGTTCTGTGGGGCGTGCGACTCGCGGTCGGTTGCGGCCAGGCGTTTCTTGCCCTGGTTGAGCGCCCGCTCGTAGGCGGCGCGCTTTTCGGGCGTGGTGAGCACCCGGTAGCCCTCGCAGAGGCGCGCATAGATCATTTCGAGCTGTTCCTTGAGCTCGTGATCGGCGAGTGTGTGGTAGCGGTCGGGGTGCAGATCGCTGGCCAGACGATAGAAAGCGGCCCGCACCGCAGTCTGGTCCGCGCCCGAGGGAACCCCGAGAAGATCGTAGTAGGAAAGCTGATCCAGCCGGGGGAAGATCTGCCGGACGAACGCGGCAAGCTGCTCGGTTGACATCCCCGCCACGGTTTATGCCTCCGGAATCTCCGGGAGGTTGCTCGGCTCTTCGTACTTCTGTCGTTCCGCCGCCGCCTCGACTTCGGACTCGCTCATTGCACCGCGCACGTTGACCGCCGCTTCGCGGACCGCCCCGGTCGCACCATCGCGCGCGCGCACGCGCAAGATGCCATTGGTGTCCACCTTGAACGTGACCTCGATGGAAACATCGCCTCGCCGCGCCGGCCGCAGGTCGTTCAGCTCCAGCTCACCCAGGGGCACGTTCTCCTCGAAGCGGCGCGATTCACCCTGGCAGACCTGGATGCGCACCGAGGTCTGGTGGTCGGCCGAGGTGCTGAAAATGCGCGTCTGCTCCACCGGCACGGGCACGTTGCGATCGATAATGCGCTCCGCGAACCCGCCGGTGACGGCAATCCCCAGCGCGCGGGGTGTGACGTCGAGCAAGACGGCACGGCTGGGCAAACTCTCGCCCGCGTTGGCCAGGTTCTCCGCCTGGATGGCGGCGCCCCAGGCCACCACCTCGTCCGGGTTGAGGTCCGTGCGGGGAGGTCGGCCAAAGTACTTTTCCACCTCGGCGCGCACCATGGGCACGCGGGTCGTTCCCCCCACCATGATCACCTCGTCGATCTGCGAAGGCAGGAGCTGCACAGAGGCGAGCACATCCTGGCAGGCCTGGATGGTTCGGCCGACCAGCCCGCGGATGGCGGTTTCGAAAACGCTGCGCGCGATGTGGAAGCGCAGCGCGAGGGGCTCGCCGCCCGAACCCACCGCGATGTTCTTGAGGTCACCGCGCGCTTCGGGGAAATCGGACAGGTGGCGCTTGACCTGCTCGGCGGCGATGAGCAGGCGCGAGCGGGCCGCTTGGTCGTTGCGCGGATCGAGGCCGTGCTCGGCGTTGAACAGTTCGGCCAGGATGCTGAGCAGGGCGCTGTCCATGTCGTCGCCGCCGAGGAAGGTGTCCCCGCCCGTGGCCAGCACCTCGAATACGTCGTTCTCGACCCGCAGGATGGTGATGTCAAAGGTGCCGCCGCCAAAGTCGAAGACCGCAATCCGTTGCGACATGTTTTGACCCAGCCCGTAGGCCAGCGCGGCCGCGGTGGGCTCGTTGAGCACGCGCAGCACATCGACGCCGGCGAT
>PMZX01000237.1:3535-16656 GCA_003170035.1 Myxococcales bacterium | reverse complement strand
CACCGGTCGCTGTCGCACCGCCGGTTGCCGTCGCACCGCCGGTTGGCGTGGTGCCGCCCGTTCTTGTCGTCCCGCCGGTCGCCGTGGTACCGGCAACTCCGCCGTCCGTTCTCGTCGTCCCGCCAGTCGCGGTCGCACCCCCGACTCCGCCGTCCGTTCTTGTCGTGCCGCCGGCTGGCGTCGTGCCACCGGTTGTCGTCGTGCCGCCGGTTGTCGTCGTAACGCCTGTGGCTGTCGCGCCGCCAGTCCTGGTTGTGCCGCCCGCGCCCGTTCCTCCCGCGCTTCTGCCGCCTGAACCGCCAGATGCGGTCGCGCCAGCGGAAGTCGTCACGCCACCGGAAGTGGTCACACCACCGGAGCCGATCCCGCCCGCCGAACTATTGGCGCCGCCAGAGGCGCCGCCAGAGGCACCGCCGGATCCCGGCGTGCCTCCCGTTCCCGGCGTGCCGCCGGTTGCGGGATTCGAGCCACTTGTTGCCGGAGGTGAGCCGCCCGCGTTGCCCGCCGTTCCCGGCGCGCCGCTGGTTGCGGGATTCGAGCCGCCTGTAGCCACAGGTGAACCACCCGTGTTGCCCGCGGTTCCCGGCACGCCGCTGGTTGCGGAATTCCCGCCACTTGATCCGCCTGTATTCCCGGTTGGTGCCGGCGGAGACGTGTCACATCCTTCGGCTGATACGACCAGTAGCATCGCAACTAGAGCGAAGAATATCTTGCCAACGCAATGGTTCATGGAGCCTCTCCCGGCAGTGGGTTTCATGACAGTCGCTTCAGCACATCCAATGTGGGTGAGTCGTTCAAAGCTTCAATGTTGGTAGCAGAACAGGCGTGGGGGTAGTTGACGCAACGTTCATGCGGATCGTGAAGGCGTTGCGCCGAAGTCGAGGCACCCCCGGCCGCAGTCACCATGGAACCGCGCCCGGCGCGGCAGATGATGCGCGCGCCCGAAACAGGCGCAGATGGCGCCCCGTGAAAACTAGCTGGCGTTGAAGACGGCCAGTCCCAGCCGTTCCGCCAGAGCCCGCGGGGTCACTCCCTCCGCGTTCGCCAGATCATCGCGCGCACCGCTCTTTTGCAGTAAGCGGACAAGGTCGAATTGACCGCAGGCTGAAAAGACTGCGCGCCACAAGACCGAGCAGCCCTCGTCGTCGCGGGCGTTCGGGTCGGCCCCCTTGGCCAGCAGGATGCGCGCGACGTCGGGCAGGTATTCCTGGGCGGCGAAGTGCAGTGGCGTCCAACCATGCTGGTCAGCCGCGTTCAGGTCCGCCTTGGCTTCCAGGAGAAGCCCGACCAGACCAACGCTGTTGCCCAGTACCGCCTGGTGCAAGGGCGCGCGGCCCTCTTCGTCGCGCACGTTCGGGTCGGCCCCGGCGGCCAGCAACTCGCGCACCCGCACCAGATCGCACACGAAAGCTGCCTCGACCATCTGCCGGTTCGTTTCGAGCCTCGTCTTCACGGATGCCATGCGGGATCGGTTCCCCTAGAATCGTTGCAGGAATTTCGCCATCACGGTCTTGACGCCCACGCTGGCGAAGCGAACGGTCACCTTGAAATCGTCGCCCACCGACTGCCAGGCGCGCACTTCGCCCACCCCGAACTTCGCGTGTCTCAACTTGCCTCCCACGCGCAGACCCAGTTCGCCCTCCTCTCCGCGTGCCATACCTGGGTCGTAGTGCCGGGTGATCGTGCCCGGCTGGGACGCAGCACGGGCAGTCCCCTGCCCGCGCCCCGCCCTGGGCAGCTCACCCCGGCTCCAGCGACCCTGCCAGGGGCCCGCGCCATCGGTTTTCTCGTCCTGGTACGCTGGCCGCGCGGTGATCATGTGGTCGATCACCTCGGCCGGTAGATCGCGCAGAAAGCGGCTGGGTACGCCGCCCAGTTGCTGGCCCGACAGCCGGCGCCAGCGTACCCGGCACAAGTGAAGTCGCTTCATGGCGCGGGTGAGCGCCACGTAGCAGAGGCGGCGCTCCTCCTGGACAGCGGTATCATCGTCGATGCTGCGCTGGTGGGGGAACACGCCCTCCTCCAGGCCGACCACAAGCACCTCGGGAAACTCCAGGCCCTTGGCCGTGTGCGCGGTCATCAGGGCGACTGCACCCTTCTCGGGATCGTAGCTGTCCACGTCGGAAGCCAGGGTGATGCGTTCCAGGAAGTCGGCCAGGGTCGGCTCCTCGGCCTCGCGCTCGTACTCGCGCATCTGCGCCACCAACTCCATCAGGTTCTCCAGGCGGCCCTCGGCCTCGATGGTGTTCTCGGCCGCGAGCTGATCGCGATAGCCTGAGTCTTCCAGAACCTTCTCCGCCAGCTCCGCGGGCGACAGCGAGTCCTTGGCCGCGCGCAGGGATCTGAGAAGCTCGCCAAAGGCCGCCACCTTGTTGCGCGGTCCCTGGCCCAAGACAGCGTGCTCGACAGCAGCGATTTCCAGGGCCGTGTGTAGCCCGATGCCCCGGTCGTGCGCCAGCGCTGACAGGCGATCCACGGTGCTGTTGCCAATCCCGCGCACCGGCACATTGATGATGCGGGCCAAACCCACGGCATCGTCGGGGTTCTGCAAGACGCGCAAGTAGGCGATCAGATCCTTGATCTCGGCCCGGTCATAGAAGCGCGTGCCACCCACCACCACGTAGGGCAGGTTGTGGGTGCGCAGGGCTTCTTCCAACACGCGCGACTGCCCGTTGGTCCGGTAGAACACGGCAAAGTCCCGCGGCGCCGCTCCTTGGGCAAGCCCGGCCTCCACCGTGCGGGCGACGTACTCGGCCTCCTCGCGCTCCGTCTCACCCTCGTACACAACCACCGGATCCCCGGCGGATGCTTCGGTGAAGAGCCGTTTCGGCCGGCGCTCGGTGTTGGGCGCGATCACCGCATTGGCGGCGCGCAGGATGTTTGCGGTCGAACGGTAGTTCTGTTCCAGCTTGATGACACCTGCCCCGGGATGGTCGCGCTCGAAGTCGAGGATGTTGCGGATGTCGGCCCCCCGCCAGCCGTAGATGGACTGATCCTCGTCGCCCACCACCGTGATGCTGCGTGTGCGTCGCGAAAGAAAACGCACCAGGCGGTACTGCACGCTGTTGGTGTCCTGGAACTCGTCGACCAGAACGTGATCGAACCGCTCGGTCAGCGCAGCGGCCACCGAGCTGTCGGGGCTGCCCAGACGCAAGGCCCAGAGAAGAAGACCGCCGAAGTCCACCGCGTTGGCCGCGGCCAGTCGCTGCTCGTAGGTGCGGTAGGCCTTGACGATGACCTCATCCAGGGGGCCCGCCACCGCAAAGCTGGCCGACGTGATCCCCTGATTCTGAGCGCGATCGATGATGGCCACCACCTGCCGCACGGGGAAGGTCTTTTCCGAGATGTTCAGGTCATGGAGCACGCGCGCCATCAGGCGCCGCTGATCATCCGCGTCGTAGATCACGAAATCCTTGCGAATACCCACCGCCTCTCCGTACAGACGCAGGAGCCGCGCCGACAGGCCGTGAAAGGTGCCGAGCCACATGCCCGGCAGATCGCTGCCCTCGTGGCCCAGCAGGCGCGCCACGCGTTCCTTCATCTCGCGCGCGGCCTTGTTGGTGAAGGTCACGGCCAGGATGCGTCGCGGGTCGGCGCCGTCGGCCAGAAAGCGGGCCAATCGGCAGGTGATCACGCGGGTCTTGCCCGAGCCCGCGCCGGCGATCACGAGCAGCGGCGCGGCCGGATAGGTCACCGCCTCGATCTGGCGTGGGTTCAGCCCGCGGATCAGGGCTTCCCCCAAGCATCCTGACGGGCTGTGTGAAGGCTCGGACATCTCGGGGCTTTCCACGACGTCGTTATATAGAACATCGCGGGCAACAGCCACGACCTCACTCGGCCATCGCGGGATTGCGCATTCTCACTTCGCGGGCGGCCCCGCGGCGCTGCCGGTCTTTTGCACCACCGCGGGCGCGCCCCGGGCCAGTACCACCACGGTCTGCACCGACTGGATCTCGTTGGTCTCGCGGGCGAAGACCTGGATCAGGTTGCTGCCCGGCCACAGCGGCACATCGGTCTCGAAGGCCAGATGCGTCTTGTCTCCCTTGTTGGGCAGGTAGAAGACCTTCTTGGGTGGCAGTTTGGAGTCGCGGTTCCACACGCGGATATACACGTCCTTGACCTCGCTGTCGTCCGAGGCCATCGCCTTGACGTGCACGGTGTTGCCCGGCACCACCGTGGGCGCGGCGACCGTCAGGATGGGCGGGGTCACCTGCCACTCGGGGACGAAGCTGCCGTGGACTGAACCGCCCGGCGTGACATCCGCCGCAGCGACGAACGCCGGCCGGCCACTCTCGATCTCCACCCGCTGGAAGGCACCAATGCGGCCGGTGCTCCTCCACACGGTTCCCTTCGGNNACGCGTGATGGTGACGGGCTGGTCCTCGGCCGAGGGGGCGGGGCCAGTCGACGCCACCTTGACCTTGATCTTGTCAGTCACCGATTCGCCGAGAACGGTGTCGGCCACCACCAGCTCAAGCTGGTACTCGTCCCCACGAAAGTCCGACTCGACCTCGTAGACGAAGGTAAACGTCCGGCTAGCTCCCGGCGCCAGATCCTTGGTTTCGAAGCGACCGGCGCTGATCAGGATCCCTTCCTGCCCGGCACCGTTGCGTAGAATCGCCTCGGTGCGCAGAGCCGCGCCCTGTCCGATGTTCTTCACCTTCACCAGGGTGCGCACGCGCTCGCCCCTCTGCACCTGGCCGTCGCGATTGCCAACCACGTCGTCGATGGTCTGGTAGCTGTAGGCGAAGAGCGGGTGCGCCTTGCCCTCGATGTGCAGGGTCATCTCGGGGCTGTTGGCTCGCAGCGTCCCCTGTCCGGACATATCGGCCCGGATGACATCGGTGCGCGTGAGGCTGCTCTTGGACGCCTTCACGCTCAGGTCGTAGGTCTTGCTGGCGCCCGGGGCGATCTTGCCAAAGACCATCTCGTTCTCGTCGAAAAGCGGGTTGTCGCTCTTCAGCACCGCGCGCACCCGGTAGACGGTGGTGGCACCCACATTCTTCACGGTGCCTCGGATCTTGATGGTGTTGCCCGCCTTCACCTGGGCCTCGGCCGTGGCCGCCAGGGTCACCTGAATCTCGCCCGCCCCCTGGTTGGCCGGGCCGGCGCTCCAGTCCACCCCCAGCTTCTCCAGCGCGGCCGAAAGGCGCCTGTCCTCCTCGGCGCGAACCTTGTCAAACAGCGCCTTGCTCGAATTTACCAGGTCCTGTCGGCGCACCGTGCGCGCCTGCGCGAGCAGGTCGCGGGCCAGCGTGATGGGAAAATCCATGCGATCTTCCTCGGGCTCAGCGTTGTCGCTCTCGTCCTCGTCGGGCAAGTTGGTGTCGATCTCGTCCAGATCCTGCCGGCGTCGCAATTCAGCCGCTGTCGGCAGATAGAGGTACGAGACGACCTCCTCGGGCTTCGCGTCCTTGCGCACGCTCGGATTCACCAGGTGCCACTCGTAGTCCGATTCCTGTCGGCGTCGCGTGGAACTCTGCAGGTTTATCCACGCCTCGTCGTTCTTCTTTTCCACCCGCATGCGCACCAGTTCCACATCGGGCGTCACGCCCACGCCCTGGATGGAGGTGTCCCCTGGGGTCAGGTATTGCGCCGTCGTCAGCTTGAGCCCCAGCTTGTCGTCCTCGGGCTTGTTGCCGAAGGGCACCGGCGACGGGATGTCGAACAGCATTTGCACCGAGCCCTTGCCGAAGGTCGTCTCGCCGATAACAACCCCGCGGTCCAGGTTCTTGATGGCACCGGCGACGATTTCGGAGGCGCTGGCCGAGTTCTGGCTGACCAGAACCGCCAGCGGAACCTTGCTGTCGCCGTTGCGGGTGGCGTGCTCGTCCTTGCGCTGCGCCCCGCCCACCCCGACCATGGACACGATGACGCCTGACTCGATGAACGCATCGGCCACCTTCTGGGCCTGATCGTACAGGCCGCCGGGATTGCCCCGCAGGTCCATGATGATCCCCTTGACCTTCTCCCGGTCGAAGAAGGCCAACGCTCGGCTGAGGTCGCTCTCGGTATTGGCCGAGAAGCTGAGCACGCGGAAGTAACCGATCTTGGCCGCAGGCTGCCCGGCGGCGGCGGGCACCGTCAGCACGCGNNGGCGGCGGGTCGATGGCGGGCGGGCGGATGAAATCGCGGACGATGGTGAACTTCTTTGCCGCCGGCGTATTGGCTCGGTCGACGTAGACATCCACCGGCGCGCCCACCTCACCGCGCAACCGGTCCACCGCCTCCTGCAGGGTCATGTTGATGGTGGACTCGTTGTTGATGCGGACGATGTGGTCTTTGGCCTTGAGCCCTGCGCGAATGGCCGGGGTGTCCGGCATGGGCTTCTTGACCAGGATCCGCCCCTTGCGATCCATTTCGATGACGATGCCCAAGCCCCCGAACTTACCTTGGGTGGTGGTGCGCATGTCCTTGTAGCTGTCCACGTCGAGCAGGACCGAGTGCGGATCCAATGTGTAGAGCATGCCGTTGGTGGCGGTCATCTCGATCTCGACCAGGTGTCTGGCCGCATCCTTGGCCGCCACTGGCTGCAGGCGTGGTTGGATGAAACGAAAGATGTCCTGCAGAGTGCTGCGCAGGGTCCACGGCGAGTCCACCCGCTCGACGGGAAATGTCTTCTGCTCGCCGTTCACCCGCACGGTGACCTGCTTGGGGTCCTGTTCGGGGAATCGGTCGACCAGGATCTCCGGAACGTCCCGCTGCAAGAAATCCAGCGCGCCCACCAGCATGCGCCTGGGATCGAGCCGGGTCTTGTCGAAGTACTGGTTGTTCACGTAGTAGAGCGCCTTGGTGAATATCTCGGCCCGTGCCAGGTCGTAGGTCGAACTGCCCGCGCCGACCGCGGCGGACACGGAGGCATTGGTGACCAGCCGTATGTCATCGCCGCGGTGCTGGATGGTGAGAACCGCGGCAAGGGCACAGGCCCCTAGAAGGATAAATGCCTTGCGTAGACGTCGCATGAATGGCTCCGGTTGTGTCGGAGGAGATGAACCTGGATCGTCGATGAGATCCATACTTGTGGCCGAATCATAGCAAGACAGAACCACGGCGTCGTGCGAGGATTCGAAAAGCGTCCCGGCCGCTGTGGCCCGCGGACGCCCACATGCGATGGAGAGGCTGTTGACCGAATCTCACTCTGGCACGCTCTATGTGGTGGCTTCGCCCATCGGCAACGCCCAGGATCTGTCGCCGCGTGCGCTTCAAACCCTGCGCACCGCCGATCTGGTCCTGGCCGAAGACACCCGCTCGGCGCGTAAACTGCTGGACGGGCACGGGATCGACCGTCGCACGCAATCGTGCTTCGATGCCAACGAGCCNNTGCTCTCCGAGGCGGGAACCCCGACCGTGTCCGATCCGGGCTACCGGGTCGTGCGCGCGGCCATCGCGGCGGGCGCTCGGGTGGTGCCCGTACCAGGGCCCTCGGCGGTGCTGGCCGCGCTGGTGGGCTCCGGCCTGCCAACCGATCGCTTCTTCTTCGTGGGGTTTCCCCCGCGCAAGACCGGCGCACGCCAGGGCCTGCTCGCTCAGCTTTCTTCGCTCCCTGCTACGCTGGTCTTCTTCGAGTCGCCCCATCGAGTCGCGGCCACCCTGGCTGACCTGGCCGCTATCCTGGGCAAGGACCGGCCCGCCTGTGTGGCGCGCGAACTGACCAAGACGCACGAAGAGTTTGTGCGCGGCACGCTGGCTGATCTGGCGTCCCGGTACGCAAGCGAGCGTCCCCTGGGCGAAGTGACCCTCGTGGTGGGCGGGGCGGCCGCGCAAAAACGGGAAGGCGACGGGCAATCCGACGAGGAAGTGCGCGTGCGCGCGCGGGCCCTCTTGGCCTCGGGTCTATCAGCGCGCGACGCCGCCGACGCCCTGGCCAGCGAAACCGGCCGCCCGCGGCGGGAGACCTACCGACTGGTGCTGGACCTGCGCGCGCGCGAGTAGGGGCGACCTGCGGTCGCCCCGGTAGGTCCGGGAGCGACTAGAAAACCACGCCGCCGTCTACGAAGATCCTCCAGAGGTACCCGCCCTCGACGCGGTAGCGCCGTCCCGGCACGTCGTACACGGCGTTGCCGGACGAGCCGTCCGTCAAATCGCGGGACTGCTGCCAGAAGAGACCGAACAGGCTGCGCAAACGCGCATGCGGCCCGATCTGGATGCTGATGCCCGTGTCACCACCGATCTGGCCGAAGCGCGGGCTGTGCGTGACCCCAGGATTGGGGCTCGCAGCGCCGTCTCTGTCCTGGTCCACGCCGGGCCGGCAGGCGGCCGTATTGTTGGGGCGGCAGCTTGGATCGCCGGACAGCGCCTCCCACAGCGGGCTCTGCTCCAGGCCGTCCAGGCGCAACTCCGCTTGGCCGCGTAGCTCATAGGCGAAACGGTAGCGAGCCTGCTTGTCTTGCTCGTCCTGCCACAAGGTCGCCTCCATGCCGGCTTCGAAGCCGAGGTGTTTCTGCGCTCCACCGCTCAACCCGGGCGCGGAAAACGGGCTCCCCTGCGTCAGCACGGGCAAAACGACCCAGGCTCCCGAGTACGGCTCCAGCGGGCCAAAACGCCGTGAGAATAGCGTGGAGAAGATGAACTGGTGGTAGCCAAGGCCCACGCCCGTGTTCTTCCCGGGCGCAGCCGGATCGAAACGCATGTCCTCTGCCAGCGAAAGCCGCGTCTCGAAGCGCAGGAGCCAGGTGGGCTTGGTGTCGTCCCGCGCTTGGTTGAACACCGCCCAGCTTGCTCCCAGCCCCAGGTACTCGAAGCCACGCCGCGTGGGACCGCGAAATACGGTCGTGGACGGAAGTTGGGTTCCGTACCCGGGAAGAATTCCATCGCGCAAAGTGGTCGAGTTCGTCGCGTCTACGCAGAGGTTGGGGTCACTCGCGCAGGCATTGGTCCGGTCGAAATCGAGCGACCGCTGGTCCGAGACCACGATGGACAGCACGGTGAAGAGGCTCAGGTCCTTAAACAGTCCCGCCTCGCCGCGAAGCTGCATCACGTCCCGGCTGCGCTGGTAGAGGAGGTCGCTCACCAGGCCGATATGCCCCCCGGTGTCCTGCGCCTGGTACTCGCGCTTCAGGGCGCCGTGCTCGTGCTCGTGGAGGTAGTCGAGCGAGACCGTCCAGTCCATCCACTCGCGGGCGGGGAGACGCCCTGTCACCACACGGGTTTCCTCGGCGGCTTGGGCCAGCTCGGCCATGCCGATCAGCAAAAGGGCCAAGAGGCCAACGGTACGTGTGCCTGTCCCTCGCACGGTGCGGCGTCGACGATACCACAAGCAGGGGACTTCTTGGGTATCCCGCTGTTGTGGGATTCGGAGGCCGGGGCGGGGAGGGAGGCGGGGACCGAGCCCGGGAGATGGGGGCCCCGGTCCCCGACTCCGAATCCTGCGTCTACTCGCGATCCCGCAGGCCCAACTCCTTCATCTTGGTCTGCAGGCTCTTCCTCGAAATCTGCAACTTGCGCGCGGCCTGCGTCACGTTGCCCCCGGTCTCATCCAGAGCGCGCTGGATCATCTCACGCTCGACCCGCTCGGTCTCCGCGCGTACCGCTTCCTTGAGCGAGCCCACCTCCTCACCCACCAGTGGCGCGGCCGAGGGCGCCGGGCTGGCCGCAGGGCTCGTTGCCGGGGACACAGCCACCGCCAGCGCCGGAAGTTCGGGTTGTGATGACGAAATGGTCACCCCTCCCAGCTCGGCGGGCAAGTCCTCGAGCCAGATCTGCGGCCCTTCGCAGAAAAGCATGGTTCGCTCGATGACGTTCTCCAGCTCGCGAATGTTGCCGGGCCAGTTGTGCGCCATCAGCCGGTCCACCGCCGCGGGCTCGACGCCCGTGATCTGTTTCTTCAGCCGGTCATTGAAGCGCGCAATGAAGTGGTCCACCAGCATGGGGATGTCCTGACGGCGCTCGCGCAGAGCGGGCAGGTGGATGGGCACGACGTTGAGCCGGTAGTACAGATCGTCGCGGAAGTTGCCCGCGGCGATCTCGGCGGTGAGATCCCGATTGGTCGCAGTCAGAAGGCGCACATCGACCTTGATGGTCTTGATCCCGCCCACGCGTTCAAATTCAGACTCCTGCAGGACGCGCAACAACTTGACCTGCATCTCCACGGGAATCTCGCCGATCTCGTCGAGAAANNCAGTTGATCTTGATGAACGGCCCCGCGCGCCGTGAAGAATTGTCGTGCAGAGCCCTCGCCACCAGCTCCTTGCCGGTGCCCGACTCGCCCGTGATGAGGACCGTGGACGGCGTGTCGGCCACTTTCTCCACGACCGCGTAGACCTGGCGAATCGCAAGCGATTCGCCCACCAGACGGAACCGCCCGTGGGTGGTCGTGTCCTCGGGCCGGGCATCGCGCCGCGCGAGCATGTGTGTGCGCATCGCCTTGGCTACAATCTGGTGGATCTGCTCTTGGTCGAAAGGTTTTTCCAGGTAGTCGAAGGCGCCCAGCTTGACTGCCTCGACCGCGTTTTCCACCGACCCGTGAGCGGTGATCATGACCACTGGCACGTCCGGGTAGTCGACCGAAAGCTTGCGCAAAAGGCCCATGCCGTCGAGAACCGGCATCTTGAGGTCCGTGATGACCATGTTGATGCCACGACCCATGTTGGCCAGTGCTTCATTCCCGTTGGCTACTGTCACGACATCGTAGCCATCGCGCCGCAGGATCGCCTCGAGCACGCGGCGCATGTTGAGTTCGTCGTCCGCGATGAGAACGCGCTTGGCTTCAGTCTCGTTGGCGGCCACGGCGTGACGTTAGCTCATTTCAACCCGGAGGGCATCGGCGGCGGTGTCGGAAGCGGCAGGGCCGGTGCGATGACCGGGGGCGGCGACAGCGGGATGGGGCCGGAACCGGGCAAGGGCGGCGGGCCCTTCTTCGATTCCGCGTAGGAGGCATAGGCATCGGCCTCCACGGGCAAAAGCACGGTGAAGGTCGAGCCGGCGCCTGGCTGCGAACGCACTTCGATGGTTCCGCCGTGGTTTTCGATGATGCGTTGGCTTATCGGCAGGCCCAGCCCTGTGCCCCGTTCCTTGGTAGTGAAAAAGGGAATGAAGAGGTTGCGCAGATCACCTGTCGGAATTCCCACGCCGGTATCTCTGAAACGAATCTCCAGGAATGCAGCTGCTGCTCCACGCCGCGTGGACCGGCGCAGGCTGGTCGACACGTGCAACTTGCCGTTCTGGGGCATGGCCTCAAGCGCGTTGAGCGTCAGATTGATGAACACCTGCCGCAGCTGCTGAGCATCGGCCCGCACAGGCGGCAATCCTTCGATGAAGCTGGTCGAGATCTCCACACCGGCGCTGCGTTCCTTGTCGATCAGATGCAGCGTCTTGCGAACCACATCGTTGATATCGAGCGGACTCTGGTCGCCGCGATAGGGCCGGGCGTAGTCGAGAAACTGCGACACGATCTTGTTCAGCCGATCGACTTCCTCGACGATGATACCGAGAAACTCGCGCGTTCCGCCGGCTTCGGCCGTTTGCGACCCGGTCGGCTGAAGGAACTGGGCCGCGCCCTTGATCGATCCCAACGGATTGCGGATCTCGTGGGCGAGACCAGCCGCCATCTGGCCGAGCGCCGCCAGGCGGTCGCGCTCCTTCATGCGCTCGTACACCTGCGAGTTCTGCAGGGTGACCCCGATCGAGGCGGCTACCCCGCGAAAGAGCTCGATCTCCTCCGAGGAATAGGCCTCGCGCAGGCGCTCATCGCGCAGCACCAGCATGCCGAGGAGTTGCTCCTCGCCGATCACGGCCAGCACGACCGAACCGTTGAGCAGTTCCAGGGCGCGCATCATGAGCAGGAGACTCTCGCGCTCTTCGCTCTGCGTGTTGCGCAGGGCCCCCAGCTCTCGCTCGAGGCCCTCGATGGACACCACCCCTGCGCGCCGCAAGCGTTCGAGGAAGGCGCGATAGGCAACCGCGTCCAAGCGGCCCTCCGGCCGCGGCCCGACATGTCCGGCTAGCTCGTAGGCGGAGCCGTCGGGATCGACGGTGTAGAGCGAGGCGTGGGTGACACGGCGGGAAGCTTCCAGCGCAGAGAGCACGCGCGGAACCAGATCCCGTATGTCGATGACGTTCATCAGATCCGTGCGCAGGGTTTCGATACGCCGGAACAGCTCGTACTTCTCCTGGAACATCCAGCGATTCACGACGCGTTCCAGGCGCGTGCGCAGGGGCTCGAACACGATGATGATCGCGGTCGACGCCACTAGGGCGTTGAGGAAGAACACGCCCAGCTCATCGAGCTCGACCCACTTCACCAATAGGAGACCGTAGATGACAGTGGCGATCATGACCAGGGTGGCCAGCACCACCATCCGGCCGAGCAACTCGTTGAGGTCGAGCAGGCGGTAGCGGGCCAGGGTCTGCGACAGGAAATACAGGTAGATGGTGATGAAGATGTTCCCGAATGACGGCGCGCCGGGAATCAGATCGAGCAACGCCGCTGTCACCGTCGCCACACCACCGATCAGGAGGTAGAGGAGACGGATCTTTTCGACCCGCGATGGCGTACCCCGGTAGCGGCGGTAGAGGTAGTAGACGGACAGATAGAGGCCGACAAACACATAGGCGACCAGGGCCGCGTGAAACCACAGCGCGGTGTGGATGGGCGCGGCGAGAAAGCGACTGAGCAGCAACGCCAAGTAGAGCAATCCCGCACCCACCACGGTGGTGCGCGAGAGTGGCGGCGGCCCGGCCTCGTCGCCCAAGAAGGCCTGAAAGAACCGTTGTGCGGTCGCAGGCAGCGACACCGTCGCGACCATGACCGCCCACTTGAGAAACGAATCAGGCTCGGCCGCGCCGGTGGAGAAGAATGACAGGAGCTTCTCGACCGCGATGTTGAATGCGAACGTCGCGAAGAGAACGTGGACCGCCCGCCGCGGTTCACGCAGAAGCACGGCACCTCCGATCGCCAGGCTGACGATGGCGGCCACCAGGGCAGATAGGGTCTGGGTGTTCAAGACCCTGGCATTTTACAGCCTTTGCCGTCCCGGCTTCGCTCTGTTAGCATGACCGCTCATGAGCGCGGCCAGGATTTCGCGGCCGCTCCGGCGGTCGAGGCCCTCAGTTGACGCTTCGCGGTGGCGCGGCGCGGGGGCAACGACTGGCCGCCTTTTGCCGCATAGTCGCGTGGGGAGCCCG
>PMZX01000237.1:469-3482 GCA_003170035.1 Myxococcales bacterium | reverse complement strand
GTCCCCGAAGGGGGAAGCGAGGGAGGTGGGGGTGGGCGTGTGGGGCCGAAGGGCGAAGCGAACCCTTTCAGGGTTCCCATGTAGAGGTGCGCAGCACCAGGATAGCTGCGTCGTGATCAACTCATCTGTGCTGGTCCTTAATCGGAGCTTCCAGCCCATCCACGTCACCAATGTGAGGCGGGCCTTTACCCTGCTCTACCTGGGCGCGGCGCAGGCCATCGACCCGCAGTTTCGTACGTTCGACTTTGATAGCTGGTCGCAGCTCTCGACCGAGACAGGCGATGACGTGATTCACACCGTCAATCGCGCCATCCGGGTGCCGCGCGTGATCATGTTGCAGCTCTACGATCGCATCCCCAAGGCAAAGGTCCGGTTTTCCCGCCACAACATCTACACACGGGATTCCAACACCTGCCAGTACTGCGGCCGCCAGCTTGCCCGTTCGGATCTGAATCTGGACCATGTCAAGCCCCGATCCCAGGGCGGTCGCACCACCTGGGAAAATGTCGTGTGTTGCTGCGTGGACTGCAACTTGGCCAAGGGCGCGCGAACTCCGGAGCAGTCCCGAATGCATCTTCTCCGCGCGCCGACCCGACCGCGCTGGACTCCGACTTTCCGCACCGCCGGCGATGGCGTGCGCTACCGTGAATGGCTGCCTTTTCTCGATCTCGCCAACGCCTCGTACTGGAATGTCGAACTGGAAGAGTAGGGAGCGGTCTAGTCGCGTGTCCCAAGGTCTGCTTCAAGGGCTCCGTGTGCTCGTGACTCGGCCGTCGCGCGGCAAAGCCGACAAATGGGCACAGGCGCTATCGGCGGCGGGCGCTACCGTCGTTCTCTACCCGACGATCGAGGTGCTCGCGCCGCCCTCCTGGGAACCACTCGACCAAGCCCTCCGGCAGGTCGGCAGCTACGACTGGATCATCTTCACCAGCCAAACCGCCGTCGCGTTCACCGCTTCACGCATTGACGGCGGCCGCTTTCCTTCCGGGCGGGGTCGTCCGCGCCTCGCCGCAGTGGGAACAGAAACCGCGCGGGCACTCGAGAAAGCCGGCGCCCGCGCAGATCTCGTGCCCTCCGACCAGCGGCAGGAGGGTTTCATGGAAGCGTTCCGCGACCTCGAAGCCGGCACCCGGCTGCTCTTCCCGCATGCCTTTGCCGGCCGCGATACCCTCATAGAGGCCCTGCGCGACCGAGGCTGCCAGGTTGATGTGGTCGCGGCCTACCAGACCGCTCCCCGCAGTCCGCTGCCACCCCCACCGGCGTTTGACGTCGCGACCTTCGCCAGCCCATCGGCGCTGCGCGCCTTCGTGGAGAGACACGGCACCCACGCCCTTGCGAGCAAGACGCTCGCGGTTATCGGGCCGACCACGGCAGCCGAGGCAGTCAGTCACGGCCTTTCGCCCGTGATTGCCGATGAGCCCAACATCGATGCGCTCATCTCGGCCATCACGAGCGCACGCACACCCAAAGGAGGTCCCTAGCATGTCGTTCCCAGAAAACCGGGCCCGGCGACTACGCCGCACCGAAACCCTGCGTCGAATGGTTCGCGAGACGACCCTCTCTGCCGACAACCTGGTCTTTCCCCTTTTCGTGTGCCCGGGCAAAGGGGTCCGCCGCGAGATCGCCTCGCTGCCCGGGCAGTTCCACTTCTCGGTGGACCAACTTCCCCGTGAGGCTGAGGCCATCGCCAACCTAGGTATCCCTGCAGTCATGCTGTTTGGGCTGCCGGAACGAAAGGACCCGGTGGGGAGCGAGGCCTGGCATCCGGAGGGCATTGTCCAGCGCGCTATCCGCGCCATCAAGAAGGCGGTGCCGGACCTCGCGGTGGCGGCTGACTGCTGCTTCTGCGAATACACGACCCACGGTCACTGCGGCGTCATCCTGGAGAAGAAGGGGGACCAGAGCGTGGTGGACAACGATGCCACCCTGGAGAACCTGGGTAGGGCGGCTGTCGCCCAGGCTCACGCGGGCGCAGACATCGTCGCTCCGTCAGGGATGATGGACGGAATGATTGGCTTTCTGCGCGAAACGCTGGACGAGGCCGAGCACGAAGACGTCATCCTGCTGTCCTACGCGGCCAAGTACGCGTCGGCCTTCTACGGGCCGTTCCGCGAGGCAGTGGCTTCAGCGCCGTCATTCGGCGACCGCCGCGGCTACCAGATGGACGTGGCGAACATCCGTGAAGCAATACGTGAGGTGGCCCTCGACGTGGAAGAGGGTGCGGACATCGTCATGGTCAAGCCTGCGCTTCCTTGCCTTGACGTCATTGGTGAGGTGCGCCGTGAGTTCGACGTTCCGGTCGCCGCATACAACGTTTCGGGGGAGTATGCGATGCTGAAGCTCGCGGGCGAAAAAGGGCTCCTTGACTACGACCGAGCCATGGTGGAAACTCTCCTTTCGGTACGGAGAGCGGGTGCTGATTTGGTCGTGACCTATCACGCCAAGGAGGCGGCGCAACTCCTCACGGGCAAGAGATAGGGGCCGTCGTGGACGACCGGGCGCGTCTGGGCGTTTTTGTTTGACTTTTGCCCGCGGATACATAATCTTCCCATCCCCTCTGCGGGCAGCCGGTGGTCGGCTTCCAGCGAGAGGGCCGTTCGGTCTTTGAAAGCTGAATAGCAAACTGAGAAGAAATGCCGATTCCCTTGTCTTTCTTCGAGGGACAAGAGGATTCGGCCCCGAAACTTTGAGTGATACGAGAATGCAGATCGGAGATCGCAAGATCTCCGGAGGATCGAATCAGTTACTACATGCGGTCGAAAGGCCGTATGTGAGANNTTTAACTGGAGAGTTTGATCCTGGCTCAGAGCGAACGTTAGCGGCGGGCCTAACACATGCAAGTCGAACGAGAATGAGGGGGCAACTCCTCTAGTAAAGTGGCGGACGGGTGCGTAACACGTGGGTAATCTACCTTCCGGTGTGGGACAACAGACCTAACGGACTGCTAATACCACATACGTCGGCGAGGACTCTGGTTCTTGTCGAGAAAGATGGCCTCTCCTTGGAAGCTGTC
>PMZX01000237.1:195-438 GCA_003170035.1 Myxococcales bacterium | reverse complement strand
GAGGCAGCAGTGGGGAATATTGGGCAATGGGCGAAAGCCTGACCCAGCCACGCCGCGTGAGTGATGAAGGCCTTCGGGTCGTAAAGCTCTGTGGGGAGGGACGAACAAGCACGGACCTAACACGTCCGGGCCCTGACGGTACCTCCTTAGCAAGCACCGGCTAACCATGTGCCAGCAGCCGCGGTAATACATGGGGTGCAAACGTTGCTCGGAATCATTGGGCGTAAAGCGCACGTAGGCGGC
>PMZX01000237.1:0-135 GCA_003170035.1 Myxococcales bacterium | reverse complement strand
TAGATACCCTGGTAGTCCACGCCGTAAACGATGGATGCTAGATGTTTCTGGTATTGACCCCGGAGGCGTCGTAGCTAACGCGTTAAGCATCCCGCCTGGGGAGTACGGCCGCAAGGCTAAAACTCAAAGGAATTG
>PMZX01000250.1 GCA_003170035.1 Myxococcales bacterium | reverse complement strand
TTGTCCGCCTCCCTCTCCTCGGCCTTGTTCTCGTCGCGGTTGTCGACGCTATAGGCGCCAATATGCAGCAGCACGTGGCCCAGTTCGTGGGCTGCGGTGAAGATCCATCGCTCGACCGAGATCCGCTCCCAGACGTTGACCACGACCGCCGGGCCGCCATCATCCTTCGCCACGGACAGGCCGAAGAATCCGTCGTTGGCGATGCAGAGCGAGTACACCTTGACGCCGTTGTCCTCCAGCAGCTCGCAGACATCGCGGATCGCATCCTTCGGCCCCAGCCCCGCGCTGCGCCGGGCGGCCTCGGCCAGCTTCTTCAGGCGTTCCTCGCCTTGGGACTGGCCGGTGACCTTGGCACTGGCAAAGGCAAACCGCTTCTTCTGGCCCAGCAGGCTTTCCAACTCGCGGTACGCCTCCAGCCAGCGCGACACCCGCACCAAGACCTGCTCGCGGCTGGTCATTTTCTTCTGGCGGAAGCGCACCGCCTGCAACGGATGGACCTCGACCATCAAGTCGGGGATCTTCACGCCCAGGACCGCTGCCAGGGCGGTCAGGGTGCGGGTCCGGGGGGCAGCCGTGCCGGTTTCGATGTTCCTGTAGGCAACGCGCGAAATCCCCGTCCGCTCGGCGACCTGGGCCTGGCTCAGGCCTTTCTCGTCGCGGAGGCGACGCAGGTTGTGGGCAAGGGTGGCGGCGTCCATGGAGCATAACTTATCATTTGTGACATGGCGGCATTCATGATAACTGTGTGGCCCGAGGTCCGACGAAAGGCGTATCCGGCTTGTCCGTGCCCTGAAAGCGCCATGTGGAGATCGCATTGCGGTTGTAAGACCAGCCTTTTACCGGTGTCGCGGCCTGCCTTTCGGCTCCCGGCGCGTGCCGGTGGGGGCCGTGGCTGCGTGCGCCGCCCTTTGACACACATGTGAATGTGTCGACGGCACGCATCCCGCTCGCGCCTGGCTATCAAGTCCGGGGCAACTTCCCCCTAGGCAAGTGCTCGTCTTTGCCTGAAGATGCGAGGAGAGCATGCGACACCGTTCCCCACCCGTGCCCTCGGTGCTGAGCCTGTTTTCTGGGGCGGGCGGGCTCGATCTCGGTTTCCGACGTGCCGGCTTCGCCGTGCCCCTCGCCCTAGATTCGGCGCCTGCGGCCGTCGCGACACTGAAGGGAAACACGAAGTCCGGCGCGACCGTGGTCGCGGACATACGGGAGCTCTCAGCGTCGCAGATCGTGGCCAAACTGAGCAGCAGCGGCGGCCCGCTTCCGTGCGGAATCATCGGCGGGCCTCCATGCCAGGGCTTCTCTCGCGGCAACGCCCGCAAGGATCCAAAAGACCCGAGGAACCGCCTGCCACTTACGTATGCCGCGCTATTAGGCGAGATCAATGCGTTGATCGGTATTGACTTCTTCGTCTTTGAGAACGTCGTCGGTCTCTTCGAGAACAAGCGCCTCTACGCGCGAATAGAAAAAGCGTTTGAGTCGTCCGGCTTCCGCCTGTTTAGTGATCAGGTTGATGCTGAGAACTTCGGTGTTCCACAGACGCGCCGACGTTTGTTCTTGGTTGGCCTGAATAGCGCGCGGTTTCCCGGCGAGAGATTCGTCTTTCCCCGCGGCCGCGCGCGGCGCAGAACGGTGCGCGACGCAATCGGGGGCATGCCCGTACCGACCTTCTTTTCTCGCACCCTCCGCCCCGCAGACATTCCATTTCATCCCAACCACTGGACGATGGTCCCGAGGTCTGCGCGGTTCCACGAAGGCCGCTTCAATCGCTGGCGCTCCTTCCGGCGTCTCAAATGGGATGCCCCCAGTCCCACGGTCGCCTATGGAAACCGTGAGATCCACATCCATCCCAACGGCCTCCGGCGCTTGACGGTGCTGGAGGCCATGTTGCTACAAGGGTTTCCGAAACATTACGTGCTGCATGGAAACTTTTCGGAGCAAGTGGCGCAGGTTTCAAATGCCGTTCCCCCCCCCGTCGCCTTTGCGCTTGCACGCGCGCTGCGGAGAACGCTCGACCTCAAGGTGAACCGATGACGATCGAATCCGAAATTGGCAAGGGCGCCAAGCGCGTCCAGATCACCGCTTCAGAGAAGATTATCGCGGACATCAGCACGGGCATCTATCGAACACCGGCCGCAGCTCTCAAGGAGTTGATTGCGAACGCATACGACGCCGACGCAACTGAAGTCCGAATCGACACCGATGTCCCTAGGTTTTCGCAGCTCGTGGTCAAGGATGATGGGAGTGGCATTTCGCTGGAGAGGTTCTTGGAGGTTTTGCAGCGCATCGGTGGCAGTCGCAAGCGCCTTGACAGCGCCACCGGCTTGACTCCGATTTATCAACGCAAATTCATTGGTCGGATCGGCATTGGACTGCTTGCGGTCGCACAGCTCGGCCAGCGCTTCTACGTTTCCTCGACGGTGGCAGGGGAGAAGACGCGTTTCCTCGCAGAAGTGGATCTTCGACCCTTCCACAAGGATGAAGCGGCCCTCCGGCGACTCGGCGGTGGAGGGGACGGTGATGAGGTCATCGACATCGGGAGCGTACGGTATGTCGAGGGGCTGCCGGAGACGAGCGCGAGTCACTACACCGTCATCACCGTGCCAGATCCGAAAGCCGGCCTCATCAGCGAAATGCTCAGCCAGATGAGGGACTTCGTGGGTTCGAAGCCCCATTTCACGCTTAAGAACCGCGCGCGCAACTTTAGAAAGATCGTCGAGATTGTCCAGAGTAGCAAGCGCGCAGACATAGTGCTCGATAGCTACCATTACCTGGCCTGGGAACTGGGTCTCCTTTGTCCGGTGAAGTACCTCGACGGCGGACCGTTTGAGCAAGGGTCCCGCAGGGTCGAGGGTGCCGATGCGATCACGCTCGAAGAACCGAAGCTATTCAAGGTTCTCTTCGACGGGCTAGACATTCGGCGTCCGATCCTTTTCCCGAATCCCCGAGCGGTCGGCTACACCGGCCCCGATCCCATCGTCTACCCAATCGAATGGGAGCACACCGTCGCGAAGCGTTCTGTTGAGATCACGGGCTATATCTACGTACAACAGCCGCACGTGGACGCCCATGAGCTCAATGGGGTACAACTTCGCGTTCGAGGTGTCGGCGTTGGTCCCTACGACAAGACGCTCATGGGATATCCGTATGATGAAGGAATAAAGTTCGGTCAGGTATCCGGAGAGATCTATGTGAAGGAAGGGCTAGAAAGCGCCCTAAACATTGATCGTTCTAGTTTCCGGGAGACGGATTCACACTACCTTGCGATTCGTGCTCATCTCTGGAATCTCCTTCAGACACAGGTCTTTCCTGCACAAAAGAGTCGCCAGAATGTCGTGAAGCTCCGGCGGGATGCACAGCGGGTCGAGGCGGACGAGAGCGAACTCGCCTCGGCCCTCTCTGGCGCTCCCGCTCCAATCGGCGCGCGGCCAATCATCGCTCCAACCAAGAAGAGGGCAGCGGAATCCGAGCCCCTTGGTGGACGCAAGAGGGGTGCGGGGAGGGCGCCCAAGAGTAAGAAGATGGCGAGGGAAGGAGAAGATGAGCTTTCGGCCGAAACGAGCGGATATCAATCAATCGTTACTGTTGTCGAAGGACAGGCGCAGGTTGACAGAGAAGAGCTTGAGAGCGCCGTGAAGAAGTTCAACCTCAACAAGGACGGAAAGACCCGTCTGATGCGCGTTGCGGTGGCATTGGCCGCATACGATGTGTGGGATTCGATGGCGCCTGACGAGGCAAAGGGTCTCTTTTTTGCGCTCGCGGCGGCGGTGCGTACATGACGACGAAGAAAGATCTCGGCGAATTTCTCGACGTGCTGGACAAGGAGGACGCCCAGGAGCGCGAGATCGAAGCCCACGGAGGGTCCTTCTTTGAGACAGCGCCGGATGACGAGACGATCGTGGCGCGCGCAAGAGAGTTCGATGACCTCCACAAACACTGGGTGAGGCGAGAGCTGTGGCTCAAAACGGTGAAGCGGATCAGGAAGGCGAAGGGGGCTGGGCTTCGCCTCCTGACGCTACCCGGACAACACCTCTTCGAGATCAAGCTGTACGCGAAAGAAGAACTGCTGGAGCGCCTGAACGACGATGGTGAGGAGCGCCTTGCGGTTATCGGATTTGAGACCGATCCAACCGTCTTCGGGCTGCTGGCTACCGCAGGGCCGAGGCTTCTGGAAGTCCTGCGCGGTGACGTCCTCGCTGCACTCACGGAGCCGAAATCCTCGAACGGCAAAGTAATTCGGACCCATGCGCCATACGATGTGATCAACCTTGACCTCACAACGAATATCGCCACGCGGAACGACGGCCCATACAGTCCCTTTCTACAGGGCGTTAGGGAATGTTTTCACATTCAGGGTGCCCAGACTGGTTCTTGGGCACTGATGGTCACGTTTCGCGCTGGCATGATGGAAACAGAGCCCACGGTCATTCGGAAACTGGAGGAGTTCTTCCAGAAGAACCTTGATGAGCACCTGAAGGTAAGAGAAGCATGTCTCGACCGCTACCAGGTTGAAACAGCCAAGGAGGTCCTTGCTAAACACCCGGAAGAAGGGCTCGGCCAGATCACGGGCAAGTGGGTCATCGAACAGGGACATGCCTTTGAATGGGAATGCACGTTCTTTCGACATGCAGCGTACGAGCGAGCGTACACGACGGCCACGGGCCAACAACGATACTCGCTCCGGAAGCTCGTCTTTGAGTTTTCTCGGCGTCTAACTGGTCGGAGACAGCTCGTGCTCGGCACGATTCCGGCGCAGTCGTGGCATGGAGAGGATCTCACGCGGTTGTTCGCCGCGACTGCTCTCCTCGACGTTGACGAGGCCGTCGCAAAGATCAAGCCTGAGTACAAAAGGCGAATCGAGGACGAGATCGAAGCAATGCGTTGACAGTCTTCTGGACGATTGGGCGGTCGGGCTGCGGGAAGGACACAATGGCTCACTGCAGCCGACGTTTCGGCGACGCTCACGACTTGCCCAAGAGCAACTTCTTGCGGTACACAGAGCCTCGCGCCCTCAGCTCCGCGCAGGACTCCCGCACAGCGTCCCTAGCCGCTTGCTCATATCCCATCATGCCCTCCGCCTTCCTCTGCATTCCTTCGAGTTCATCCAACCCAACGTCCAAAGCCTGTAATGCCTTGCTGTCGCGTGGTCTCCGCTCTTCCACCGCAAACCACCAACTCCGCAGCTTCCTTGCCCCGAGCCACAAGAGATCCGGCCCGAACAGCCAGCTCGTCGACGCCCGACGGACGGTCAACCAGACATTGATGTCGTCATTGGCGTTCTTGCACATGGCCTCCTCGCAGGCAAGCTGCGCGCGCAGAGAGTACTGAGCAAGCTGCCGCAGCCTTGGATCTGGCCCGCGGGAGAATCTTCGTACCGCTCGGACGGCAGCCTCCCAGCCACTCTTGTAGTGCTCAAGCGCGGTAGCGACATCGGCCTTCTGCTCCGCTCTCTCTCCGAGGTGATAGTATGCGTCGGTTCTCCAATAGGCATTCTCTGCGCAGGGTCTATCGTCGTCCGCGCGTTCGCACACATCCAGAACACCAACGTAGTCTTGCTGAAGTACTTTTGAACGAATCCAGTTTTCCCACAATTCGGAACGCCGACAACCGGCCTCATAAGCGTTGCGGAAACAGACATCGGCCTCCTTTGCCCGCGGTGAAGCTACTTTCAGATAGGCGGTGCCCACAAGACAGAGGACGTCTGAGTCTCCGACAAACTGCTTGCTCACCAATTGCGCGGCCTCAAGCGCTTCCTCGTTCTCGCCGTTTCTCCATAGGCTCGCGACGCGGCGCACGGCCGCCCCCACATCGGGGCGTGCCACCTTCGGCCCTTCCTTGGACAGGTCCTTGCACCTCTTCTCGATCTTCCTCGGGTCCGCAATGCGAGCGGCCAGGATATCTCGCATGATGCAGATTGAAACGGGAACACGGAGGTGAATCCCGCCCTTCTTGATCTCGGAGCCAAGGGCCAGCATGTGAAACTGTTGCAGCCGTCCGATGTCGTCTTCCAGTAAAGTGTTGCTGCTCTCGGTGACATGCAGCAGGTCGTCAAACGAGGCCTCAGTCAAGATACTCGACGCGAAGAGCGTGCGGGTCTGTGAACCCGTTAGTGTCTCGATTTCACGCTCAAACGCGAAACGCCGAACTTCTTCCCCGTCTGCCCCTTTCCAGCGCTCAAGCACCGTCTCCAGACTGTGGCCAAGCTTCAATAGCCTGATCATAGAGGCAGCGAATACCGGCGAGCCATCGGTCGCCTTGCGGAAACGGATGACTAACTTGCTGCCCTTCTTGTAGGGCCAGGGAACCCCGGCGTTCTCGGCCGTGACCGCGGCATAGTCGTAGAAATCATCAACACTCAAGCCCTGCACTGGAACTAGAATGCTGGGCGGAGCGCCAAGGGTGAGGCGAGAGGTAACCAGACAACGAGAAGATCCTAGAGCGCTGTGGGCAGTTCGATTCAGGATGGCGACCATGGCGTGATACGCCTCCGCTTGTTCGTTTTGTTCAAGCGAATCGAGGTCGTCCACTACGATAAACGCAGGAAAAGTCGCCAGTTCTTGAACAGCCTGATCAACCAAATCCGTGAGGGTGGCGTCTGAGTCAAGCTGGGAGTCGGGACACGACAAGCTCTTGAGCAGCGCAAGTAGCATTGTCCTGGCGTCTGTGAAATCGACGTGCGGCGTCGAATGGTATCTGCCAGTCACGGCCTCATACTGTCGCTGTTTTGCGGTAAGCCAGACAAGACAGTGAAAGGGCGCGGGAGGATCGCGAACTATGACCTCGCATAGTTCCCGCGCAACCGTCGTCTTTCCCACGCCACCGAGTCCGGCTAGGAGTTTGCACGGACTTGAGAAAGCATCGGAAAGCCAACTCCAGAGAATGTGCAACAGGTCTTGACGGCCCACGAATTTGACGAGACCAGCATCTCGTGGACCGAGGTTGTTGCTGAGCGATTGGCGTATGTCTGCCTGATCAATAGGGGCCGGAATGCGCCTCGCGCACAGAAAGGCAAGCTCCTCGGAGGAGACTGCAGGACGGCATTGGTCGGTGTCGCGGAAGTAGATATCGTGTCTCTTGTACTCTCGTTTTCCAGTCGGTGACGCGGGGGCATCCTTGACAAACTGCGCTGGACCGAGGGCATCTGGTCGCTTGGGAATGTGCAATATGCCGACTTCTACAGGAGGGGTCGTGTGGTTCATTGGGTGGACGGCATAGCGGCACTCGATGGAGTGCTTTGTAGCGGCGAACGTCCGCTTATTGAAGTCGTTGCAGTCGAAGGGATCAGAATGCCCGACTACGGTACGCTGATCATCCGCGATGCCGATAACCAAGTATCCACCATAGGTATTGTAGAATGACACTACGTCCTTGACAATTCGACTCACGGCAAGGTCGTGGTTCAAAGCCTCAACTTTGGTGAGATTCTGCGACGCGGGGATTCTCGGTAGCTCGCGCTTGTAGTCCCAGAGATTGGCCTCATAGCGATGTGCCAATCCGTTTGGGACCAATTCGTCGAGCACGCTGCGACCCAGTTCGGCCGTAGCGACAAACGAGTGAAGACGGCGTTGGCGTGCGAAGGCACTATCTGTCTGTGGGGTCAGCGGGGGCATGCCGGTGGACATGGCACATGGTCCTCTTCGTCGCGTAGTCGTTGGAATACGATATTCCTCAGCGCCGGCCCGCGCAAGGGCGGGAGGGACACAGATCGAGGAGGCGCCCAGGGAGCGCGAACGACCAGGTTGTTCTCGCGGGCCATCACGCCGACACGTGTGTGGCTTTTCAGGTGTCCCAATGCAAGCCTCCCTTCTCCAGTGTCACGGTGAGATTCTACACCGACCTTCGCGGAAGGAGTCGACGGCATCCCGAACGTCCTGGATCGGCGTCATGACTTCGGCCCTTTGCGGGCGGTCTGAACGGCGAGATCGAGTTGCTTGTCGGCGGCGGCGGGCTTGGGGAGCTTACGGGCTGCTTTCTTGGCTGGGCTTGTGGTTGCTTTGCCGGCGCCCTGGAGTTGCTCCTGTTCGGCGCGGGTGGTGTTTAGGGCGAAGAGGCGGTCGATGATTTCGTCTTCGAAGGATTCTTGGGCGGCGCGGGTGGCGGGGGTGGTGGGCGTAACGTAGGCGGGGACGGGGATGTCGGGCCAGGCGTAGGCGGCGAGGACTGCGTGGTCGAGGTCTTCGTGGAGGCGGCGGAGGGCGAGGATCTCGGGGTCGTCGCAGGCGGGGTCTTTGAGCTGGTTGTAGGTTGTCGTCAGGCCCTGGTTGCGCTCGACCATCAGGCGGGCGCGGGTTTCGTAGAGGCGGGCGNNGGGCGCCGATGGCTTCCAGGTCGCCGGTGGGGGCCAGGGTCTCGGCGGCGGGGAACGGGAAGGTGTCGAAGCAGTCTGACGGGGAGTAGGCGAGATCCTCCTTCAGCGTGGCGGAGAGAAGCCACGCCCATCGCGCGTGGACACGAGACTGTAGCAACCCGAAGTGGGCGGATGATGAGAATGGGAACACGTAGAGCTTGTTGCTGAAGATCCGGTCGGTCGGCTGAAATGAGAAACAGAGATGTTTCGTGTAAATAGCTGTCACCAGGCAGCGTTCTTTGCCTTCGATGGCGGCAAAGAGCGCAGGCGTGGTTTCGCCGAAGCGCCACCAGTACTTGCGGCGGATCTCGCGCTTGTCCTTGTCGCGTTGGGGTTTCACCTTCTCGCGCACGATTCCAATCAGATCCGGCCATTTCTCGGCCTGTTCCAACGTCATCTCACCGAAGCTAATGACGAAGCGGTCGAATGTCTGGGTGGGGCTCGTATTCACCTCTTCACCGCCGAGATAGGGAAAGATTCGCTGGGCGTTCCGACGATCCGCCTTCACGAGAGCCTCCCGTT
>PMZX01000008.1:582-3505 GCA_003170035.1 Myxococcales bacterium | reverse complement strand
TTCCAGCAAACCCTATTAGTTCGGCGGACGAACTTCTCTGGAGCATCTAATGCCGTTGCACTTCTGTGGATACCTGCCGAAGAGGGTCACGGCCCGGCCTCCGGACTATGACTTGCCGGGCGTGCAAGAAATTGCGTCGGTGAGCAACTGCATCGCGAAGGGGGTGGAGATCGACGTCTGGCGCCTGAATGAACTCGGCTTTCTGAACGATGTCGGACTGGCCGAGTCTTTCGTTCCCCAAACATGCGCGACGGAATTCGATGTGTATGGCTATCGTCTGTTGGACGAGCGCTTCAAGAAGGGATCCGCCGAGGCGTGGACCGTCCCCCAACTCGGCTGCGCGCCACCCGGAGCTGAATTCGAGCGCTTGGGATTCGATGCCGTGAGCAAATTCCCTTCGAACTTCTTTGAGTGCAGCCCTCTCTCGTGCAACGGTGCCGCGCGGGTGGTCCGCGCAAACGCCTATTGTCTACTCGATTCACTCGAAGAAGCCGTCGTCGCGGCCAAGGATTTCTCGGCGGGGCCGTGGGAGCCGGGAACGTATTACATCGCGGAAGTTCTTCGTCGGCGCCGCCGAACAAGCCGATGAAGCTGACGATCCCGCCGCAGGGGCATTGGTGTAACATCGACGGGCCGTCTAGGCGGCGGGCTCGCAGCTTATCGGCAAAACGTTCGGCAGACTGCGTGCACAGAGGAACCAACGATGATTTCGAGCCTCCTGCTGTTGACCCTGGTCGCGACTCCTCCGGATGCGAGCCTGTCGGCCGCGGAATCTAAGGCGGTCAAGGCCTTCATCGAAGGCCAGGCCAAGCAGCGCACGCGTGGCGGTGACATCGTGGAGGAATCCCTTGGCGGCCGACGGACCGCCCGCGGCGACCTCGACGGAGACGGCAAGGCTGACCTCGCAGTGCTGTTCACTCTTGAGCAAGGCAACGTCTGGACCCAGTTCCTGAGCGTATTCGGATCCGCAAACAAGCCCCTTGCGACCATGCGGGTTGGTGGCAAGGGTCAGCGTGAGGTTGAACTCAGACAAGTGACCGACGGACGGGTCGAACTCGCCACGAAGAACTACGGACCCTCGGATGCCCTTTGCTGCCCTTCGATGGTCGGCCATTCGTGGCTGGTCCTTCACGGGGATTCGTTGGAAGAGGCGGAATCTCGGATCGATGGTGCCGTGAGCGTGGCACAGCCGGCCCGTCAGGGTGTAAACCGGGTCAATGCCAAGGAAGGTTGTCGACCAAACCCTGCGCTAGTCGGTCCTTGCTTCGAAGTTCAAGGACGTGCGTTCGCTTCCAACGGCACACCAAGTCTTCGCATCGCCATCAAGGACACAAAAAGGGTCTTGGGGGTGTTGCCGCCTGAAGATGAGATTGCACCGAAGTGCCTCCGCAGCGAGGTGACTTTCAAGCAGGATGTGGTCGGCCGTTTCACCGTGTGCCCGTTCAGCCAAGAAAAGGCCGGCGCCATGCGGATGGTGTGTGTGGAAGAGGTGAGGGACGCGGCGATCCGCTCGATCGTAGCGATCGGGGAGCACGCGCGCGAGCGTAGGATCGAAGACTGTCAGATGAAGAAATCGGGCGAGTAGCTGCCGAACAAGCCGTTGAACCTCTCGATCCCGCCGCAGGGGCATCGTAGTATCATCGAGACGCCGGAGCTTGCGGCGGTCCCGCAGGTTATCGGCAAGGCGTTCGGCGGTCCTGGCTCAGCTTCTACAAGGAGACAATGATGATGAAGGAACGACGTTTGCGCCTGGTTCTTGCTGCTTTGCTCGCGTTCTCCCTGCTTGCTGTGGCTCCAGCACACGGATCGCAGGAAGGCGCCTTGAAGTGGTCTTCCTTCTCAATCGACTCGGAGGGGATTGGTTCTTCTGGGCCTGTGAGCATTTCAGGAAAGCAGGATGCGACCGGCATTACCGCCATGACCATCAAGGCATTCGGTCGTACCTACGAACTCGGCAAGGAACATCTCGACAAACTCAAGTCCATCTTCATGAATGGCATGCAGGTTTCTTACGAGGGAGGATACAAGGACCTCGGAGGCCGCACTCTATACATTCAGGTCTCTCGGGGTTTCTTTGTGTCCGGCATTGCCTCCCGCAAGTTCATCATCGTCAATGAACGGGGTGACATCGCAGTCCAGGAGCCGAGGACAAAGTGACGGTCGCCGAACAAGCCGTTGCAGCAATNNTTGCAGCTGAACGGCAAGGCGTTAGCCAGATCATGCGACCAATACTTCTTGCTTCGATGCTAATGATAGCAGCTGGTTGTGCACACACGGCCGGCTACGAGGGGGACTCAGCGGCCGAACGCAAGCTCAGGGCTGAGTCTCGGCGAGACGTGTATCCCGACGATGTCAGATCCGATCTGGAACGGTACCGAAAAGAAACCTTGGCCTGGCCGGGAATCGTCAAGAACATTCAACCAGACACCGCGAATCCGTTGATGGCCACCATGGTCATCGAGCATCACTACTGGGACTGGATGGAGGACCACTCAATCCAGAGGGCGAAGGCTTTCTTGTCGCCGCGCGGGGAGGGTGAGTTCGTCTGCCACATCGAACGCAAGATGGTGCCGGCCGCAGATGTTCGGAGAGCGATGGCGATAGCTTACGTTCGGCCCCTTGGGCTAAAGGATGGACAACTTCATGCTGCGTGCATCGTGCGGTTGCATCCGAGGGACTGGTACGCCACAGACGTTTTCGACTATGGCCGCAACGGGAAGGATCTCAAGATTCTTCGCATCCCGATGGAGTAGACTGGCTAACAAGCCGTTGAAGCGGATGNNGATGACAGCGCCAACTCACGGATTCGCATTCATGAGAACCGCTACGGCGCTTGCCGAAGCGTACGACTCGAGCCCGCTCAGACAAGCCCACCTCTCCGATTTGGCCGACCTACGGCGCATCCTTTCGCATGTCCGCCCGG
>PMZX01000008.1:0-549 GCA_003170035.1 Myxococcales bacterium | reverse complement strand
TGGCAATGGGCGAAACGCGAACGCGTCGCGCGAGAGGAACTCGCCAGACTGGCTGTCGCAGAGGCCCTCGGTGTTGAAGGTGTCGGCGTGCCCGACGAGCCATGGCTGATTGACGGTCCGTGGCTCCTACCAGATATTGACTGTGCCCTCCGTGTCCGGTCCTCTCTCGAACGGCCAGCTGAGTACGAACTCATCGAGGTCGCACTCTATCCATCACGGACAAACGCCCCGTCCTTGGGATTCGATGTCGGATACTGGGCTTCGGGAAACTTCTCCATCGTCTGCGACACAGCAGTCTGGCCAATTTGGCATGCGCCACCGATCGAGGCACTTGGGGCTCTCCGCGACCCTCTCGGGATTCTCAATGATGCCGTCCTATTTCCTGACGTGGAATCTGCTGCGCGCTTCCGGGATGTCTACCGCGCCGAACGGTGGGCGGAAAAAGAGGGCACCACGTTCGAAATAGTCGAGGTAGCGGAGGTTGGCCTTGTTGCCGCATAACATGCCGTTGAAGCTCTCGTAGGCAGTGCAAGCAAGAAGAACGGGGAT
>PMZX01000332.1 GCA_003170035.1 Myxococcales bacterium | reverse complement strand
GGAAACTGTGGCTCCGGAGGCAGGTTGGGATCGTCGGCGCCGCACGCCGGGCCGCCGGTGGGGTCGGGCGCGGTGCCGCAGACATAGTCAATCTCCGGGATGTCGTCGTTTGCCCCGCAGGCGGCCATGCCCAGCAGCGAGACCGCCCATGCAAAGCCGGGCAGTCTCGCCTGTGACAAGCGCGCCTGTCGCTTCGGAACTCTCGGGCGGTTTTCTTGCTTCACCATCAAGTCCAGCCGGATCTAGCTCGTCCCGACTCGAAAACCGAGTTAGCCTTCACTCAGCAGCCTTGGCCCGCCGGGCAAGGCCATGCGGTCGAGCTGGCACAGGTCCACTTGCCCGGCGTACCGACCGACGTGGCCGGGCAGACGCAGTAACCGGTCTTTGCAGCGCCGGACGAGTCGAAATAGCCGCCATTGAGGTTGCAGGGTATACAGTCAGCCACTGTGCAGGTCGAGTTCGCCTTCGGTGCCGCGTCTGTGGGGCAAGTCGGGTCGACCACCCAGGGATTTGGAAGCTTGAAACAGGAATAGTCCAAACCCGGCGGAAACTCGCAGCCCGACTCCTCGGCGTAAACTCCGCCACCCGACGGGCAGGTTTCCGACTTGAAGCCGATACTCTTGGGCCCACAGGTCTTGTAGCAGAGCGACGGGTCTGCAGACGTACAGACGCCACCCTTGGTGGGGGAGGCACCCGCAGCCGTGATGAGGTTCGCGCACAGAGGCTCGAAGGCCCCGGTCCCGGACGCGCCGGCAGCACCGGTGGTTCCGCCGCTACTCGTGACGGTGGCGCCCCCCGCTGCGGTCGTCCCACCCGCCGGCGTNNGTGGCCGTGGTCGCAGCGGGCGTCCCGCCGGTATTGCCCGTGGCGGGATTGTTGCTCCCGCAGCCCTGGACCAGGAGTATCTGAGACAGGAGCGCCACAGTTCCAACGTACGCGACAGTCCGTATTGTCATCGAAGCCCTCACTTTGTTCTTTGGTTTGTTCCTTGCTTGCACGTTCCGACGGCCCCTCGGGGCCTGCTGAGTCAAAACGAGTCGGCTTGTCGATCTCGTTAGTGCCCGCTGTCAGCTTTCTTTTCGCCAGCCACGGTCGCCACGGGCTCTGCGCTTGGAGAGCCTGGGCACGGCTGTTGCCGGGGCGCGCCAGCGGTCGCCGATCCAGCGATCGCCGGCTACAGGACCTTCTGCGGTGGTGTCGGGGCAGGAGGCGGAGGCGGCGCTGGGGGCGGCGGGGGGGCGCCGCCAGCCTCGGGCGGCGTGGGCGGGGCAGAGCTTCCCCCGACCGGCGGCGGTGCGGGGATGGCACTGTCGGGAATCAGGCACGAGGTCAGGTCGAAGATCATGAACTCCAGTGCCTTCTCCGGCGCGGACAGATCGCGGGTGATGACACAGCCGCTGGGGAAGGGTTTGTCCTTGCTGTCGGCGTCGGTCCCCGTGACCACCGCGCTCGCCACGTGCAGACCGGTGAACACGAACCGACCGCACTGAGCCGCAGGCGCGGCAGTGGTGGGCGCGTTGAAGGTGAAATAGTGAACGTAGCCTGGCTGCGTGATCCATTTCTGCGACGGCGGCTGGATGGTGTTGATGGCCGTCTGCTTNNGCAAAGGCCTGGCCCTTGGGGAAGCTTTGATCGATGGTCGCCGTGATGTTGCTTCCCAGGTCGCTGCTGGCGTCGTCCACCCATGAGGCCACATCACCGAAGGGCGCGTGCCCGTCGGGCGCGATCGAGCAGGGGTTGTCCGAGCCCCCGGCCACGCACGGGTATTTCACGATGTCCTTGAGCGGTGGGTACGCCTTGAGCCAGCCGAGATGGTAGTGCTCGGCAAAGGTGCGNNGGTTTCTTGTTGCCGTTGTAGCGGTTCTGGCTCGAACCACAGGCCATCAGGATCACGTCGTACTTCATCATGGCTGTGATGTCCGACCAGAAGGGAAATGCCGACGGCCAGGCGGTGCCGTTGTCGTAAAGCGCCTTGCCGTTCAGGCTGTAGTTGTCGTTGTAGATGTTGATCGCGCCCTTGCCGTCGGGGTTGGTGAATTCCGCAGTATCGATGCCGATTCGGGTGAACAGGCACTGCAGTCGGTCGGCATCACCGGCGGTGATGGCAATCTTCGGGATGCTGCCTTCGCTCTGGTTACGCGGTAGGCGCAGGCGCCGATCCGGGCCAGCCGCCGCATCCGCAATGGCCATGGTGGCGCAGCGACTGACTTCCGATGCCTTGATGATGACCTGTCGACGCCACTTGCCCACCTGCATGACCAGGGGGAAGTCCACGCCGACCGGAACATCGTCCAACTTGAAACTGCCGCTCGCATCCGTGATCGCTGTGGTGATGGGCTTGCCCGACACTGACGCCGAGCAGGTGTCGCAGGTGGCGCCGGTCGCAATGTTGGCCAGCGACGCATCCGGGACATAGACGATGACGTTGTAGAGCGGAACCTTGCCCGCCGGATCGTAGACAATCCCAGTGATGCTGGTGGTGCCGCTCGGGCACTTGAGCTGCGCAGCACACATGGCACCGCAGCCTTGGACGGGACAGACGCTGTTGGTGCAGGTCCCGCTGCCCGGGCAATCGCCGCAGTGGAGCGTCCCCCCACACCCGTCGCCTATGTCGCCGCAGTACTGGCCGCCACCTGCGGTAGTGCACGCAGTGCGGACACAACTGGGCCCGCCGGTGCACAGGCCCTGGCTCGTGTCGCAGCTCCAGCCGGTCTTGAAAGCCGAACATGTGTCCCCGCAGTCGACTGTCGCGCCGCAACCATCACCGATCTTGCCGCAGTACCGCGCATTGGGGCCGTTCTCACAGACCAGACTCTTGCAGTCGGCCCCACCCACGCAGGAACTGGTGGCGGTATTGCACACCCATCCCAGCTTGTAGCTGGCGCACGTGTCGGAGCAATTGAGACCGCGTCCACATCCATCACCCACCCTCTGACAATAGTGCGCCCCCACGGGATCGCAGGTGGTGGGCGTGCAGACATCCGCGCCGCCCACGCAGAGATTGCTCTCGCACACCCAGCCCGTCTTGAGACTGGCACAGGGGTCACCGCAGGTGAGCGCGTGACCACAGCCATCGGTGATGTTGCCGCAGTACGAGCCGCTGGTGGAACCAGCGGTATAGGTGCACTGGAAAAGCGGCTTGCAGTCAGGCCCGCCCACGCACACGTTGTTGGCCAAATCGCAGGTCCATGTGTCGGGGCAGTTGTTGCCGCAATCGATCTGGTGATTACAGTCGTCACCGATCAGGCCGCAGTACGGCCCACCTGCGCCCGTACACATGGCGGGCGTGACGGACGGGATGCACGCATCGACTGGCCCTGCGTCGGGGATGAAGAGCAGGGCGTCCCCCGGGCCAGCGTCGACTCCTCCGTCCTTGCCGCCGGCATTCCCGCCCCCGTCAGTTCCACCGCACCCGCCATCGACCGCGGTCACATTTGACGAGACGCAGGCTGCATCCGCGGCCATCAAAGGCGCGAAGCAGAGCAGACAGATAGCTGGTTTCATATTCCCCTCAAAAGCGGAACGACGGTTCGTGTGGTCGGTCTGTAAGTGCCCAATGGTGTGAGTCTTCTTCGTGCTCACAGTCCGTTGGTCGAGACAGNNTCCATGTAAGGAGCCCATCCCTCGTTTGACTCGCCCGAGATGTACCAGTTGCTGCCGTTGTCGGCCAGGATGAGCCCGTATTTCTTCATGGCGGTCAGGATGACCAGCGTCGGTCCGGAGAACGAACTGGTGGCAAACGACGCCTTGAGGCGCAGGCGCAATCCCATCGGCGGCAGGGTGGTGCTGGAGTTGCCTGCCCCGTGCGTCGCGGGGTGGATGTAGCCCTGGTACGATCGGCTGACGGTAAATCTGATGGCGTGGCGAATCTCGCCGGCCATGACCTCATCGTAGCGCACCAATCCGGGAAAGATCGGCAGCCCGGCCGCGTCTGCGGATGTCCACCCGTCGGTCCGGAGCTTGTTGGTTCCCAGGGGAAAGATCGCGCCGTTGGCCGCGGTCCAGCCCGAACTGCCGGTCGGGTTCTGCGCGTCGTAAAGCTCGTAGAGAGTGCAATTGTTCGGCGCGCCGGCAGTGTCGATGTACAGCACGTGCCGGTCACTGTCGGGCGAGGCGCCCGGCCCGCCTTCGATGGGCGCGGTGAGCGGGATCGGGTAGCAGAACTGGTTGGTTCCGCTGGGGCAAGGAAGCGGATCGCTCTCGCTGGGGCCCCAACTGGCCGTCCATGTGATGGGTTGCGGCGTGGCACCCGAGCCTGACGAAAAGGGGAAGCCGTAGGCGTCCGTCACCGTGCCCCAGTCAGGATGAAAGGCCGTGGTCGGCGCCATGTTGGCGATGTAGGTCGCGCTGTTCGCGTTGAGCGGAAGCGCAGCGACGTCCTGGTTCCAAGGATTGTCTGCGGGAAAGATGGTGCACGCGCCCATGGTCGCTGCGCCGCCGGACCCGCCCGGCGTCCCGCCCGTGCGGGTCGTGCCACCGCCGCCAGGCGTGCCGCCGGCTCCACCGCCGCCTGCACCGCCCGCAGTCTCGCTCGAACAGCCGAGCAGGAGGATTGCCAGACCCATAGACCAGCCGATTACACTTTGCTTCATTTCGCTATTCCTCCGGTCATGGTGTGTGCGGGCGCAAGCCACCATCGTCGCAGACAGCACAGCCTTCAAGTATCGGACAGTCAGCAGGCGACGTCCAGCGTGCCCGCGGTCGAGCGCGATGTTCGCCTGGCTGCCGAGGCCATCGCGCGGCGCTTCAGCGATACCCGAGAACGACCATCGCGCCATAATGCACAATGACAGGTTGTCGCGGCCAAGCGCGCTGCTCTGCCGTTCACCCATGAAATCTCCAAACCGACCTCCGGCCGGAGCCCCAATGCCCTGGACTCTTGCCCTGTTTCTGACAGGTTGCATTGGTAACTCGAAGACGCCGGAGTCTTTATTTCGTAGCAGGCTCGCAGCGACTACCTCTTGTTAAGATTCAATGGGGAGGCGCAGAATAGGGAATCGGACCCGCCCGTATTTAGTGAGAACGCCCCTCACACCGCAGAGAGAGGGTTCTACCTTCACAGCTTGATCTAGAAACGGACGTCAGACGTCACAGAGCTCCGTTTCGCAATGGAGTTACCAATGAACAAATCAGCTACCGCCAAGACAATTGCCTCAAT
>PMZX01000346.1 GCA_003170035.1 Myxococcales bacterium | reverse complement strand
CATACCCTCCCGCGATGGTACGCGGCGAGCGTAGCTCGCCGGCTCCCCACGCGTATGACTTCTGGCAACGGCATCGGGTTGTCCGCGTGACGGTGCGAATCCTCAAGAACGCTCTCGGCTGGTTCATGGTGCCTCTCGGCATCTTCATGGCGCTGCCGCTCGTGCCCGGCCCTGGCCTGGTGTTCATCTTAATCGGCATTAGCCTGCTCGATTTCCCCGGCAAGCGGCACCTGGAGGAGCGACTGCTCGCCTATCCACCTGTGCTTCATGCGGTCAACCGTATGCGCCAGCGGTTCGGGCGGTCACCTGTCCTGGTCCACCCGCACGGCAGCGCATCCGGGAAAGGCGAGTCGCCAGCGAGGGATGAGCCACCCGCATCAGGTGGGTAGTCCGACCCTTCCCCGACGTGGTAGATGGTCTGGCTCATGACGACCACGCCGGCTTTCGTTTGTTCCATGTGCCGCAAGCCCATTGCTACGGGCGCCAAGGTGATTCGTTGTTCTGTCTCCACATGCAACTCGGGCAAGATCAAGCTGGTGTTTTGTTCGCCCGGTTGCTGGGACTCGCACCTTCCCAACGCGCGCCATCGCAACGCCTACTTCGTCGAAGAAATCGCACGACCGGAGTAACCTGGGAACCCTTTGAGGGTTCCCAATTCAGAGACCACCGGTAGCGGGCCGTGCGGCAGGTGGTTCGTTCGGACCGCTTCGAGAGTAAAATGGCACATCCGTGCAGCCGTACTTCGCTTTCCTAACTCTGCGCGCCGTATCGGTGCTGGTTGCGCCAGGGCCCGAGGATGGCTGCCCGTCCGCGCGCCAGGTGTCAGCTTCCCTGTTGGAACATGCGCCGGCCGTGCAGAGCACGTCCGGGTCTGATGCTGGGTCTGCTTTGACTCTGGTATTGCCGCCGCCTGGAACACCCCAGGAGCCAAGTGTCTCCTTGATTGACCCGCAGGGGAGGCTACGGCTGTTCCGGATACTGGCCAGGCCCGGCGCTGCACAGACGCGCGACTGCGCCGCTCTTGCCGACACGGTCGCGATCATCGTTCAACGCTACCTCGAAGAGGTCGAGCTGCCCGAGGCCGAGCCCGCGCGCAAGAATCCTCCGATCCAGGTGGCGGCGCCAGTGGCTGCTCCGTCGCCTCCACCGGTCGCTGCCGGACCCTCGCCCCGCGCGCGAGCCAGGTGGGACATGTCTCTTGGCATTTCTCAGAGATTTGCCGACCATGCGACTAGCCTGGAAGCCTACGACCTTCGTCTCTCCGTCGCTCGTACGCTGGGCGCGCGCGTGGATGCCGGCTTGCTGGTCCGTCTGTGGAGCGGTGTCTCGGGCTGGACCCAACACGACTGGACCGGCGGCCGTGGTGATGTGATGCGTGTTCCCTCAGGCCTGGATCTTATGTGGAGGCGTGCGGCATCAAGTGTGGAACTGCAGCTGGGTCTGTCCGGGCTGCTCGATTGCTGGATTCTCGGGTCGAGGGATCCGACAAATTTGCATTGGGACTACCGCTTCGTGGTCGCGGGCGCGCTCACCGGAGGCATGCAGGTACCCTTGGGAAAGCGCCTTTTCGCCCGTTTGTTCTTCGACTTCGCCGTTGCCGCTTGGCGTTATGAATACTTTGACCGGATTCGTGGGAAGGAAACCGTGTTTTCGACTCCTGGCGTCTTTGGTGACGCAGGGTTAGCCTTGGGTATGTCGCTTCGGTGACGAAGGCGCTGCACCAGGAGCACTAACCATCCAGAAAAGCAGGCGGCAGAAACCATTGCGTCGCCGGTGAACATGAACCAACAGAATCCTGCAGGAAGCCAGCGAACAGGGCCTTTGGCAGAAGACCAGGCACTGGTCGAGCGTTTTCGCAACGGGGATACCCATGCGTGGCGCGTGCTCTACGAGCGCTACTCGCAGCCGGTGTTTCGTTTCGTCAGCGCGCTTGGCGTGCCGCCAGAGGAACGCGAGGATGCGGCCCAGGACGTGTTCGTGGCGGTCTTTCGCGGGCTGAGGAGTTTTCGTGGGGAGGCCCAGCTGTCGACATGGATTTATCGAATTGCCGCTCGCCATGCCTCCCACCTGGGCCGGCGACGACGCATGCGTTCGTTCCTGGCGCTGTTGCCGTGGCACGAGGCCGAGCCCGAGCCCCAGCCCGACCCGGCCGAGAAGGCGTCGGAGTTGCGGCTGCTCGATCGGCTGCTGGCCAAGCTATCACCCAAGAAGCGGATGGTCCTCGTCCTCTTTGAGATCGAGGGATTAGGCGTGAATGAAATCGCCAACGTTATGGGATGTCCTCCCAACACGGTCTGGTCCCGACTGCGCCACGCCCGGGCGGAACTCGTCAAGGCGGCGCGGAGGATAGCGACATGAAGTGGATCGAACACAATAAGGCGGACGACACGGAGCGATGGCTGGGCGAAACCCTGAAGGCTGCGCAGCAGCGCACCGGGGACGAGGTGGCGCGGCGTCGCGTCTGGGCTCGCATCGAGGGCCTGCCGTCGGGCAAGGACCTGCCGGTGCGTCGGGCAAGGTCGTTGGCGCTGCCGGCCCTGACCGGTGCGTTGGTCGCTGTCGGTGTGGTGGCGGTGCTCTGGATGGTCCCAGCCACGCGTCCCACCCGTTCGCCTGTGGCTGCAAAGCGGATGGCACCGGCGGTTGCGTCGGCGTCCCAGCCGGTTTTGGTGGCTCCCCAGGTTGCATCCCAGGTTCTGCCTGCCACGCCGGTGCGAACCGGTCGAGGCGAGAAAGCTCGCGTGGCCCTGGTCGGTGGTGCGGGAGTCGAACTCGATGCCAATTCCGTGCTGAGCTGGGATGCGGAGCGCCGGCCTGCCGTCGA
>PMZX01000158.1:20346-26921 GCA_003170035.1 Myxococcales bacterium | reverse complement strand
AGACGGATTTTCTGGACCTTGGCATTCTCCAGTGCCTTCTTGGTGCGATCGAGCGTCGCGCGCTTGCGCGCCACCTCGGTTTCCTTCTGGGCGGCCAGCGCTGCAAGCTTGGCGGCCGTGATCTTTTCGCGAATCATGTCGGCCTGGGCCTTGCAACGATCCGTGACCACGCGGACCTCGTCGTACTTCTCCTGGGAACGCAGATTCCAGGCTCGATCTAGCCAGGTGCGCAGGAAGGTCAGCTCGGTTCCTGTGGCCTTCTGCTCATCCAGGCGCTCCAGGTCGTTCGCCGTCTGCCGGTTGTCTTCGATGATGCGCTGCAGATCATCGGCCTCCCCGGCCCGTGCAGACGCCGGAATGGACAGGGTGGCTAACAACAAGAAACAGGTCGCATATCTGTACATAAGTTGCCTCACCGGGTTGAAGAGGGCCCTATGTTCGGAGCTAGAGGCTTGCCTCGTCAACTGCAAAAGATCGTTGGCAAAAAATCGTCCTGCCGCGCCTCCCTGCTTGACGACCGGGCCGATCGCGCGGCATATGTTCAATTCCCCGCAAACGGGGTTCTGGTGGACGTAGCTCAATGGTAGAGCATCGGACTGTGGCTCCGACGGCTGGGGGTTCGATACCCCTCGTCCACCCCCACGTACCTCAAAAACGTATGCGCTGGCGTGTCCTTTCTCTCCTGCTGCTTGCCGCCTGCGGTGGCCGTTCGTCCCCCGCGGCGGACGCGGGACCGGACAGCGCGCCGCCAGACACGGCCCTGCCCACCGATGCCGGCGCGCTGCCGCTGGCCGTGGACTTCTCCGTGGAGGACTGCCCACCGTTCGATACCACCGTCCCGTCCTGCACGGGCAAGGCGCCCTTCACTGTCCAGTTCGTGCCCATCACCACCACGACCATCAGCAAGTACCTCTGGAATTTCGGCGACGGTACATCCGACGACACTTCCGCCGCCCCATCGCACACCTTCGCCACGCCCGGTGCGTTCGATGTGACGCTGGTGGGTGTCGGCTCGAACGGTGGCTTGGCGACCAGGACGCGAGCCGGCTTCATCATCGTGTTGGCCGACAGCATGGGTGAGCCCTGCCAGGCCAACCAGCAGTGCGCTCCGGGTCTTTCCTGTCTCTGCTCGGTCGCCAGCCCGTGCACCACCGGGCCCGTGGGTGGTATGTGCACCTCGCTGTGCCCGCAGGATGACTGCCCGAACGGCGCGGTCTGCGCGAACCTGGGGGCCGCCTCCGCGACTTCCGGCCGCGCCGAGCCCTGGCAGACCCAAGTCTGCCTGCCCTCCTGCTATTCTGATGCAGACTGCACCGCGGGGCTTTCCTGCCGTACCCTGCCTGGCTCGCTCAACGGCCCTGCCTGGGTCAACGGCTGTTTTGCCGACGTGCCGGCTGACCTGGGCGGTCCCTGCCTCGGCGCGACCGGCCTTCGCCGCGACGACCTCTGCCTGAGCGGGTTGTGCGCCGATCTGGGCGCCCTGGGACTCTGCTCGCGCGACTGCACGGTCGACCCGTGTCCCGCGGGATCCGACTGCGCGGTGTTCGGTGATGGCCGCGAGCTTTGTCTGGTCCCCTGCTCCTCCAGCTTCCGGTGCGACCAGGATCCGCTTCTCACCTGCGTCGCGCCCGGCTCGTCGCTGCTCGGCTACCAGCTCAAGGTGCCACCCAGTGCCGCAGGGGTTCCCTACTGCGCGCCCAAGTCCTGCACCAGCAACATCGAGTGCGATCCTGCGGGCCTCTGCCGTGAGGACCCGGGGATCAGCCACTGCGTCGCCCGGCCGCGATAGTTAGGGCAAAAACTCCAGCAGGAGACGCGCCACCACAGCCGCGCCCAGCCGCCCGGTGGCGGCCCAGATCACCGCGCCGGTGGCCGCGACCAGCAGGGCGGATGGTGAAAGGGATCGAGCCCCGGCCAGCAAGGCCACCACGGTCGAGATGAACAGCGCACCCACCTGGCCGCGCGTGCCGTGACGAAGCCAGCGCTCGGCCAGTGAACGCTGCACGAAGCCCCTGAAGATCACTTCCTCGGCGAGAACCCCCAGAGCCAACGAGACAACCTGACGGTCGACCGGTGTGGCAGGCAAGCGCAGCGAGAGCGCACTTGCGCCTGCGGCTCCCGCGACCACTGCCACGATCATCGACGGCAGCCATCCCCGACGGGCAGCAAACGATGGACAGCGCCAAAGCGCCCAGCCGGCGGCCGCGAGCAAGATTGCTGACCAGATCGCGCTGCCCAGATGCACATCGGCGCTGGTTGCTGTCCCGAGGGCAAACCGCGTGCTCTGTTGGCCAAGGTAGAGAAGAATGGCCAACGTAGCGCCGTCACCCGGCAGGACCCGCTTGCGGGCAGCGCTGTCGGGGTCGTAGGCCAGCGCCACCTGCTCGATCCCGGTCATCCAGTGCAACCCCACGCACAGCCCAAACAACAGGAGAGCGCGCACGCGCACCTGACCGTCACCCAGCAGAGCCGCGTTGAAAAGCCCGGCGGTCACCATGAACATCCACACCGTCCCCACACCCACTGCAGGCCGGCGGTCGTCCGACAGATCAGCGGCGCCGCACCCCACGGCCACCGCCAGACAGGCCACCGTGGCAGCACCGACGACCACCACCAGCCCCAAGCCCAAGGATGCGGCGTCTACCGGCAAGGGCGCCAGCAGCAGCACGCCGGCGTACGCCAGCGCGGCCATGCCCCCGACCACCTGCGCCCAGAACAGCGCCTTGCTGGCCATCAGGCGGCCGAGGGGAAAGGGCGACGTGCACAGCAACCAGAAGGCGCGACGCTCGCTCGTCATGTGTCCGAGCGGGCCGTAGGTGGCCAGGTACGCGGCCAGGGAAAACGCAAGCACCGCCGCGTGCCGGGGACTGGCCGCGATCCAGTTCCAGCCGGCACTGCCAAAGATTTGGATGCCCACGAAGACAGCCGGCGCCACCGCCAGCGCGAACAGGCGCGAGCGATCGCGCGCCAACATCAGGATCTCCTTGCCAAAGGGCGTGAGCGGGCCGGCTCGGCCCCGCGCAGACGTACTAGCCGCGGCCTCGGCCCAAGGCGCGCCCGCGTGTTCCCAGCCATCGCGGGCTGCCCAACGTGCAAAGAGGAAAGCCAGGCCAAGCACCAGTCCCACCCCGGCAACCAACACCGCCAGCCCAAACGCGGCCCCTGCCCCATCTCCCGCGGCCAGCGCCGCAAGCGGTGCTGCCAGCGGGCCCGACGGCGACCACATGCACAGGTCTGCCCAGCCCGCCAGTCCGCCCACGACCGCCGCCGGTACGCGCACGACCTGTGTGCCCAGCACCCATACCGCGGCCATGGCCAGTGCCGCCAGCAGGCCCAGAGCAGCCCACACGGCCCGCCGCCCAGGCGGCCGAACGAAGCGAACCACGGCAATCTGGCCGGCCTGTGCGGCCGCTGACACCGCCACTTGCGCCAGCACCGAGATCACTGCCGCCAGGGCGATTCCCGCGCCACCCAGACGCCAGGCCAGGCTGGCGGCCAGCAGGACCGGCAACAGGAAGAGCGCATCGAAGAAATCCGTGACCGCCCCTGCCAGGCTGCGCGCCACCACCAAGGTGGCAAGAGCGAGTGGCCGCGTGAGCAGGAATTCGTTCTCGCCCGAACCCGCGATCACCGCCTCGCTGGAGGCCATCTTGGTGAGCCCGCTCGACAGCACGATGGCGCCACACACGACCGCAAGCAGCGCCGCCTGCTCGCGCGCGCCGGCCACGCCGCGCGCCGCCACGAACGCGCTGGCAAAGAGACTGACGTACGCCACCGGCGCAACCAGCATCATCAACCAAGCCACGCGCGGGGATCGCCGACGCGGTACGCGCCAGAACGCGTTCCACAGCGAGCGCAGCCGATAGACGATGAGCAAGCGAGCGAGGCGCAAGGGCGTTCTCATGGGCCGCGATCGATGACCCTGAGGAAGAGTTCCTCCAGGCTGGCGTCAGCGGCGCAGCCATGCTGGGCGCGCAGTTCAGCGGGCGTGCCCAGCGCGCGCAAAACGCCGGCCTTGATGATGGCGATCCGCTGGCAGATCTTGTCGGCCGCATCCAGCAGATGGGTGGACAGGAACACCGTCCGGCCCTGCGCGGCCAGGGACAGCATCAACTCGCGCATCTGACGCGCGCCCTGCGGATCGAGACCGTTGGTCGGCTCATCCAGCACTAGTACCTTGGGGTCGTGCAGAAGCGCTGCGGCCAGGGCCAGCCGCTTGCGCATGCCGAGCGAGTAGTTGATGGTGAAACCGTCTTGCTCGGGAACCAGGCCAAAGCGCTCCAGGGCCTCGCCCGCCCGCCGACGGGCATCTGTACGTGAGAACCCGTGCAACCCGGCCACGAATTCCAGCAGCTCGCGGCCGGAGAGATAGGGATAGAGGAAGGGATCCTCGGGCAGATAGCCGACCTCGCGCTTGAGCGTCGTGGCGTCAGTCTGGCAATCCCGGCCCATGATGCTGGCCCGGCCCTGGCTCGGCCGCAACAGTCCCATGAGCAGCCGTATCGTCGTGGTCTTGCCCGATCCATTCGGCCCCAGGAACCCCATGACCTCGCCCGGCTGGGCCCGCAGGGTCAGCCCGTCCAGCGCGAGCTTGTCGCCGAATCGCTTGCCGAGGTCGAACGTCTCGATCATCTCTGAATTACTTGCACGACGGGAAGCGTTCCGCAGGTCGGGCCGACGTCGTCGCTGACACCAACCAACGGGACCGCTGGCGACGCAACCTGGAGCGGGTCAACAAAGGTCCCACCATCTTCCTGGCACGCACCCCACAGCCCCAGCCGCGCGAGCGGTGCCTCTCTCGCGACCGTCGGATCGGTGAGAGCTTCGACCACCTCCACTGGCCGCGCGCTGCCCAGAGCGCTGATCACCACGCCAAAGGTGAGGAGGCTGTCGGGTTCGCCGCCCAGCCAGCCCAGCTTCGCGGTCAAGACACGGGCTTCGCCTTGGTTCGCTCTGGCCACGTCGGTGATTGACAATCGCACGTCCACGCGCGAGGCAGGCGCCGACTTCCGGCTGTCCTGGCGTTCGCGTCGCGCAGCCAGCAGGGGTGCGCGGCAGGCGTACGCTTCCAGGGCCGTCGCCGCGCGGCCGCTGTCGGGCAGGAAAACGGCATACTGCGCCCGCGCCAGGACCCGCCCCAATGGCGGCTCGGATTCCTGCAGCGCCGCCGCTGCAAGAAACTCGATCCCGGCCAGCGAGACCGCGTTCAGCCGCTGCAGCAACTCGGCCGGGGTCAGCTCGTCGCTCAGCTTCACGTCCAGGAGCTCACCCAGCGACGGCAGGCCCAGGCCCAGCGCAGGCCCGAAGCTGAGACCGGGCTTGGGATGGAAGCCGCGCGAGTAGGCGATGTCGAGCCCAGCGCGCCGGAAGATGCGCGGCAGGTGGCGCACCAGATCGAGGTGCGCGAGATAGGCGGCCTGGCCCAGCTTGGTGTAGCGCAGGCGATAGCGATGGGACTCGGCCTGGGCGAAGCGGGTGAGCGGCCGGGGCGCCGCAGCCCGCTTGCCCGCGGCCGGCCGCGCCGCTGCTGCCCGAGGCTCGACCGGAGCCCACGCGTTCATACGCCGCAGGAAGAAGAGCCGCTGGCGCTTCATCTCATCGAGATCGCAGGCCACNNGCAGCAGCCGCTGCACCGATTTGCCACAGGGGGGCGACGACCGGCACGCAAGCGCTCTTTTGTATTCCACGCGAAGAAAGTCGACGTCCACGCCGGTGTCGATATGGTCCCACGGTAGCCGGCCCTGCTCGGCCAGGCTGCCCAGATAGCGCTCCGGATCGAAGCCCGAGGCTGCCTGCTCCTCGGCGATGGCGCGTTCCCACAGATCCTTGCGCAAGACCTCGTCCCAGCCGTCGAAGCGACAGCCAAGCCGAAAGGCTCGTTCCAGCAAGTCCGCGCAAGCGCGATCGCCGCGGGCAAAGAGGGCTTCCAGGTGCGACTGGGTGTTGTCGTGCATCTTCACCGCCACGCGCAGACGACGGCCGTGCTCGGCGAGCAGTTCCTGCTTGCACGCGGTCATCTCGCGGCTGTCCATGGCGACCCATTGCAGGGGCGTGTGCGGCTTGGGCACGAACACGGACACCGCGGCCGTCACCTTGGCCCCGCGCAGATAGCGTCGGCCAATTTCCTGCACGCGCGCCGCGGTCTCGACAATGCCCACTACGTCCTGGTCGGTCTCGCTAGGCAATCCGATCATGAAGTACAACTTCATGCGCTGGTGACCGCGCGAAAACACGCGGTGGGCGGATTCCAGGATGTCGGCCTCGGAGACGTTCTTGCTCACCACGTCCCGCATGCGCTGGGTTCCCGCCTCGGGCGAAAAGGTCAGCCCCGACATGCCCAGGCTCGCCATCGCACCCAGGAGATCGTCGCTCAACCCGTAGGCGCGCAGCGACGAGACCGAGAGCGACACCTTCTGCTCGCGTAGCCGGCCGATGGCGGTCTTCACCAGGGGCGACACGCACGAGTAGTCCGCCGGCGACAGCGAGGCCAGCGAGGTTTCGTCGTAGCCGCCCTTGCGGATGCCTTCCATCAGAGCGTCCACCACTGCCACCGGGTCGCGCTCGCGCACCGGCCG
>PMZX01000158.1:0-20280 GCA_003170035.1 Myxococcales bacterium | reverse complement strand
GAAGTTCGGTACAGGCTGGGAACGTACAGGGGAAAGCGAGCCGCGAGTCGGGCCAGTCGTTCGGGACGCGGCACCCGCGCATGGCGCAGATCGGCCGCCTCAAGACAGAGCGCGGGAAGTAGCTCCTCGGCCTCGCCGATGAAAAACGCGTCGATGAAAGGCGCCAGCGGCTCCGGGTGCGTGGCCACCGGACCGCCGCCCAGGATCAGCGGCGCATGGTCGGGACGGTCGGCGGTGCGCAGAGCCAAACCCGACAGATCCAGGATGTTGAGCACGCCGGTGAAATTCAGCTCGTACTGCAGAGAGAAACCAACCACGTCGAAAGCGTCCAGCCGGCTGGCGCTCTCCAGGGTGAGCAGCGGCAGATCGCGACTGCGCAACTCGGCCTCCATGTCGAGCCAGGGCGCAAACACGCGTTCGCACGCAATGCCGGACGTCTTGTTGAGCAACGAATAGAGAATCTTGCTGCCCAGATGGGACATCCCGATCTCGTAGGCATCGGGGAAGGCCAGGCACACCCGCGCCCGTACCTGCGCAAGATCCCAACGGACCTGGTTGTACTCACCGCCCACGTAGCGCGACGGCTTCTGGACCTGGGCCAGAAACGCCGCGTAGGGGTGGCGCGCGGACGCAGCGATCATCCCGGGAAGTGTACTGGTCCCGGCGCACCCGCGCGAGGGCCGGTGCTACATCCCCTCCATGTCGACCGGCTTGGCTTGGGGCTCCATCTCGGTCATGGGCCGGCCAAAGGCGATCTTGGGGAAGATCGGCATGGACTCGTCGATCATGACCTGCAAGAGCGCCGGGCCACTCGGGTCCTGCCACAGGCTGGCCAGCGCGCCAGGAATCTCGGACTCGGCCGCGATGGTGAACCCCGGGATGCCGTAGGCGGCCGCGACCTTGGCGAAGTCCGGGGCGCTGTAGCCCCAAAGCGTGGACTGGAAGCGCGATTCGAAATAGCTCTGCTGGAACTGGCGGACCATGCCGTGGCAGTGGTTGTTCATGACCACCATCTTGATGGGCAGCCGGTGGTGCGCGATGGTCTGCAGATCATGGATGTTGTGTTGGAAGCCGCCGTCCCCGGCGACCACGACCACCGGGATCGGTGCGCTCGCGAAAGCGACACCGACGGCAGCGGGCAAGGCAAAGCCCATGGCGCCCATGCCGCCCGAGGTGAGAAAGCGCTGCGCCGGACCCAGGCGCAGCGACTGCGCTGCCCACATCTGGTGCTGACCGACGTCCACCGCGAAGGCGCTGGCACGGGTTGACGACCGCGCGAGGGCATGCATGAAGGCATTGGGATTAATNNCCAGTGGCCGCGGTCCTTCTCGGCCAGCCGCGTCCGCAGGCCGGCCAGGAACGGCTTCAGATCCGAACAGATCGTGCGGCACCCGGGCACGCGCTGGTTCATCTCTCCGGCATCGATATCCACCTGAAAAATGGTGCGTCCTTGCTTGAAGGCGTCCACGTCCGACCCGGTCTGGCGGATGTCGAGCCGGCTGCCGAGCACCAGGAGCCAATCGCTCCGGCCCATCGCCAGGTTGGCCCAGCGGTTGCCATAGGTTCCAATCATGCCCACGCGCAATGGCTCATCGAACGGCAGGGCGTCGACGCCCATGAGCGAGGTCACCACCGGCACGGAAAGCTCGCTGACCAGCTTGCGAAAGACGTCCGCGGCGCGGGCGCAGCGCAGGCCACCGCCCGCCAGCAGCAAGGGCCGGCGCGCGCCGCGCAGGGAAACCACGAGCTGGTCGATGTCCCCGGCCAGTGCCGGATCGATGGACGTCGCACCAGCCTGGACCGGCTTGGGCTCTGGCTCGGCCACGGCGATGTCGCCCCGCTGGACGTCCATGGGAATATCGACCAGCACCGGCCCGGGCCGTCCCGCCAGAGCCGTGGCGAAAGCGCGCGCCAACATCGCGGGCACGGCTTCGGGAGATTCGACCAGCCAGGCGGCCTTGGTGATGGGCCGGGCGATGGCCACGATGTCGGTTTCTTGGAACCCTAACTGGCGGACGGCACGCTGGCCCTTGAGTTCCTGCCGGTTGACCTGCCCGGTGATGAACACAGCCGGCGTCGAGTCGAAGTAGCAACTGCCGATCGCGGTGAGCAGGTTGGTCGCACCCGGGCCGCTGGTGGCCAGTGCGACACCGGGCACACCGGTCATGCGGGCGTAGGCTTCGGCGGCGAAGCCCGCCGCCTGTTCGTGGCGCATGCTGATGACCTGCGGGCCCCCGAGGCGATAACAGGAGTCGAGCAAGTGCGTGATCATCCCGCCGGATACCTCGAACACATGACCTACGCCCTGCTGAACCAGAGAACGAGCGATGTAGTCTGCTACCTTCATCGCGTGATGCACCGCCAGGCAAAAGAGTCAGCCGAACAGCTGGCCCGCCTCATCATGGCGCGGCCTTGCTCTGCCCAGGTGGCGCTTCGTCGAAGTTCATGCGTTCGCGCTCGATGACCAGGGGGCGCCGGCGCACCTGGCTGTGGATGGCCGCCAGGTACTCGCCCAGCACGCCGAGAAAGAAGAGCTGCACGCCACCAAAGAAGAACACCGCCACGATGAGCGTAGGAATCCCGGGCGGAGCAAGCCGGCGGAAGTACAACAGATTGACCACGGCACTGAGCACGGCGGCCGCGGTGCTGAGCAGGGAGATGGTCACGCCGGCGAGCAGGCACAGGCGCATGGGCACGTTGGTGAACGAGATGAGTCCGTTGAGACCCTGGTCGAACAGGTGGTAAATGCGGTTCTTCGACACGCCCCTGCGCCGCGCCTTCCAGGTATAGGCGACGCCCTCGCGACGGAATCCGCAGTTGGCGATGAGCCCGCGAATGTAGGGATAGTAGTCCTCGACCTTGCGCAACTCGTCCGCAATCCTGCGGTCCACCAGCTGGAACTCGCCCGCGTCCGGGGGGATGTCGATCTCAGCGAAGCGCCGCACCAGCCGGTAGTACAGCCGGCGCGTCGCGCGCATGATCAACCCTTCCTCGCGGTTGGCCCGGATGCCATACACCACTTCAATCCCGGCCTCCCAACGTCGCACCATCTCGGGAATCACCTCGGGCGGGTCTTGCAGATCAGCGGCCAAGAAGACCAGGACCGCATCGCCCCTGGCACTCATCAGCCCGTTGAAGTCGGAGCGGAACGGACCGAAATTGCGCGAATTCAGGATGACCTTGACGTGTTTGTCCGCCGTGGCCAGCTTGCGCAGAATCTCGGGCGTGGCGTCGGTCGAGGCGTTGTCGCAGAAGATGTGCTCGTAGTCGTAGGCCGCCAGCTCGCCGGCGAATAGATTGCGGACCGCGGCGCAGCAGTCCTCGACGTTGTCGGCTTCGTTGTAGCACGGGGTGATGATGCTAATGAGCTTGCGTCTGCTGCCGGCTGGAACCATGGCCTCAATCCTCCCGTGGAGCTAGGGGGCGCTCCCCGTCTCCTCGTAGTCGGCGATTTCAGCCAGGCACGCATCGCGCATCGACCCTGCGGCGCGCACCGCGGGTCCTTGCTGGTAGAAGCGGCGATACCACAGCGCCGTCCGCCGCACGGCTTCGCTGACCGACCAGCGCGGTCGCCAGCCCAGCAGGGTCACAGCCTTGTCTATGCTCAGGCGTAGCAGTTGCGCCTCATGCGGCTGTCCGCCCGCACTTGCGTCCTGCCAGCTGCCCGAGCCCCAGGCAGCAAGGAAGAGGTCGACCAGAGCGCCGACCGTGACGACCTCGAGACCCGACGGTCCGAAGTTCCAGGCATCTGCAAGGCGCACACCGTCCGGCGTGGTCAGCATGCGCGCCGCCAGCAGCAGGTAGCCGCCCAACGGTTCGAGCACATGCTGCCACGGCCGCAAAGAGCGCGGATTGCGCACCTGCACGGGCTGACCGCTGCTCACGCTGCGCGCGATGTCGGCCACGATGCGGTCCTGCGCCCAGTCGCCGCCCCCGATGACGTTGCCCGCGCGCGCCGAGGCGAGCCTGACCCCGTGCTCGTGGACGCGCTCGGGGGGAAAGAACGAGTGGCGATAGGACGCCACCACAATCTCGGCCGCGCCCTTGCTCGCGCTGTACGGATCCCCACCACCCAGGGGATCGGTCTCTCGGTAACCCCAGGTGTGTTCCCGATTGTCGTAGCACTTGTCGCTGGTGATCACGACGACGGCGCAGGGTCGGTGGAGGGCGCGCACGGCGTCCAGCACGCTCGCCGTTCCAACCACGTTGACGTCGAAAGTCTCGCGCGGCTGCTGATAGCTCACGCGTACCAGGGGCTGTGCCGCCAGGTGCAGCACCACGTCCGGGGCGCTGTCGCGCATCGCCTGGGCCAGACGCGCGCCGTCCCGGATGTCGGCCTCGTGATGGGCAGAGAGCACGTCGCGCACGCCGGCGGCGATGAAGGCGCTCGGCTCGGTGGAGGGAGCCAGCGCATACCCGGTCACGCGCGCTCCCAGGCGCGAGAGCCAGAGCGAAAGCCACGAACCCTTGAATCCGGTGTGCCCGGTCACAAACACCGACCGCCGCGCGAAGGCAGCTCCAAGCTCGCGCAGCGGATCGGTCATCGCCACACTTTCCACGGCGGCTGACCGCTCGCCCATAGCTCGTTGAGCTTCTGGTACTCGCGGTAGGTATCCATGGCGTAGAAAAACCCGGCATGGTGAAAGGCCATCAGCTCGCCCTCGCGGGCCAGCGTCTCCAGAGGCTCGCGTTCGAGAACGCAGGAATCGTCGCTGGTGAGATAGTCGAACACGCGGCGCTGGAACACGAAGAAGCCGGCGTTTGCCTGGCCCGTGATCTGCGGCTTCTCGATGAACGATGTGACCTTGCCGGTGCCGTCCACCTCCGGCATGCCAAAGCGCGAGCTAGGCGCCATGGTGGTCATGGTTGCCAGCCTGCCATGCGCGCGATGGAAGGCCAGCACCTTGCGCAGGTCCACATCGGCCAGCCCGTCCCCGTAGGTGACCATGAAGGTGTCGCCATCCACGTAACGCTGCACGCGCTTGATGCGCGCGCCGGTCATCGCCTGGGGACCGGTCTCGGCCAGGGTGACCTCGTAGTCCTGCTCGTCATGCGCATCATGGTGCACGATCTGCTGCTTCCGGCCGAGGGAGATGGTGAAGTCGTTGTTCATCTCCTCGTAGTTGAGGAAGTAGTCTCTGATCACGGTCCCGCGGTAGCCCAGGCAGAGCACGAACTCGCGGAAGCCGTAGTGGGCATAGATCTTCATGATGTGCCACAAAATGGGCCGGCCGCCGATTTCGACCATGGGCTTGGGTCGAAAGTCGGTCTCTTCGCGCAGCCGCGTTCCCAGGCCGCCGCACAGAATAACTGTTTTCATCGCTGTCTTCCCGAACAGTAGACCGACGCCCGGCCGCCGGTCAATCCCAGGCGTCAGCACGCACCCGGGCCGGCGGCACGCCGGCTGCGGCCAAGCCCGACTGGAACAGACGGAGCATTTGTGGCGGCCCGGACAGGTGAAAAACCGCGGGACCCGGCGCACCAGCGTCGCGCGCCTCAGCCAGCGCGGCCTCCACCGACAGCCGCCCGGCCCGCTCGCCAGCGCCGGCGTCCTCCTCGACGAATGCTTGCCAGCGCAGATCACGAAACCGGGTGGCGGCCGCATCCAGCACCGCCCGATAGATGAGGAGATCAGATCGGCGGACGCCGTACAGCACGCGCACCGGCGCAGACGCCGAAGCGCCGGCCGAAGCGAGGAACGACACGAACGGCGTGATGCCGGTTCCACCCGCGACCAGAATCAGCGGACCCGAGCCCTGCGACTCGATGATGAAGTCGCCGTAGGGCAGCTTCACCCAGACCTCGTCGCCCTCACCCAGCCGCATCATGCGCTGGGTGAAGTCACCCACCGCGGACACCGTGATGCGCAGACTCTCGCGATCTTCCGGCGGACTTGCGATGGAGAAGACGCGCGACTCGGGCCAGTGCTGCGCTGGATCGTAGGGATCGAGCGCGAGGTGCAGGAACTGCCCGGGACGAAATCGTGGCGCGGGCCGTTCCGGCGCGAGGACGAAGCTGCGCACGCTCGGGGCGTGCACCACGATCTGCGTGACCTTGGCGCGAAGTTTGGCGGGCTGGGGCATGGCGGGTTGGTGTTTAGGATACCGGATGCGGCAAGGCCCTGCGATGTCGTCAACGCGCCATGAAACCCTTGAAGACGTCGACCATATACTCCAGTTCGGGCGTGCTCAGACCCGGGTAAACGCCGACGAAAAAGGTGTCCGAGGTGATCCGGTCGGTGTTGCGCAGATCTCCCACCACCCGATGCTCGATGTCACAGAACCCGGGGTGCCGGAGCAGGTTGCCACTGAACAGATTGCGCGTCTCGACCTTGCGGGCTTGCAGGTGCGCCAGCAACTCGTCGCGCGAGAAGCCTGCACCCGAGGCCACGGTGATGACAAAGGCAAACCACGACGGGTCAGCGCCCTCGGTCGCCTTGGGCAGGACCAGCCGATCGCCGTAGCCGGCTAGGGCCTCGCTGAGAAAGGCGTGGTTGCGCTTGCGAGCCGCGGTGAACCCATCCAGGCGGTCCATCTGGGCACACCCGATGGCGGCCTGGATGTCCGTCGCCTTCAGGTTGTAGCCGATGTGCGAGTACACGTATTTGTGGTCGTAGCCTGACGGCAGAGAGCCAAACTGCTGGGAGAAGCGGCGGCCGCAGGTGTTGTTCTCGCCGCCCGCGCAGTAGCAGTCGCGGCCCCAGTCGCGGATCGAGCGCGCCACCTTGGCAAGGGTCTCGTCGTTGCTGGCCACGGCTCCGCCCTCGCCNNGTGGTGATGTGGTGCGCGGGGTAGAACGAAAACGTGGCCAGATCGCCGAACGTCCCGGTCAACCGTCCCTCGAAGCGCGAGCCCAGGGCGTCGCAGTTGTCCTCGATCAGCCACAGACCGTGCTGCTTGGCCAGACCCTGGATGCGGGCCACATTCCACGGATTTCCCAGGGTGTGCGCCAGAATGATGGCCCGTGTGCGCGGTCCGATGGCTTCGGCAATCCGGTCGGGCAGAGCGTTGTAGCCGCCGATGTCCACGTCGACGAACACCGGGACCAGACGGTTCTGCACGATGGGCGCGACCGTGGTCGGGAACGCAGCCGCCGCGGTGATGACTTCGTCCCCAGGACGGAGTTGACGCGCGCCCAGCTTGGGCGACGTCAGAGTGGTGACCGCGACCAGATTGGCCGAGGAGCCGGAGTTCACCATCAGGGCGTCGCTCACACCGAGGGTGTCGGCCAGACGCCCTTCGAACTCCTCGGTGAAGCGCCCGGCGGTCAGCCAGAAGTCGAGCACAGCGTCCGCGGCGTTGCGCAGCTCCGCAGGTCCGAAAACCCGGCCGGCGTAGCGTACTATCGACTGCCCGGGGACGAACGGGGCGTGATCCTCACGGCTGCGCTGGTACTCCTCGACCAAATCCAGGATTCGCGCCCGAAGATCTTGCGCCTTGTTGTTGCTCATGGGCCTTACCATGGCCCGCCGCCCAGGAGCTTGTCCAGCGCCCGCAGGGCGGGAGCAAACGCGGCCTTGAGCGAGCATCGAACGCGTGCTATCTGCTCGGCCTGTCGCAGTTCGGGAGGCCGCCCCTGCCCTCTCCCGTGCGCACCGTCTCGGACGCATGGCACACCCACCGACAGCGGAGAAGCATCCCTTCATGTCCCCAGCTGATCAACCGTCATCATCCTCTGGGCCAACTCAGAAGGGTCGCCAACTCCTCGCCGACTCGGTTCGGAACTGGCCTCACTGGCCCGTTGCTTTCACCGTGGCGGTCATGCTGGGGTCCCTCGGGCTCTTTGTCCGATATCTCGTCAAGAACGTGGGTGTCAGTTACTACGACGAAAACTACTATGTGTTCGTCGCCGAGCGGATTCTGAATCACGGCCTATTTGGATTTCAGGACGACCTGCGGACCTATCTCTATCCTCTCCTGATCGCCTTTGCCAAGCTCCTGTTCGGCGCCAGTCCGGCGAGCAAGGCCCTTATCTGCGTCTTCCAGTACGCGGTTTTCTTGTACTCGCTCAGGCTAGTCGCCGCCACGTCTGTCAAGCTGACGGGAAACAGGGCCGCCGGCCATCTTGTCTTTGCTGCGGGGGCGCTCAATCCGTACCTGGTGCAAGCAACGACTCTGTTTCTCACCGACATCTTGGCGGCCTGCTTGGTGGCCTGCGGGTTCAACAAGCTACTGTTCGGGGACCTGCGCCTGCGCAAAAATCGTCTCCTCGCGACCCTGCCCTTTGCCGCTGCGGTGATGGTTCGTCCGGCCTCTTTGCTCTTCATCCCTATTGCATTGTTGGGTCTGGCTGTGCGGCGGTATGTCGAACCGATACGGCTCCCAAAGATCCTCCTGAGTTTTGCTCTCTCCTTGGCCGTCTTCGTGCCGCAACTCTATATGAACGTCACCAAGTTCAACCACTGGACGCCCATCATCCACGTACCCCTCTACACAGCGCAGACGCACGGAGCGATGCGCTGCCTGAAGCTTGTCGGCGTCGTTATTCCTGGCGAACCCCCTCCCCTCTGCTTCGCGAACCCATGGGAGGACAACTCGTGTCATTCGCTCCTGGAATTTGCGATGAAATCGCCGCTGGCGTTTTCGCGCAGCGCCGCTGCGCACATGTTTGCAGCCCTCGACTGGGGCCGTGTCGACACCTACATTACGGACTACTATGCACGAAGCCGTTTTCCGGCCTCGTTCCTGCTTCAGACGGCGTGGTTTCTGATCGCTCTTGGCTTCATCCGCTTCCTGAGACACCGACGAGAACTGCCATCGGGGACGAGGGCTCTGCTCCTCTTTCTGGCTGCGGCAATCGTTGCGGACCTGGGGTTTCTCGCGACAGTTATGGTCGAAAGCCGGTACGGCTACCCGGTGTTCTTGATGGCTCTGCCCTTTCTCGGCTTCTCTCTCTCCGGTGGCTGGCCTTCGCGAAAGGCCACGGCCGCAATTGCGGCTTCGTGGCTGCTCTGGCTCGTTCTGTCGACGGCCCTGTCTCTTTGGATGGAAGGGACGAGCGGCCGGATTCACTGGCTCGCCTGGTGGAAAGGCTAACGGCCTCGCCTCTGCCAGTCCACTCCCATGGAGACACTCCCATGGAGCACGGCTAGCCCCCCTGCAGGATCAGCGGGAAGCTCGTCGCGTATTCCTCCACGTTCGCGGGGAAACGCCAGTGCCGGATGGCATTCTTGATGCAGCCGTCGATGAGCAAGAAATCCGACGAACCATGGACCTGAACATTCTGCACAACGCCCGTCTCGCCAATTGACACCGTGATGTCCAGTCGGCCCGCGCGCAATTGCCCATCGCGTTTCAGCGCTCGCTCGTAGCACGATTTCAGGCCGGCCTGGTTCCCCTTGTTCCTCACGACCTCGCTGATTTGCGACTGGGAAATCGCCCCGACCTCGCGACCCGACGGGCCGGAACGCGGGGGGCGAGACCGGCTTGGCGTCTCGACCGGCACCGGCCGCTCGACAGAGTGGGATCGAGCCGATGATCTCTCGAAGGGGTCTTCTCCCACCGCAGCCGCCTTGCCCGACGGGCCTGCGGAATGGACGACCGCCGATCGCTTGGACGCGGACCGCGCGGCGGCTCGCACTTTCGGCCGGGCCTCCGGTTCACTTGTGGTCACCTCCTGCGCTGGCGGCTCGACCTCGCCCGAGGGTGGGGCTGGTGCGACGGGCGCGGCACGCCTCAAGATAGACCCCGCGGCCTTCCCACTCTCGCCTCGCCACGAAAGCAGAATGACCAGGATGACAAGAACCACCACGATGCCGGCCGCGATGACGTACTTGAGGTGTCGGTGCCGGCGGGCCAGGGTCGCCAGACCAGTTAACTTGGACAAGCCAGCTTCGTCATGTGCCGCGGGAAAAAGCGTAGCGGGCAGGGCCGCCACGTTGCCGAACAAGGAACCCGCTGGCGGGGCTAACTTTGCCGAAGGGTTCATCGTGGCCGCTGCGGCCGAGCCTGTGCCCGACCAGTCGAACGGCTGCGGCAGGGGCGGCGGCAAGGCAGGAGCAAAGGCTGACAAGCGCGAATCCTTCCCAGCGTGACCGTCGGGCCCCGGGGCCACGATGGGCGGCAGGGGCTTGCGGGGCGGGGGCGTCTTCTCCCCCTGCTCGAGTTCGTCTGCATCCATCTGCTCTCGAGAGGCTGTCGGCTGCGCGATGTCCGGCAACTGCGGACCGCGTGCGCTGACTTCTCGAGTCCCGGACTTTCGCCTCTCGGGTTTGGTGGTAGGCGCCTTGTCGAATTCCGTCTCCACCGCGGGTGTAGGCGTAGGAAGCCCCGCGCTCAGGGGCGTCAGGCCCGGCAAGGCTGGTCCCTTCTTCGGCGACGGCACCACTGACAACTTGGGCACCGAACGCGGGCTCAGGTGCGGCGCGTCCGCGCCTAAGGCCGGCAGAGGCGTTTCCGCGGCCGAGTCTGGCAAGACCGACTGTGGCGACCGGGCGCCGGATCCTGCGGTCGGCGACGGTAGCTTTGGTTCAGAACCAGTCATCCCGGGCACAGACTGGGAGCCCGAAATCCGAGGTCGCGCCCGCTCTGGGCCAGAAACTCCAGCCGGCGCAGGCTTGGGACCGGACCCAGGAACAGGCGGCGGTGCCTTGGGTCCTGACCCGGGGATCGGCGGTGGCGCCGCCTTGGCGCCCGATCCGGGAACGGGTGGCGGCTTGGGGCCCGATCCGGGAATAGTCGATGACAGCTTGAGACCCGAGCCGGGCTGCGGCAGCTTCGGGCCGGAGCCAAGACCTCCAGCCGGCGGCGGCTTCGGCCTGACGCCAGGAGCTTGAACCCCCGGCGCAGATGGCGCGGGGCGGAGAGCAGAGGAAGTGTCGGCGCGCACCGGCGCAGGCGGCGATGGTCCGGCCGGCGGCAGCCTCAGCGCAGTGATTTCCTGGGCGATGATCGCCACGTCCTTGGGCCGCTTCCAGCCATCCATACCTTCCTTCCAGACATGGATCGACTGCTCCGGCTTGCACGACACGATGTACTTCGCCGCATCGGTGCAGCTCAGCGGGCCGCGCTCAGCGCCATCGACCGACACGAACCACTCATGGAGACCCGAGAGCGGACGCGAGAGCCTTGATGAGGGGCGCGGGGGCGGTGTGGAACCGGCCGAAGCAGCAGGCTCCGGCCGCCTGGAGGCGTCCGCGGGACCGGGGACCACCTCGCCGGCCTGCACCGTGATGACGTTGCCGCAGGTCTTGCAACGAATGCGAAGAATCCGCTGTCTGACTTTCTCATCCGCTACGGAGTAGCGGGTCTGACAGCGATCGCAGACGAACTTCATGACAGCTTGAGAGCCCCTAGGGCCATGAGGGTACCACAGCCTGATTCGGGGACGAGGGCTCTAGTCTAGCCGCCGCGAAGCAGCCACACCAGGCCAGCCGTGGCAGCAGCGAGCAGCACAGCCACGAACAGGACCGCCGCGAGTGGCACCGACCTGGGCACCTTGTCATTCTTGCCGGCGGCTTTCTTGGCGGGGACGGCGCGCACCACGACAGGCGTCTGGCGCGGCGCTGCGGCTGAGTGGGACGCTGACGGATCGGCAGAACCCGAGTCCCCCGGCGAAACGCGAACCGGCGTCCCGTCGGATGCAACGGACGCCATCTGCCCATTATCCGTGGCCGCGGACGGAGCACTGTCCTGGCCCAGCGCTTGCTCGGCGCTGGGCGAAATGCTGCGAGACGCAACGGACGCCCCCTGCCCGTCCTCTATGGCCGCGGGCGCACCGCTCTCCTGGTATGGCGCCTCGTCGGCACTCGGCGAAATGCGGGCAGAGGCCGCAGGTCCTCCAGGCCCCAGGGCTGACCCGGCGGCGCGCAAAGCCCTGGCCAGCGCCGCGCCCGGGCCGTCGCCCAAAGCCTGATCGAAATCGAGAGGCTCGACATCTTCCTGCCGGCCATCCTCATCTCCCTCGGCGAAGATGCGCGCCTGCCGGAGGCCGTCCTCGGTAATCTGCGCCTCGGCCTCGGGCGAGTAGATCTCGCGCAGATAGCGCGCCAACTGATGATGGCTGCGCATCCTGGCACCCGAATCCTGCAAGAAATACTGCAAGGCCTCGGCAAATTCGTGGGCCGACTGATAGCGATCCTCCGGCTTCTTTTCCAGCGCCCGCATGACGATCATTTCGAGGTCGCCAGGGTAGTCGTGCCGCACATAGGTGGGCGGCACGGGCTTCTCCTCGACGATGCGGCGGATCGAGTTCGCCCTCGAACCGCGCCACAGCCGACGACCCACGGTGATTTCGTACAGGATGGTACCCAGGCTGAAGATGTCAGAGCGCCCGTCGAGCGGGGCCCCCTGTGCCTGTTCGGGGGACATATAGGATGCCTTGCCCGGACGCATACCCGGCTCGTCCTTGATCGCCGCCCCTTGTCGCGCAATCCCGAAGTCGATGAGCTTGACCTGGCCCGAGGTGCCGATGATGACGTTGGTGGGTGAAACGTCGCGATGCACGACCTGCATCGGCTGGCCGTTGTCGTCTAGCCCCTCATTCATATAGGCCAGCGCTGCGGCTATCTCGGCCACGATATGCGCCCCGATGTCCAGGTACAGAAGCTGTGAGACCTCGATGGCACGACGAGCCAGCTCGGTCAGTGTTTTGCCACGGATGTACTCCATGGCGATGTAGTGCGTCCCCTCCTCGCTGGCCACATCATATACGTCGACGATGTTGGGATGTTCCAGCATGGCGGCGATGCGCGCCTCGCCCAGAAACATCTCCACCACCGCCGGATGTTCCGCCCAGCGCGGCTGCAAGATCTTGAGCACCAGTTCCTTGCGGAAAGCGCCCGCAGCCTCGTGAGAGGCACGAAAGATCTCCGCCATTCCACCCGTGGCCAGATGCTCGACCAAGGTGTAGCGACCGAGCCGGGTGCCTTTGAGATCTTTCGCGCTTGCCATGTGAGCTGCCGCCATCTGCCTGGGCACGCTATCACAATACATCTCAGTTTTGGGACGGCAGCCTACGCGAGCGAGTTCGAGGTGAATGAACTCGCCCGCCTTGGCTGCCGGCGTGGGCGTGGCGCTACCCGCCGTCCGGCGCTCCAGCGTCAACCTCGGGATCGAAGCCGACGCTGACCTTGGCCCGACCGTTCCGGTACAGCGTCAGCGACACGCTGGTGGAGTGGGTGAGGCTCACCGTGACAGAAACCTCCTCGCTGACCCAGGAGGGCACCGTGGTCTTGGTCACTTTGTCGCAGGTTTGCGAGTAGGCCGCAGCCTGGAACACGACGGTGCCGATGGGCAAGCCGGAGAAGGATTCGCCAACGGCCTGGCCCACGGTGACCTCGAGGTCACGCACCATCTCACGGCTGCTGCCGGTGGCGGTGATGCGCAGGCAGGCGACGTCCTCGGGCACGTCCTCGATGTGGAGCATGACCTGCTCCACCGGCTGCGGCTTTGACCCGGCCGAGTTGTCGTCACACCCTGCGAGTGGGAAGAGGGACAGGGCGAAAACAGGAACAATTGTGTGAACCAGTCGAGCGATCGGATTCATGTTCGGGCCTCCTTGAAGGACGTTGACGGACGCCCCTGTTGTCGGCAGCCCGGCCGCCAAGTTGCCTGCCGCTTGACGAAAAGCGGCCGGGCGCGTTCCTTGCGTTGACTCACGACCCCCGCCGGAATAGCTTGCGGGTCCATGAACTTCGTCGATGAACCTTTGTCCGTGACCGATCCCAAGGTCTTGGAATTGGTGCGCGCCGAGGAGCGCCGCCAGGCCGAGAAGATCCGCCTGATTCCGTCGGAGAACTACGTCTCGCGTGCCGTCCTCGAGGCCACTGGCTCTGTCTTCACGAACAAGTACAGTGAAGGTTACGCCGGCAAGCGTTACTACGAAGGCCAGCAGTTCGTGGACCCGCTGGAGACCTTGGCCCAGGAGCGCGCCTGCGTGCTCTTCGGCGCGGACCACGCCAACGTACAGCCGTACTCGGGCTCGCCGGCCAACCTGGCCGTCTACTTCGCCTTTCTGAAGCCCGGCGACAAGGTGATGGGCCTCGCCCTGCCCATGGGGGGGCACCTGACCCACGGCTGGAATGTGTCCATCACGGGTCGCTACTTCCAGTCGGTCCAGTACGGGGTGCGCAAGGACACCGGCCGCATCGACCTTGATGAGGTACGGGACCTGGCCCGCCGCGAACGGCCTCAGTTGCTGTGGGCCGGCGGCACGGCCTACTCTCGCCTGTGGGACTTCGCCGCGATGGCTGAGATCGCACGCGAGGTGGGCGCCCGTTTTGCAGTGGATATGGCGCACGTCGCAGGCTTAGTGGCGGGCGGTGCCCATCCTTCGCCGGTTCCCCACGCCGACGTGGTCACCACCACGACCCACAAGACCTTGCGTGGTCCGCGAGGCGGCATGTTTCTTTGCCGCTCGGCCCATGCGGCGGCCCTGGACAAGGCCGTGTTCCCAGGCCTGCAGGGTGGACCGCACGACCATACTACCGCCGGGGTCGCGGTCGCCCTGCACGAAGCGTCGCAGCCGGCCTTCCGCGAGTACGCGCAGAACGTGGTCAAGAATGCCGCTGTGATTGCCGCTGAATTGATGGCGCGTGGTTACCACGTGGTTTCGGGCGGCACGGACAACCATCTCATCCTGGTCGACCTGACCAACAAGAACATCCCGGGAAAGGTCGCGGCCAAGGCGCTGGACAAGGCCGGCATCGAGCTCAACTACAACTCGGTCCCCTACGACACACGCAAGCCGTTCGATCCATCCGGCATCCGTCTCGGCTCGCCCGCGGTCACCAGCCGCGGCATGGGACCCACAGAGATGAAACAGATCGTGGCCTGGATGGACCGGGTGATGTCCGACCCGAGCGACGAGAACACGGCCCGCGTGGCGACCGAGGTGCGCGAGTTGACCGGCCGCTTCCCGGCCCCTGGAATTTCGGTGAAGGGATGACGACCATGGCGTCAAGTCGCACAGTCCGCTCCTCTGTCCTGGCGGCGGCGGCCTTGCTCGCGGCCGCCCTGTGGGCGCCGGCCGCGCGCGCCGAGGTCTTCGAGTTGCTCGACAAGACCAAGATGAACGGCAAGCTCATCCACTACTACGACGGCGTCTTCACCGTCGAAACCCAGGGGCAGACGGTCAAGGTTCCCAAGGAGAAGATCAAGAGCATCTCCTTCCAGCTTCCGCCTGCGCGGGCTGAATTCTCCACGCCCGAGAAGACCTTCGAGCGGTGGCGCAAAGCCCTAGTCGAGGGCAACATGGAAAAGGTGATCGACTGCTATGCCCTCATGTACCAGGGCATGCTGGCCACGCAGATGGGGCAGGCGACCGAAGGCCTCAAGAAGATGCAGAAGGAGGTAGAGGGGACCAAGTTCAGCATCAAGAGTTCATCCGTGAAGGGAGAGACGGCCACCCTCAAAGTCACGCGCCAGAAGGGCGAGGATTCGGATACCGGTGACGTGGTCTTCGTGCGCGAGAACAGCGAATGGAAGATGCTTCCACCGCAGCCGTGACCGCAGTCGCCGCCGCATGAAACAACGTCGTCTCTTTCCGTCAGCGTGGGTTGCGGTAGCCGGTTTGGCAGTCGCGATCGGGCTGCCGGGGTACGCCTGGTCGGCCACCAACCTGGATCCCTTTGCCCGCAACATGCGGTCTGGCTCGCTGTTGCCCTTCCGCACGGCGCAGGCCGAAGAGGAACCGGTACCGGCCAGGGCAGCGCCGGCGCCGGATGGAGTGTCTGAGTTCGCAAGGCCGGCCACGACCACGGCCACGACCACGACTACGACCGCCGCGGGGCCAGCGTGCAGCCGGGATGATCAGTGCCCGGTGGATACCATCTGCGAACAGGGCGTCTGTCGCTCCTTCGAGAGGGCCTTCAATCTCTTGCTCTTCCGCAAGGAAGGCGCATCCCTCGACTTCATCCCCTTCTACTGGTCGCGCCGGGGCAACCCGGGCCACCGGGTGCTCGCCCCGTTCTACTGGCACTTCTGGAGCCCTGAGTCCCGTGTACAGATCGTGTTTCCCTTCTACTGGCGAATCGAAGACCATCTCAAGCAGCGTGTGGTCACGGTGGTCGGGCTCTACTCGCACACCCGGCAGCCGGACGCGCGTTCATGGGCGGTGTGGCCCTTCTTCTACACGTCGACCAAGTTCGGCTGGGCCGCGCCGCTTTTGGGCTCATTCAGCGTCGGCGATCCGGACAAAGGCCGCGCCCTCGGCCTTCTCGGTTTCCTCTACTTCTGGAAGCGGTCGCCCGACCGCAAGTTCGACGTCTCTCCCCTCTTCGTTTCGTGGCGCTCCAAGGAATCGGCCTTCACCTATGCCTTGCCGCTCAACTTCTACTGGCGCAGCGGGGACGAGTCGACCCTGCTCATCGTGCCGGTGGGAATTCGCCACGCGACCCCCAAGGGCGGCTACTTCGGATCCTGGCTGGGCTACTCGTCGGTAGATGGCGAGAACAAGACCGGCGCCTTCTTCTGGTTGTACTGGTTCGGCCGCAGCAAGAACTACAACTACGATGTCGGCTTTCCTCTGTTGTGGTCGTTCCGCTCACCGGAGTCGAACACCACCATCATCCCGCCTGTGTTCCACATCCGGCGCGGCGCCTGGTCCATGGGGTCGGCTGCCCTGCTCGCCTGGTGGGGACGAGATCGGGACAAGGGATCGAACTGGCAGCTCATCCTGCCGTTCTTTCTCGGCAGCCGCGCCGACCACGGCAAGAAGGCCCTGTATCTGTCGCCCCTCGGTGGCTATCGTCGCGACGACAACGCCGGCTCGCACGGGCTGACCTGGCTGCTGCCGCCCATCCTGCGCTGGCACGATCGGCAGAGCGAGCTGGATTCGTACCTCCTGCTCTACTGGCGCTATCGCGACATTCCTGCCGACGCCACCACCACCCTGGTCGGCCCCTACTACCAACGCCTCGATCCCGCCGGGTCGACGCGCGTGGTTTTTCCGCTCTTCTGGTATTTCCACGATCGGGCGCAGGCAGCAAGTGCGCACAGCTTCTTCCCCCTGTATTTCCACCGCCATTCCCCGGACGAGAGCACCACCGCGGCCGGCATTTTCCCGCTGTGGGCCTATCACCGCCACTTCTCCGACGGCGGCAGCAGCGGGGGTCTTTCCCCCTTCGTGTTTTTCGGCCAGCGCGGTGAGCGTAGCCACCTGATCGTAGCCCCGCTGCTCTGGCATTTCCGCGACCGGCACTCGAGTACTACGCTGGCCTTCCCGCTCTGGTATCACGCACGCGACGCCACAAGCTCGCTTGTCGCCATTTTACCCCTGCTCTTCTTCGCTGGGCACGATGACGGGGCCAGCTTCCACATCCAGATTCCGCTGCTATGGCATTTCGCCGATCCCCGCCACGGCACCTCTACCACCATCACTCCCCTCTTCTTCCGCAACGTGGATCCGACCGGCTCGTCAGCGGGGATCGTGCCTCTCCTCTTCTGGGGTGGCGGCAGCCAACGCAGTCACTTCGTTCTCTTCCCGCTCTTCTGGCGGTTTCGCGACGCCGCCGCCGGCCGCACCACCACCGCGGTGGGGACCTACCTGCACCGAAGTTGGGGTGGCGAAACCACCGATGCCTTGTTCCCCCTTTTCCACTATCGCCGCGGGGCACGGCCGGGCGGCCAGGATGAAACCAGCTTCACCCTCTTCCCCTTCGCGCACTATCGCCGCGACAGCCGGAGCACCCTGTTCGCCTCGCCCCTGGCGGCCTGGATCCGCCGTCCGGGCCTGCAGGCCGGCTTCGTCCTTCCCTATTTCTGGTACCGCAGCGACGCGGTCCAGGCTCGCGGCGTGCCCCTGCTCTACCTTGACCACTACTTCCAGGGCTCGGGCCAGCGCACGCGCATGTTCGGGCCCTACCTCATGGTTGATGGCCCGGGCGTGACCACTCGGGTCTTCTTTCCCTTCTATGCACGCTATCGGGAATCAGGAGACACCGGCACCTATGTGTTTCCCCTCTATTTCGGCCGCCGCAGCAACGACGGTTACCGACTGGACAGCTTCCTTCCCTTCTTCTGGTCGAGCCACGATCGCGACCACCGCACCCTCACGGTCGGGCCCTGGTTCCGTACCCAGAACGACCAGCAGCATAGCCACGCCTCGGGCTTGGTCCCCTTGTTTGTCTCGGCCGGCAGTCCCCAGCGCCGCCTGCTGGTGACGCCGCTCTTCGTCTACCATCGCAACCACGAAACCCAAACCAGCCACGTGGTGTCGCCGCTCTACTTTCAGTCGACCCGGCCCGACGGCAGCACCCATGTGTTGTTCCCGCTCTGGTGGCAAGGTCGCCAGGGCAGCCAGAGCTACGCCATGCTCATGCCGCTCTACTGGCATTTTGCCAACCGCGACGAGCAAAGCTCGTTCAACCTGGCGGGGCCCTTGCTCTGGTCGCGCCGGGGCAGCGAAACCACCCGCGGTCTCTTGCCGCTCTTCTGGTATTCGCGTGACCACGCGAACCAGGCGGGCAGTGAGACGCTGCTGCCCCTTTTCTACGAGAGTCACTCACGTCTGTCGCAAACCTTCGCCACCGCCGTGTTCGGCTTTGGCAAGGCGCCCGACAGCTTGTGGTGGTACGCGGGCAACTTCGCCTGGCGCGACAACTGGAAGACCCGGTTTTGGACCTTCTTCCCGCTCTGGTTCTCGTATCGCGACAAGGTCAGCGAAACCACGACCAGGGTGATCCCACCGCTCCTCCACTACGCGCATTTCAATCCCGAGCGCTCGCTCTCAACCTGGCTGTTGCTCTTCTGGCATCGCAGCAACATCACCTCCTCCACCACCCTGGGCCTGCCGCTCTACTACGATGTGCACGCCTACCACCAAAGCCGGGTGACCACTTTCCTGCCGTTCTTCTTGCGCTACCGCAACGAGGTCAGCGACCAGACCTACACCTTGGTGCCGCTCTTCTACCGGCGTAGCGGGCCCAACGACGCCAGCACCATCGCGTTCCCGCTCTACTGGCGTTTCTGGAGTGAACAACGCAGCACCACCGTCTTGTTTCCCTTCTACTTCGGTGTCCGTCGCCCGACCTGGGAAGGGACCTTCATCTTTCCCAGCATCTGGGTCAGCCGGGGCCTGGGCTCCGAGACCGGAACCTCGCACTTCTGGTTCGTGCCGTTCTGGGAGTCGCAAGTCAAGCGACCGGGCGACTATATGTGGGAAGTCCTGCTCGGCGTGCTGGGGTGGGAACGCATTGGCCGCAACCGGTACCTCAAGGTGTTGTTCATCCCGTTCGAACTGGAGCCGGTCTCAGCCGCCAAGACTGCCTGGTACGGCCGTACGCCCAAACCCGCACCCGACCGCCGTGCGCGCGGGCTGAACACACAGACCTGGTGACGGATTCGCCTTTGTTCAATACGGTCGCAGCTCACCCGCAACGAAATTCGAGAACTGCTTGCACGGCTTCGTGTAGTCGACCAGCGGTAGGCCCCCATCAGTCGCCGCCTTGATGACCGTGCCGGTGCAGTCGGGCATCGCCGCGACCGGGACGACGCGCCCTTGCACTGGAATCGAAGCGGCGCCCCCTGCACCATGAGCGCCCTGCAGTGAGAAGCGCATGCCCGAGTCGTCGAGCGGAGTCACCTTCCAACGCCGGTTGATTCCCGAGACTCCAACCACTGCTGACACCACCACCTCGTCGTTCGCCTGCAGGGCTGCACCGCCCGTGCCTACCAGCGGAACCGAAGTGTCAATCTCGACTGGATCTGAGAGCACCACCGCCGCCACAGACTTGAACTCTGCACACGCCGTGCTCGACAGGGTGGCCATGACACAGATCCGGATGGGGCGCGAGACCTGCTTGTTGCCTAGCGTGTCGCTTGCGGTCGCAGCCAGGCACGCCCAGCCGTCCTTGAGGTTGTTGGAAGCATCGAACTGGTGGCCAGCGCATTGCAGGCCGTCGTTCACAATCGGCCCTATCGTGTAGACGGACGGCAGAATGCTGACATAGGAGAGAACCTCCGTCATCGCATAGCAATGGGCTGTCGAGTTCCTGGGATCAAACTGAGCCTTGCTGAGATTGAAGGTGGTCCCGCAGAAGGAACCCGGGTCAGGGGGCGAGCCAACACCTGTGGTACAGGGGGCGTTGGGTTCTGGGCTGAAATCCGCTCCACGGTGAGGTGAAATGGGCAGCATGTTCACGACCTGCGCGTCGGTGTCGGTCTGCGGCTTCGTCGTGGGCACCAAGTCAGGGTTGATGTCGTCGCAGAACCCGTCGGGCGGGTTGCTGCTATCCACAACCAACGGCCGCGATGTATTGCTCAAGATGAACAACTGGACTTGGCCTGGATCCACGCCGCCGATGGGTATCCAGTCAGCGTCGCCGGTCAGCGGCGTGTTGCC
>PMZX01000089.1:1420-3019 GCA_003170035.1 Myxococcales bacterium | reverse complement strand
TTGTAAGTCCCCGCACGCATCCAGATGGTATCCCCCGCCGCGGCGGAGTTGTTCGCCTTCTGAAGGGTGGCAAACGGCGACGCCTGCGTCCCGGCATTCGAATCGCTGCCGGTCGGGGAGACATAGTATTCCGCGGCCGATGCGCGCCCCGCTGCCAGGAATACACAGGCGAAGACGACGCCAGCGGACACCAGAGCTATCCCCTTCGAACGCTGCGACTGCTTCAACATGGGTACCGATGTCTGCGTCAGAATGTTTGTCATCACAGTCCTTCCCGAAGGCCCAGTTTACTCCTTACGCCCTCTCTGAGCACGGTGCTTTGGGAACAGGTACCTGACCTTGTGGATGGCCCATTTGTTCGCCTGTGGACGCAGCCTGTGGACGCCGGTTGACACAAACCGTTGGCGCGCGTAGCGTCCCGCATCGCGATTCCGGACTTGGTCTGTCTAGACGGAAAGGATGCTGCCATGGCTGACAACTCACACTCTGGGCGCCGCAGTTTTCTCAAGACCGCCGCGGCAGGCGCAGCGGGACTCACGGCTCTGAGATTCGATAGGGTCTTCGCCCAAACGACTGGCGGGTGGGTCAGCGGCATGCAGATCAATCCGGCCATTGACAACAAGCGGGTCATCTGTTGCCACGACACGAACATGCTCACGGCCACGCCCCCGAACACGAGCTGGGCGAACCAGAACGTCTACGCCAATGCGACGGCGATCGCCGCCAACCTGGACGAAATGGCAAGGCAGCTGGCGCAGAAGACGACCGCGGCCGATGCCTGGGCCACCATNNGCGGTAGATGGGTTGACCATGAACCACCCCCGTGTCGCAGTCCTCAAGAAGATCTGCGATGTGTTGGTGGACCAGCTTGGGGTCCAGCCGGCGAATATCGTGGTCTACGACGGCGGGATCACCGACGCGGCGACGTGCTACGCCTCCTATGCCAGTCTTACCGATTCAACCAAGATCCGCGCCGTGGTGACCGCAAGGGCGAACTCCCTCAACGGGTTCAAGTCGGTCGCCCTTGCCAATGCCCAAGGCGGGAAAGCCATCTCCTGCGTTGCCGACCTTTTCGATGGCCTCATCGACATCCTCGTGAATGTCGCGGTTTGCAAGATGCATGACGGTACCGCAGGCAGATACGAATACGGCAGCGTCACCTTGTGCATGAAGAACCATCTCGGCACCTTCATCAACTCCAACTCCACAACCGGTACGATAGGAGATTCGACCGGGTTGCACTCTCTGAATGCAATCTTCGAGGTCAACAAGCATCCCGCCATCCTCGGCGGGACTCCTGTCCGCCAGCAACTGTGTATCGTCGATTCCCTGCTGGCCAGCGCCGCCGGTCCAGGCATGCCCTGGGATACCCGTCCTGACCGTCTCGTCATGGGCACCTTTGCCCCGGTCCTCGACTATCTGACGGCAAAGAACATCCTTCTGAACAAATCCGTCATGAACCTCAACACCACGGCAACCGCCGCCTCGGCCACGACCCTCCCCAAGTTCCTCACCAGCTTCGGCTATGCCGAGACGGACGCTCTGCAATGGATCGAATACGTTCCGGGCAATGTGACCCCCACGGGGGGAACCACCGGC
>PMZX01000089.1:0-1397 GCA_003170035.1 Myxococcales bacterium | reverse complement strand
ACCCCCACAGGCGGGACGACGGGCAGCGGGGGAACGACCGGCCCTGCGGGGACCACCGGCGCTGGGGGAACGACCGCCACGGGCGGGACCTCCCGCACCGGAGGAACGACCGCCACGGGCGGGTCTAGCTCCTTTGGCACGGGCGGAACCACGGCTACCGGTGGCACGACGAGCGCTGGCGGCCCGACCACGAGTGGCAGCGCGACCAGCAGCAGCGCAGGGGGAACCGGCGGCACGCCAACCAGCGCCCCGACGGCATCGGGGGGCTCGACGGCGACAGGCGGAACGGTTGCCGCAGCCGGCACGACTGCGAACTCGGGCGGCGGTAGTTCCAGCTTCACCGCAACCACTGGGGCGACGGTCGCCGGCGGAAAGTCAGGGAGCGGCTGCAGTGTCGCCGGGGTCGACCGCAGGGCCACCCGCTGGGGCGCGATGCTGGCGTTCGGCGCGGTGGTGGCGGAAAAGCTTCGGCGGCTTGTCAGCGGCGGTGATCGGTCGTCGTGATTCCGTGGGTTGTGTGCGCCTGGTCAAGGCGCACACAACCCAATTGGCAATTCGCCTCTCCTATTGATCCGTGGCGTAGTAGCTGCCGATGATCTGGGCCATCGCCGTGTTGCCGGCAGCGGTAAAGTGAGGCGTCGTCTTGGGATCGAACGCGCTGCAATCCGGCACGTAGAATTTCGGCGCAACCGTGAGCTGTACGGTATGGGGCGCGGCGACGACATTGGCAATCGCCTCGTCGACGAACGGCTGCACCCAGTCCTGGCCGGTGGGGTGGCCGCAGGTTTGATTGTTGGGGCTGCGGATCATGGTCATCAGGTCGATTCGTTTGACGTTCGAATACTTCGCCTGGATGTTGGCAACAATACTCTCCAGATCGAATTGGAACTGAATCACATTTGTATAGACCCAATTGAAGGCGATGAAGATGATCCGGTCGGGATTGTCACTGCTGTCGGTGCAGGGTGAAGTGGGCGCGGTCGACCAGTAGGCGTTCGTCGGATCGGCCCACACGTTGGTGTATGCCTCCGACTTGCCGATGACCTGCCAACGGCTGTCGTCCACGATATTCTCAAACCCGGCAGCGTACCATTCGGTCGAAAGCTTGCCCCCGACGATCATGTTGCACTTGTACCCGCCACTGGTGGATGGCGTGCCGCTGTTTGCCAGCTTGTAAACCTCGCTGCCAGCCAGCAGGAGACCCCCAACCCCGAAGTCGTCGAAGTCGGCGAGCTGGGTTGGACCTAGGCGTCCAGGGTGCATGGAGTCTTCGGTGCAGGGGAGAGCGCCAGTGGACTGCACGTAGCCGAGCAGGCCGTCGTACTGAAGCGCGATGGTGGAAAGGCCAGTCCAGGCGTTCTGCAGGGCCGGCCCGTAGATCGCCGGGTCGAGGAGTC
>PMZX01000293.1:10520-34462 GCA_003170035.1 Myxococcales bacterium | reverse complement strand
GAGCGGTACCTGCGGTCGCCCGTTCAGCCGTCACGAAGACCGGGCGAGAACAGCCGCTGCTTCAGGCGATGGGCCACACCGGCAGCGCGGTTCCTCCACCGCCAGACGATCCAGGCCAAATGGCGGATGGCCGCGGGACGGTGGCCTCGCGCCCGATACACCACCACGCCGTCGCGCTCGACAACAGCGAGCAGGCCGAGCACATCGCCAAGCGGGATCAGTCCGTCGGGCAGGGGCGCGCTGTCACCCTGAACCAGAAATCCGTCGTCCCTGACCGCACGCACGCGATGGACGACCGGGCGCCGGCTCTGCGGATGACGGCAGGCGATGATGTCCCCGGTGCTGGGCGTCCGGCCGGCGAACGGCGAGATGGTGATCGCGTCGCGGTCCTGGATCAGCGGGCCCATGCTGAACCCGCGCGCCCGGAAGCGCAGCGGGCGGCCCTGGGAAAGAACCGCAATCAGCAACTCTTCTAGCTGTTCCCCGGAGATCTCCAGGACATCGCCGGTGGCGAGATGTGAATCAGGGGGCGCGCCGTCAACCGGCAACCAGGATCTTCCTTCCCAACAAGTCTTCCACCAGGTTGATGACGTCCAGCCGGACGGCTTCTTCAGCGACGTCGAACTCGCGCGCCATCTCGCGGGCCACCTCGTCGATGGTTCGGTTGCCGTCCAGCTTCTCCCAGATCGCCCGGCCGGTTTCGTTGAGCGTGTACAGCTCGTCCTCCAGATCGCCCACGCCGGAAACCAACGGAACGATGAGGAGCTGGCCCTCGATCAGCCGCGCGACGACGTCGTCCGAATGGCGGACCCGCACGTCGGGATCTACGGATGGGCTCATCGGCTCGGCTCTATTCGGTTGGTCGGCGGAAAACTGCGCGCCAGTTCGAGCAGCGCGGGCACGATCGCGCCGCTCTTGTCAAATCGCATCTCGTAGCAGGGGATCTCGTTAATCATGGTTTCAATCAGGTCCAGACTCTTCTCCCACCAGCCCGCGTCCACCACCGGCTTGATCATACACGCTGCCAGCGTGCTCGCGAGGCGCACGCGATCCGCCACCTTCACTAGGCGATTCTCCTCGGCCTTGGTCAGCAGCAGGATCGCGGCTAGGGGCGCCGAGGTCGCTGACACGCGCGGGATCTCGCCGTGGCTCCACGTGCCGTGGACCCGGAACCCATCCGGCCAGCGGCGCACGATGTTGCGGTCGTCGCACAGGATCTGGGCGCGCCCGTCGAGCATCCCCGCAATGGTGGATTTGCCCGCCCCAGAATGGCCGAGAAACAGCAGGCCCGCGCCTTCGACGATCACGGCGCACGAGTGCAGATAGCACGCCCGGCGGTCGGCCAGCACGCGCGCGAGCAGAACCTGATCGGTGGGGAACATGGTCAGGGAATCCAGGCGCCCTTGCATGAACTTGTCGTCGGTGGGGCTCCAGATGGTGCCTCGGCTGTGTTCCCGGTCGAACTCGGCGAAGGTGAAGAGTCGTGCATCGTCGGGATCCTTCGCGATGCCCAAGTAGAGCCACGCATCCGGCCTCTCGAAAACCGCCCACGGCGTTCTCCGGTAAACCTGGCGGCCCAGGTCACGGCCCTGCAGGTCAGGGAGGCCAAAACGGTGGTGGATGAAGATGGTGTCGCTGCCCGGGCCATTGACCTCGAAGGCCTCGAACTTGGGCGCGAAGGTCTGCGACGTGATGGGCCGATCGGCTTCGACCTGGATGGTGATTCCGCCGATCTGGAACCACCGACGGTCAATCCGGAGAGGCGCAGCTTCTTTGTCGCAACGGGCAATCACGACGGGCTACCAGGAAAGGCCATGGCTCGTTGCAGGATAGCGCCTATGGGTCGGTTTTCAAACCCCAGGAGCGCCATACCTGGCGACGCGGAGTATTGCTACACTCAACGGTTACCTGGGTATTTTCGTCACGCGTCAGGGAGGGTAGACCCCAAGCCAATGATCGAAAGCATCTCATACCGCGACTTCCACACCAAAGTCCGGGACGTCTGGTCCAGCAAGCGTCTGCCCGGCTACGGGATGATCGAGGTCACCCGACGCTGCCCGCTTAACTGCGTGCACTGCTACAACAACCTCCCGCTGCGCGACGAAGAGAACGCCCGCCGGGAACTCGCCACCGCGGAGCATATCCGCATCATCGACGAGCTCGCCGAGGCAGGCTGCCTGTGGCTCACCTATACCGGGGGCGAGATCTTCGGGCGCGGGGACTTCCTCGACATCTACACCCACGCGAAGAAGAAGGGGCTGCTCGTCATCCTGTTCACCAGCGGCACGCTCATCACCCCGCGGATTGCCGACCACCTGGCCACCTGGCGCCCCTACGCGGTCGAGATCACGATCTATGGCAGCACCCGTGAAACCCACGAGAGCGTCACCCGGGTGCCGGGTTCCTACGACAAGTGCATGCGAGCGGTCCGCCTGCTCTGCGAGCGCAAGATCCAGATCAGCCTCAAGACCATCGTGCTGACCCTCAACCAGCACGAGATCGAACAGATGAAGGATCTGGTGGAGAAGGATCTGGGGCTGAACTTCAGGATCGATCCCATGGTCACCCCTCGTCTCGACTTCTCGCAGCGGCCGCTTTCTTTCCGGGTTCCCGCCCGCACGGTGGTGGATCTGGAAATGAGCGACCCCAAGCAGGCCGCCGGGTGGAAGGATCTGGCGCGCGAGTTCGGCGGCTGTTTCCCGGCGCTGCATCCCAAGCAGGAACTCTACTACTGCAAGGCCGGCATCAATGGCTTTGGCATCGACGCGTACGGCGGCATGAACCTGTGCCTGTTCTCGCCCGGGGGCAAGTACGATCTGCGCGGCGGAAGCTTCAAGGACGGCTGGGAGGGCGCTCTTCTGGCCGAGCGGAGCAGGAAGGTCTCGCGTGCGACCAAGTGCCTGGGCTGTTCGGTCCGGCACCTATGCGGGTCGTGTCCGCCCAACGGAGAGCTGGAACACGGCGACCCGGAGACTCCGGCTGCCTTCTACTGCGAGGTGGCTCACCTGCGGGCGCGCGCCCTGGGCGTCGAGGCGAAACCCCATGGGGAGTGCCAGTACTGTCTGCAGATTCATGGAGGAGATATCAGTGCAAGATAGTGAAAACAGCAAGACAGCAACGACATCGACCGAGCCAGGGTGCAAGAAGCCCTATGCACCGCCCAGACTCACGAGCATCAAGCTCAGGCCGGAAGAGGCCGTCCTGGGCACCTGCAAGACAGCCACAGCAGGCGGTGCTGGTACATCGGCACTCTGCCGGCTCTGCGGCACTGAAATTGCCACCTAGCTGCGATCCCCTTCCCAAAAATCGCTACGAGAAGAACCCACATGATGTTCCCGACAAGAGGCTCACGGTGGTTGGCTTTACCGGCGCCTGGCAAGGCCGCTGCGGTCGGACTGGGCTTGCTCCTCCTGCTGCTTGCCGCGGGAAATGCCCACGCGCAGGGTCTGTGCACCGCACCCGCCAACGGCAACACCGAGCAAGGCTGGCTCGACGTGACCTGGACCGGCGCCGGATGCACCGGAACGGGAAACTCGGGACAGCCCGTGCCGGGCACCGGCGCGGATGTGGTGATTCCGAACCTCAGCACGATCCGGTGCGGCACCACGCCGACCTTGACAACCTTAACCGTCAACGCAGGCGGCGTCCTCAGGATGGGAAGCGGGGTTGCTGCTGGAACTCCTGTGGTCAAGGGAGACTTGCTGAACAACGGAACCATCGAGAACCGGCCAGCCAGCACCTGGGTAAACTCGATCACGGTTGGCGGGAGGTGGACCAACAACGGGATTTTCACGGCTGTCGGAGGCACTTCAATAATCGATGTCACTGTCAACGGCACGTCGGCGACAACAATTGGTGGAACGAGTGCGACGACCTTCAACAACCTGACGATCTCCGGCAGCGGCACGAAGACCTTGGCCGCGAACGTGACGACGACTGGCACCCTTACGCTGACCTCGGGTACCCTCGACGTGAGCACGTTCACGCTGACCGCGAATGGCGCCGTCGCCACCTGCGGCACCACCATCGCCGACAGTAGCGCGACCGGAACTTTCACCTACGGGACCGGTGCCCAGAACGTCTGCGCTGGTACCTACGGCACCCTGACGTTCGGCAGCGGCAACAAGACCCTGCCAGCGACCGGCACGGTTGGCATCGCGGGAGCCTTCAACCTGGGGACGGCGACCGCCACCATGACCGGCAGCACCGTCAGTTTCAACGGGGCAGGAAACCAGACCATTCCCGTGCTCGCCTATAACAACCTCACCATCGCCGGCAGCGGCACGAAAACACTGGCGGGATCCCAGGCACTGGCCGGCATTCTGACGCTGACCTCGGGCGTCCTCTCCTTGGGCGCGGTCGCGAACACGCTGACCGCGAGCGGCACCGTGAACTGCAACGGCGGGACGATCACGAGTGCGGGCGGACTCGTCAGCTACACCGGAGCTGCGCTCCAGAACGTGTGTCCCGGGACCTACGTAGGCCTGACGTTCAATGCCGCCACCACCAAAACTCTCAACGGTGCGATCAACATCGCAGGAGCCTTCTCACCGGGAGCCGCGACCGGAAACGTGGTGACCGGCAGCACCGTCAGCTTCAACGGGGCGGCGCAGAACGTTCCCGCCTTCAACTACAACAACCTTACGATCTCTGGCAGCGGCACCAAGACCATGACCGGGATCGTGACCGCGGCCGGCACCCTGTCGCTGACCGCAGGAACCCTTTCTGTGAACACGAACACGCTGAACGCGAACGGCGCGGTCACCTGCGGCCCTGGTGCCATCACGAGCAGCGCGACCGGAACCGTCAGCTACGGGGGGCCCGCAGGCCAGAACGTGTGCGCCGGCACCTACGGCAACCTGACGTTCAACAACCAGAGCAAGACCCTGGCATCGAGCGGCACGATAGCTATCGCGACAGTCTTCACACCAGGGGCCGCCGGGACTCCGACCATCACCGGCAGCACTGTCAATTTCAGCCAAGCGGCTGCCGGCCAGATCGTACCTGCCTTCAACTACAACAACCTGACGCTCACCGGCGGCGCCAAGACCCTGATCAATGGGGGCACCATCGGCATCGCGGGAACCTTCACGCCGGTGGGCACCCCCACCGTGACCAACAACACCGTCAGCTTCAACGGCAGCGGGGCGCAGAACATTCCCGCGTTCACCTTCAACAACCTGCAGACGGCGGGCAGCGGGGTCAAGACCATCACCGGGAACGTCTCGACAGGCACCACCGGCACTCTCACCGTAGGGAGCGGCACGACGTTCTCCCAGACGGCAAACACCCTGACGCTCGGCTCCGGGGGATTGGTGAACAACGGCAAGTTCTCGGTCGACGGCAACAGCGGCGGCTGCCGCACCACGGACACGCGAGCCACGATTACCGGGACAGCAACCCGGACCTGGACTGGAACCGGGGCGTTCCAGTTGATTGACGTGACTCTCACCAACCAGAGCAGCGGGGTCGGCACCATTACCGCTTTCAACGCCGCGGGTACCGGTGATTCCGGGATCACCCTCAATACCAACAACTGCACGGGCGCGCCTGCCTTTCCCACGGCAGTGCGGCTGGCCAGCTTCACGGCAACGGTTCACGGCGGCCGGGTCTTGTTGAAATGGCAGACGGCCATGGAAACCGACAACATCGGCTTCCGCCTGTACCGCGAGGCCGGCGATGCCTCTTCGCCGGTCACGCCCCACCTGATCTCGGGCTCGGCCTTGATGGTGGGCCGCCGCGCGAGCATGTCGGGCGGCCGGTCCTATGTCTGGTGGGATGACCTGCCTGGCGGCGCCGTCGCGCGCACCACGCGCTACTGGCTGGCGGACGTGGACCTCAGCGGCGAGCAAACCTTCCATGGACCGGTCGTGCCCGAGCCGTCGGATCAACCGCCGCCCGACGTGCGCAATGCGCCCCATCTGCAGCAGCTCGCCGGATTGACCGGCGAGGGGGGACCAGACGGACTTTCCCCATCAGGATCCGGCGTGCAAGGCGGGCCGGCGGGACGTGTTCTGCGCGGCCTGTCGCCGAGGACGCCGACCACGATTGCGGCGCAATGGGCGCTGGCGTCCGGCCGAGCCCTCAAGATCGGGATCTCGCATCCAGCCTGGTATCGGGTGACCGGACAGGATCTGCGCGACCATGGCTTGGGCAGTGTCGATCCGAGCCGGCTCCAGCTTTTCGCCGACGGGCAGCAGATCCCGCTGGTCGTGCGAGGCCTGGCGCGCGGTCGCCAGATCGTTCCCGAAAGCACCGTCGAGTTCTACGCCACCGGGCTCGACAGTCCGTGGTCGAGCGAACGAAGCTACTGGCTGGTGGCCGGGACCAGCGCCGGCGAGCGAATCGGAAAGGTCAGTGCTGCGGCCAGTACGGCCGCGCCCGCGAACTTCCCCTTCACGGTCGAGTCCAGGCCAAAGACGATCTACTTCATGGCGCTGATGAACGGCGAAGGAGACAAGTACTTCGGACCGATTGTGTCCACTGATGCGCAGGCGCCGACCACGGTAACTCTCGACGTGCGCAACGCCGACCTGTCCACAGCGGGCCAGGCGGTCCTCGACGTGGCAGTGCAGGGCGTGATGAATATTCCCCACCTTGTGGCCATCCTGCTAAACGGCATCCCGGTAGGACAGATCGAGTTGAGCGGCCAGGAGCGCGGCACTGCGCACCTGCTACTCGACCAGGCGGCTTCGCTGCACGAAGGTCCCAACCAGATCGCCCTGTGGGCACAGGGGGGTCAGATGGATCTCAGCCTGGTCGAGTCGGTCGGGTTGACCTACGCGCGACGGTACGTTGCCGACGGGGATACCCTGGGCATGACCGCGCCGGGTGGCGGCCACCTGGTGGTCAGCGGTTTCATTTCGTCGCACATTCGCGTGATGGATGTGACCGACCCGGAGAATGCGTACGAGCTTGTCGCGGCGGTGCAGAATGATGGATCTGGCTACGCGGCGGCGACCGGCGTTGCCGGCGCGGGCCTGCGCAATCTTATCGCCTTCACTGACGAGAAGATCGAGTCGCCTGCCAGTGTGAAGACCAACAGCCCGTCGAGCTGGCACTCGGCCGACAGGGCGGCCAACCTGATTATCCTGACTCACGCCGCGGTGGCGGACGCGCTCCAGCCGCTGGTTCGGCTGCGCCAGGGGCAGGGATACGTCGTCGCGGTTGTCGACGTGGAGGACGTGTACGACGAGTTCAGCTTTGGCAACAAGACACCGCAGGCACTGCGCGACTTCCTGGCCCTGGCATCATCGACCTGGCGCAAGCGGCCGGGCTTCGTACTGCTGGCCGGGTCGGCCAGCGCGGATCCGCGCAACTTCCTCGGCTACGGCGATTCCGACCTGGTGCCGACGAAGTTCGTCGAGGCGACCTATAACTACGCCGCGTCTGATGACTGGTTCGTGGATTTCAACGACGACGGGCTGCCCGGCCTGGCCATCGGCCGTTTGCCGGTGCGCGATTCCATCCAGGCCGCGGCGGTGGTGCAGAAGCTAGTCGGATACAGCCGCACGGGCGGCGCCGACTGGAAAAATACGGCCGTGCTGGTGTCCGGCCCCGCCACCGACGACTTCGACTTCCCGGCAGCCAGCGATGCGGTGGCAGCCCAGATTCCCTCCAACATCTTCCTCAAGCAGGTGTTCCGTAGTGATTTTGCCGACGACACGCTTGCGCACGCGGCGGTGCTGGGCGCGTTCAACCAGGGCGCGCTGCTGGTGAATTACATGGGCCACGCCTCGGAAACTGCCTGGCAGGGCAATCTGCTGAGCATGGACGACGTGCCCCTGCTTACCAACGGGTCGCGCTTGCCCTTCGTGTCCAGCATGACCTGCTGGACCGGCTGGTTTGCGGACCCGTATGGCGAAACCCTGGGCGAAGCGTTGCTCAAGGCGCCGCAGGGCGGAGCCATCGCGGTGTGGGCCTCGTCGGGCCTGACCGAGCCGGACGGGCAGATGGCGCTGGACCGGGAGTTCATGCGGCTGCTGTTTGCCGCCAGGAAGCCGACCATCGGCGAGGCCACGGCGCGGGCCAAGACAGCGGTCAGCGACCTCGACGTCCGCCGCACCTGGATCCTGCTCGGCGATCCCACGACGAGACTCCAGTAGCGTGTAGGGGCGACCTGCGGTCGTACGAATTCCAGATCCCACGACGAGAATCCAGTAGACCGCTGGACGGACCATGACGCCAAAACGCCCGAGAACCTCATCGCTGGCCTGGCCAGCAAAGAGGGTCTCGGGACTCGGTTTCGGAGAAAGCTACTGGCTGGGCAGGCTCTCGCAGGTGCCTGATTGCCCGCAGTATTGCCCCACATTGCAATCGAACCCCCTCTGATTCGGCCTTCCACAGTCCGGATCGAAGGCGCCGCACCCGCAGTCGCAGCCGTCGCCGGCGTTGTAGTAACTCGGGTCACAGGTCCATCCCGCTGGCGGCGTGGAAGGCGGCGCGGGGTCGGGCATTGCGGGCGTCACCACGGTCTGGCAGACGCCCAGCTGACCGGACTGAACGCAGGCTTGCCCGTTGTTGCAGTTGTGCAGCACTTGACCTGGAATGGCGCAATCCGGATCCCAGGAGCCGTGGCCGCAATCACAGCCGTCGCCGGAGCCGTAGTAGCTCGGGTCGGCAGTCCACCCGCCCTCGCCCGAGGGAGGCTGAGTCTTTGCGATGGTGAAGCTCTTCACCGTCGACGCGTTCCCCGCGTCGGTGACCGTCACCTGGACCTGGATATCACCCACGAAGTTGAGCGGCGCAGTCCAGACTACCTGCTGGCTTCCGGCGCTCAAGTCGACCGGCGTTGCGAACGTGCCACTGGCCGCGCTCCACGCGAAGGTCACTGCGGTACCTTCCGGATCGGACGCCAGGACCCACAGGGTCACCGCCTGGCCGGCCACAGCAGACGCGGCGGACTGGCTGGAGCCCTCGATCTGCGGCGCCACGTTGACCGGCGGAGGAGCAGAGGCGGTGATGGTCAGCGACCCTGTGCCGGTACCACCGCGGCCATCGGACACGGTCACCGAGAACTGGCACGCGCCGGACGATGGCAAAGTGTTGCCCAGCGTGAACGTCGGGCTCTTGACGTTCGACGCACTGAACGTTCCGGCACAACCGCTGTCCGCGGTCCAAGCATAGGTCAGCGTGTCGCTGTCATCGTCGGTTGCCGCGCAATCCAGCGTGGTCGTATCACCAACGCCGATCCGACCTTTGGTCGAGGTCACTTCGCTCACCACGGGCGAGTTGTTGAGGGTGACCGTGATCGTCGCGGTGGTGCCGGCATCACTCTCCGCACGGACCGTGATGTCGACGGACATCGTCGTCTGCGCCTGGTGATTGTCCTGAACCCGCACCGTGATCCGGTATGTCCCGGCCGTCTCGGGCGCTGTCCAGGTGGTCGACGCTGTGTTCGAGGTGTCGAACGTCCCGCTGGGTGACGTCCACAGATATGCGAGCGTGTCGCCCGCATCCGGGTCATGGGCGTTCACCGACAGGGTGACCGTCGCTCCCGGGACCACAGCTATCGACGACGCAACCAGGGCGTCGATCACCGGCGATGCGTTGCCGCTCGCGGGGGGCGGATTCGTCTCCTGGCCGCCGATTGACACCGAAGCCGTCTGGTCGGCGGTGATCGTCACCCCGGTGGCCACGCCACTGTAGATCTCCGTATCCGAAGCGTCGCGGGCGGAGAGGGTGAATGTGCGATTTGTTCCCGCCGGGATCCCGCTGAGGTTGGCGACCCACTGGTCCCCGACCTTGGTCAGCGGAACGACGATGGGATCCGCTATGTCATCCGCGGTGATGGTGACCGTGACCGAGTAGACGTCGGCTGCGTTGATTGCGTACACCTTCACCTCTGCGCCACCAAGGCTTGGGCCGTCCCTGCGTTCCGAGCAGCCACACAGCGACAGCGTGAACAACGCGGCTCCAATTGCAAAAAGGGGCAAACACGCCAGCGTCTTCATGACATTCCTCCTCGAATCGTTTGTCGTTGCTGTCAGCATCACGCTCAACAGGGGTTGCAACCCCCGGGCCAGCGAAGAAGCCGGGTGATTACGAGTGGATGCGAACAGAGAAGACGGCGGCCCGTCAGCGGGTAGACAACACTGATGTCGGAACACCGACGGTTCACGCGGGGGAATTCTCGCCGCCGCCCATCGCGCAAGCCCCGGTCCTGAGCCCCGTGTGGCGAGATGTGGGTCCAGGCCTGGCTCTGATACGATGAAGCCGTGAGCCGCGATGCCCAGCCCTGTGACCGCCACCGGCTGGCGGCCGTGGTCGTGCACTTTGGCACGCCCGGCCAGACCGCGGCTTGCGTGGCCGCGCTCCGGGGCTCGCGGCGGATCGCCGACCATCTGGTGGTGGTGGACAATGGATCGGGGGACCAAGGCCTGCGGGACAGGCTGGCACCGTTGGACTGGATCGAGACGCCGCGCAACCTGGGTTTCGCCGGCGGCGCCGACCTGGGTATCCGGCGCGTCCTGGATGTGGGCGCCAGCCGCGTGCTTCTGATCAACAGCGACGCACTCGTCGAGCCTGATTGCTTGGGCATTCTGGAAAGTGCCCTGGACCAGCCGGGCGTAGGGCTGGTTGGGCCTGCCATCGTTTCTGCCCGCGACCCAGCCACGCTCGAATCGACCGGGATCGCCTACAGGCCGCTCACGGGACGAATGCGACTTTCCGGCTGGGGCAAGCTGGTGCCGGCAGCCAGCAGTCCGGCGCACCTCGTGGACGCGCTAAGTGGCTGCGCCCTCATGATCCGTCGTGAGGTCTTCGACGTCGTGGGCCTGCTGCCCGAGGAATACTTCTTCGGCTTCGAGGATCTGGATTTCTGCCTGCGGGCAAGGAGCGCCGGTTTCCTTGCCTTGTGCGCCCCTGCCGCCCGCGTGCTGCACCAGGGGGGCGCCAGCCTGGCGCCCGACTCACCTGATCGCATTTACTTTGCGGCCCGCAACCACCTCTTGCTTGCGCGGCGCGCGCGCCCGCTGCCCGCGCCGCTCTCCGCCCTGCGCGCGGCCCACGTCATGGCGCTGAATCTGGCGTACGTGACCTTGCATTCGAAGGTGCCACGCCTGGCAGGCGCACGCGCCCTGGCCAGCGGCCTGCGCGACTACTGCGCCGGCCGTTTTGGCGCCCGCGCCGCGCCTGCATCACGTTTCGTGTAGAGGCGACCTGCGGTCGCCCCACGGGGGTTTACGTGGGGGCCCACCGAGGCGACCGCAGGTCGCCCCTACCGTGCGCGAACCACGGCGTCGAGCGCGTCGGCGAGTGCGGCATCGAAGCTGGCCTCTGAGCAGTCCTGCGCGACGCGATCCAGTGCGGCCGAACGCAAGCGCTGCCACAATTCGGGATCGGAATAGAGGCGCGCGCAGGCTTCGGCAAAGGAATCTGCGTCGTCGGCGCTCAGCAGCTCGCGCTCCGACTGCCAGCCGAGCTGGCCTGCCAGCAACGATGTCGCCACCACGGGCAGACCGTGCGCAGCCGCGTGGTGCACCTTGTAGGGAATGCCCGCGGCAAAGCGCGTGGGCGCGATGAAGACGCGGGCCCGGCCGTAGAACTCAGTCAAATCTTCCACCTGGCCGAGCACGCGCACGCTTGGCGAGGCCAGGTCGAGCACCGCCGGCAAGGTGGTGGCGCCCACCAGATCGACAGTCACGTTCATGCCCAGCCTGGCGCGCAGTTTGGGCAGCACCTCGCGTACGAACCAGCACGCCGAATCCACGTTGGGACTGCCTTCTTCGTCGAGAGCCCCCACGAAGAGCAGGCCGCTGCGCTCGCTGAACGGCTGGCGCGTGGGCCTGCAATCCACGCGATGCCCGAGAGTGAAGGTGTGGGGGGCGCCTGCGTCGGAAAATATCGCGGCGTCGCGGGCAGAGACGGCCAGCACCGCCTGAGTTTGCCGCGCCAGCGCCAGTTCGGCGGAACGCTGCCGCTCACCCTCGTCCGTTCTAATTTTCTCGCCGCGCATGCGACGGCCCGCGAGTTCTCGGTCGGCAAAGATGGCCTCGGCGTCGTAGATGATGGGGACATCCAGAGGCTTGCGCAGGCGTGCGCAGGCGGAATTCAGGCGGACCATGTTGTGCGGCCGGCTGGCCAGCACGCAGGAATAGAGGCCGCGCCGCTCCTCCAGCAGTCGGAACAAGCCCCGGGCACCCACGCCGGTGAGTACCTCCATCGTGTGCGGCAACTCGGCGTGCGGGTCGTCGTCGTCGGGATAGGACAGCGGAACCAGGGTCGGCAGCCAGCCCAGCCGCACGAGAGCGGTCAGAAGCTCGAGCGATCGGGGCTGTCCGCTGCCCCGGGCAACCTGCGGCACGCCATCGTCCAGCACCAGGATGCGCGGCCCAGGCCGGTGGGTGCGAGCGTGATGAGCACGCGCGAGATGCGCGGCCGGCTGCTGTGCCAGCCAGTCGCGGTGCTTGCGCAGGAAGATCTGGCGCCGCTCGGCCTGCTGGGCGATGGCTCTCGCTCGCGAGGGCGAACTGGCGAATTCGAAGTGCAGGGCCGCCGTGCGCGGCTGCAACACCACGCGCCGGCCCGATTTCCACAAGCGCACGCAGTAGTCGGCGTCCTCGTAGTACGCGGGCGCGAAATCGGTATCGAAGCCGCCCATCTGGTTCCATAGCGCGCGCGGGGTGAGCAGCAAAGCCGCCGAGCAAAAGTCCACGTCGCGCTCGAACATGTACTGCGGATCGCGCGGCTTGCCGCCGCGACCGTAGCCCAGGCACGAGCCGTCCTTCCAGATGATGCTCCCGGCCTCCTGCAAAGATCCGTCGGGCGCGATCAGACGACCGCCCACGGCGCCGATCGAGGGCGACGAATCGAGGGTGCGCAGGGCCGCGGCCAAGCTGCCGGGCAGAAGCTCGGCGTCGTTGTTGAGCAGAAGCAGCACGCGCCCCTGCGCCGCCGCCGCGGCCTGGTTGGTGGCGCGCAGAAAGCCCAGGTTCTCCTGGTTGGGCAGGATGGTGGCGCCGTCGATGCGATCGAGCAGCCGGGCGGTTTCATCCGAGGAGGCGTTGTCGACCAGCACGACCTCGACGAGTGGCGAGCGGATCTCGGCCAGGGCGCGCAAGCAGCGCAAGGTCAGCTCGGCCCGGTTGTAGAGCACCACCAGGGCGCTGACCTCGGGTTGCCCGGCCGGGGTCAGATCCAGCCGGGCACCACTGGCCAGGAAATCGCGAAGCAGTTCAGCATGCTGAAGCTCCAGGCCGGCGCGCGCGCCCGCGGGAAGCGCAGCCGCATCCCCCGCGGTGTTCTCCCGCATCTCGCGACGGAGCGCCCGCAGCAAGCGAAGCCATTGTCTTGGGGACAGTGCCAGCCGGCCTTCTCGCCACGCACGGAAGGCCTTGCGAACGGCACTCCACAAGAAGGCCGCCAGAGGAACTCTCTTGTTCGCTCGCCGCACGATCACCGAATGTGCAAAGCAGCGTTCGCGTCGCCCGCCGTCAAGAACCGCCAACACCTCGATGCGCATGGCCCCGGGCCGCACCGGGATGCGCCCCTCGAAACCGCAGCAGCCGGCCTGTTTCTGCTCGGGGTAGTCAAAGGCCACGTCGGGTCGTGCCGGCCGGCAGGTGAGCGCCGTCTCGCGGCCGCGGGCACGGACCAGGACCGCGCGCACCTCCGACCGCGCGTCGAACACCCAGCCGCGTACCAGCAGCGAGTCCCCGCTGACGACTTCGTCCGGCGTAGGCTGGTCGAGCCAGCCTTCCAGATCCCCGGCACCGTCGATGGAGCATTTTCCCATCACGCCGACACCACCTCGAAGTACACGTCATCAAGGCGCGCCGCCACGCTGGCACTGCCGAAACCGGTTCGCACCGCTGGCTGCGCCTGGCAAGCCACGCCCCGCCAGCGCGCCTGCGCGTCCAGGATCTCGCCCAGCGCCCGGGCCAACGCCGGTGCATCACCCACCGGCACCACGCGGCCGCCGGTCACCTTGGCGATGGTCTCGCCGCTGCCGCAATCGTTGCCCACCACCACCGGTGTGCCGCACAGGAGCGCCTCCAGCGGCACCAGGCCCAGAACCTCGTCCTCGGACGCGTAGGCCACCACATCGGCATCGGCCAGGGCAGCCAGCCGCGCCTGCCCTGCCAGGGTATCCAGGAAAGTCACCGTGTCATTCAGGCGGCAGCGCTGCACCAGCTCGCGCAGCTCGCCACCACTGCCCATGTCCGGTCCCACGATCACCAGCCGAGCCTCGGGCCGCGCCAGCGCCGCGAAGGCATGGATGAGCACATCCACCCGCTTGCGCGGAATGAGCTGGCCCAGGTACACGACCAGCGGCTCGTCCCGCAGACCCAGCCGCGCGCGGAGCTGGCCGCGCGGGATGAGGTCGAGTTCGTCCAGATCCAGCGCCGAGGGAATAGTCCGGATGCGCTCCGCCGGCGCGCCCAGTTCGATCAGCTGGCGTTGTTCGGCGTCGCTGATCGCGATCCAGCGCGCGGCATTCTCGAAGACACCGCGGCCCAGGGTGTGATCAAAGGCCCACTTGGCCAGGCGCCGGCGCTCGATGAGCGGTGCCGTTCCGTGCGTCTGCAGCAAGTAGGGCACGCGCGCGTGCAGGCAGGCATGCGCGGCCAGCGAGGTTGGCAGGTTGTGGACCGCGTGCAGGTGGGCCACGTCGAATCGGCCTACCTCGTCGCGCAGAAAGCTGTGCAGGCCCACCGGCAACAGGAACTGCAGGCGGTGGACCAGACGGTTCGACAGGTTTCCGAACACGCGCACCTCGGGCCCCTGCAACTCGTGTGTCGCCCGGCGCGGGCCGCGTATCGGGTCGCCTGCTGCGACAGGCAGGCGGCTCGCCGCCGAGCACGCATCGGTGGTCGCCACCGTGACCTGGTGGCCGCGGCGGCTCTGGGCGCGCGCCAGCGCCGCCACCGCGCGCGGGATGCCGCCATAGGCCCAGGCGTCGCCGTAGAAGGGTGTGACGTGCAGGAGGCGAAGGGAGCGCACCGAGATCAATTATAGCGCCTCGGCCTTTCGGGGCGGGTGGGGTGGACGGCCAAACGAAAGAGCTCGGCTTCATCTCCGCGCTCGGCCAGTCGAGATTTGATGACGCCGGCCGAGCGCGGCCTCGGGCGGGGGCGATACTGTTCGAGGACGACTTCCAGTTGGCGCCGGATGAACTCGGAACGAGACACGCCTGTGCTCCGCGCAGCGCGAGTCAACAACCGATCGGCGGCAGGTTCCAATGCGATGGTCGTGGTCTTCTTCCGGGCATGCGCCATGGGATTGGTGTTACCACATGCCGCCCGCGAGCGACCGCAGGTCGCCCCAACATGCGCGGGGCAGGGGGCATAGGCGCGAACTGGAGCCTCTCATCTAGGGGCGACCTGCGGTCGCCCCTGTGGGCGTGCCTCCGACGGGCGACCGCAGATCGCCCCTACATAGAACGTGGTACAGGCGTGGGACGATTGCCAGTACACAAGACGCGATACGGGCGGGGCGGACGCGCTGCCAAGGATTTGACGGGCCCCGGCCCACCCCCCACACTGGGCGTGCCCGATGAAATCCCGCCGAAAACGTGGTGCGGGCCTCCCCGCCGCAGAATCCGCTACCACGCCTGCGCCGCGCTTTCCCTGGCTGCTGGGCGGACTGGCGGTGTTGCTGGCCGCGCTTCCCTATCTGGACTCGCTGGGCAACTCCTTTGCCTACGACGATCTGGGGACCATCGTGGGCAACCTGTCCATCCGTCACCCGGTAGCCTGGCGCTACGTCTTCGGTTACGCCCTGTTCCGGCCGGTGGTGAATGTGTCGTATGCGCTGGACTCATTCTTCTGGGGCATCGACCCGTTTGGCTTTCACCTGACCAACCTGGTGCTGCACGCTGCGAATACCGGCCTTCTCTTCCTGCTGGCCTGGTGTGCGGTTCTCGACCGCGCCAGAGTCCGTGGAACCGACCCGCAGCCGCTCTGGGCCGCGCTGCCCGCCATCCTGTTCGCAGTCCATCCCCTGCAGACCGAGGCTGTGGCCTACGCGTCCGCGCGTTCCGAGTTGCTGTGCGCGCTGTTCACCTTCCTGGCGCTGCTCGCCTTTCGCCGCGCGGCCACCAGTGGACGCCGTCGCTGGCTGGTGCCGGCCTTCGTGGCCATGCTGCTGGGCCTGGCTTGCAAGGAGGTCGCGGCTATGGCTCCCATTCTGGCCTGGGCCTACGACCGCCTTTTTCTGCCCCAGCATCCCGGATCGCGCCGACGGCAACTGACCTGCTATCTGCCGCCCCTGGTCCTGATTGCGGCCCTGGGCTGCGTGCGGCTGGCCATCTACTTCGGTCGCGAGGCGGCCGGTGCCTCGTCGATCGTGGGCCGCAACCTGCTCTTGCAGATCAAGGTGATGTGGCACTACCTGGCGCTGCTGGTGCTGCCGGTGGGGCAATCCGTGATTCACGAGTACCGCGAGGTCGGTAGCGCGTTCGAGCCGGGCGTGATGGCCGCGGGACTGGGTCTGGCGGGCCTGGTGTTGGCGGCCTGGCGCCTGCGCAGGCGCGAGCCGCACATCGCATTCGGGATTCTCTGGTTCCTGCTCATCCTGTTGCCCTCGTCCAGCATCGTGCCCATGGCGGAGCCCATGGCCGAACATCGCGTGTATCTGGCCAGCGCCGGCGTCTTCCTGGCCGTGGCGGGTTTGGCCGCCTCGCTTGCGGCCCGCTTCGCAAGCCCGGCCTTCCCGCGGGTGGCAGGCGCAGCGGCCGTCCTTTTGATCCTGGCCCTGGCCAGCGCCACCGTGGCCCGCGCGCGGGTCTGGAGGAATCCTGTCACCCTGTGGTCGGACGCCACAGCCAAGGCGCCCCATACCTATGCAGCCCACTACGCGCTTGCCGAGGCCTTGCGCGAAAAGGGCGATTGCGCGGCCGCCATTGTCGAGTACCAGCGAGCCACCGAGCGCGTGGCCGACCACCCCGATGCATGGACCAACCTCGGCATCTGTCAGGCCCAGACCGGTGCCCTGGCCGAGGCCGAGGCGGCCTTGTCGCGGGCGCTGGCGCTGGACCCCACGCGGGCGAGCCCACACTACAACCTCGGTTTGCTCGCACGCATGCGCGGCGACGCGGCTGCGGCTCACCAGCACTTCCTTGACGCAGTGAAGCTGGATCCGCACCACGAAAAGGCCCAGCGCGCCCTTTCAGCCGGGTACTGAACCTTCCGATGGGCTGTAGGGCTTGAGCCGTCGGGTAAGCCCGTTCAGACACGGGTCGGGAGCCGTGAGCGTCGCATTGCAGACCTGACCGAGGTGCGCCCAGGGGGTCAGCTCCGCATTGACCGTGGCCGAGGTCAAGGACATGGAATCCGTGAGCGTGGCATCCACAGATGCGGTTCCCGGCGGTAACGACAGCGCAAACGGTTCTTCCACGAGGGCTACGTCGCCCCAATCGTCGGACAGGTCGATGTCCTGTGAGTCGAGCAGGCCACCCCCGGCGCCCTTGAACGCGAGCCTCAGATTCCTCCAGTCCCCTGCCCGTCGTGGGCAGAGAGGAAAAGCGTCGTTTCGCTGGCCGGTAGACCGGGCTGCGGAAAAAGTTCGGCTGCCGTCGTTGGTCGTGCCAGCGCCGTCCACGCCGTCTGTGCTGCTGTCGTCGGTCGTGCCAGCGCGGTCTGCGCTGGCTGTGTCGCGGTCGTCAGTCGTGCCAGCCCGATCCGCTCCGCCAGCGCCGTCCGCCCTGCCACCGCTGTCCGCTCTGCCAGCGCCGTCCACGCCGCCATCGCCGTCGCCCGACCAGCGCCGCCCCAGCCGGCTGTGTCGCTGCCGTCCGCCCTACCACCATCCACACCGGCTGTACCACCCTGGTTTTTTCCGGATCCGGTGCCGACGAGCGCTGTCGAGAAGAGGACAGAAAGAATGATCGATTGTCGCTTCACGCGCACCGTCCAGCAGGTACTCGAATTAGACCACAGGGCCGTCGTTTCGGGCAAAGTCTAGCTTGCCCGCCGACGCGACTGCGGCCCATAGGCACCCTTTGACGCAGTGACCAGATCCGAGCCACCGCCCAGCGCGCCCTTTCAGCCTTTCCGATAAGATAGGCTCCGATACTCGCGCCGCGGGGCCGCACTTCACAAAGCCCGCGCTCGATCTTCTCGGCAATTCCGGATGCGCATCAGGACCACTGAAGATATCGCTCGTGTCGACCTGCTGGGTCTGCTGTGGACGCTCGTTCGCACTGACTTCAAGGTGCGCTACCACGGAACCTGGATGGGCTTCCTCTGGGCGTTGTTCAAGCCCCTGGCCATGTTCCTGGTCCTCATGACCGTGTTCTCGTTCATCTTCGCCCAGGAGCGGAACTACGCGTTCAACCTGCTCCTCGGTCTGTTCTTGTTCGACTTCTTCTCGGAGTCCACCCGTGTGGGCGTCACTTCGCTGGCGGTGAAGGGCTACCTGCTGGGCAAGACGCGCTTCCCGCGCTGGCTGCTGGTGGTCACCTCGCCCTCGAACGCGCTGATGACGCTGTCAGTGGTGTGCCTGACCATCGTCATCGCGTTGTCGGTGACGGGCCGCTCGCCCAGCTTGGCCGCCCTGGGCCTGTTTGGCCTGTGCCTGCTGGCCATGATCGTCATCACGATCGGATTTTCGCTGGGCTCCAGTGTCCTGTTCCTGCGCTACCGCGATCTGAACCAGATCTGGGATGTGATCGTCCAGGCAGGGTTCTTCGTGGCCCCGGTCGTCTACCCGCTGGGAATCATCCCCGAGAAGTACCACTTCTACCTGTACATCTGGCCGCCCACCGCGGTGATCCAGTTCTCGCGCCAGCTTCTGGTCGAACACCACGTGCCCACCCTGAAGGCTTTCTCGATGCTCGCCGGGGTCACCGCGACCATCTTCCTATCGGGACTGCTGCTCTACCGCCACTACGCCCCCTCGGCCGCGGAGAATCTGTGATGGGCGCCAACGTCATCGAGGTCCGCGGGCTGTGCAAGTCCTTTCGCATCCCGACAGTGCGCCGCGAGACCATCCGCGAGCACCTGTTCGGCCTGTTGCGTCCCCGCGGCTACCGCCGGCTGCAGGTCCTTGATGACATCAGTTTCGACGTGCGACGTGGGGAAACCGTGGGAATCATGGGCCGTAACGGCTCGGGCAAGAGCACGCTGCTCAAGCTGTTGAGTGGCATCTACCAGCCCGAGCGTGGCACTGTCCGGGCCCACGCCCCCATCACGCCCGTGCTGGAACTGGGCATCGGCTGGAGCCCCGAACTGAACGCCATCGACAACATCATGCTACTCGGTATCGCCATGGGCCTGTCGCGGCGTGAGGCCTGGGCTGCGGTGGACGAGATCCTGGCGTTTGCCGAGCTCGAAGGCTTTGCCGGCCTGCCGCTCAAGCACTATTCCTCGGGCATGGCCTCGCGGCTGGCATACTCTGTGGCCTTCAAGGCCGTGTGCGAGGTGCTGATCATCGATGAAGTCTTCGCGGTGGGTGACATCGGATTCCGCCGACGCTGCGAGGAACGCTACCGCGAACTGGCGGCGCAAGGACACACCGTGGTCCTGGTCAGCCACGATCCGCGCCCCATCCAGGCCTTCTGCAACCGCGCCCTGCTGCTCGACGCGGGGAAGATCGCGCTGGAGGGCACAGGGCCCGAGGTGGTGCAGGCCTATCTCAAGTTGCTGGCACTGGAGAGACCCGCGGGCTGAGAATCTCGCGCGGGCGCAGGTGAGGGTATGATGACAGGTTGGTGGCTGGATGAGCGCCCCCGACCCGAATACTGCGAGCCCCCTGCCGGGCCACATAGAGTATGTCACCTGGGTTCATGGCGACTGCCTGCTGCTCTCGGGCTGGTTCCCCCGGTCGCCTGGGCAGCCACTGGTCGGCCGGCTACGCGGCCAGACGGTATTGCCGGTCGACATGCACGCTTTCGCGCACCCGCGGCTCGACTCGCCCACGAGCGACGAGAACGGCGGCAAGCTTCTGGTCGTCTATCCGGTCACGCCTGACTCATCGGGCTGGCTGGACATCGAGGTGGGCCCGCTGGTCCTGTCCATCTCCCTGGAGCGGATAGGGCAACTGGCCGCGACACCGGCGGACTGGGCGCGCGCGGTGGCCCTGCCCTGGGATGCCGAGATACGCAAGCAAGCAGCCGACTTCATCGCCCGCGCTAGCCGGCCGGCAACTGGGAGCACCGCCGCCTGGAGCGAGGCCACCCGGCGCATCCACCAAGCGCTCCGCCTGCCTGCGCGCCGATGGGACAACAGCCCGGCTGCCCCACTGGCCGCGTATGTGGATGCGCTGGTCGAGGCGAAGCCGGGCCAGTATTTCATCGCGGGCTGGGCGCGCGGGCTGGAAGGGCGAGCGGCCGTGTTGACCGCCGAAGGCCTGCGCATCGAGCTGCACGATACCTTCACCCGCTGTCCCCTGCCCGAGGTGGCCCGCCACTTCGGCGAGCCGACAGCGGGCAACCACGGCTGGATGGCGCTCTTCACTGCCCCCGACCGCCTGGATGCCGGATCGGTCTTCGAGATGGCGAGCGCCGGCGGCGAACGGATCGAGGCGCTTTGCCCCGAGCCGGTGTGCGACCCGGTGCGAGCGCGCCAGAGGCTGCTGGAGTCCGCGCAGCGGATAGAATCGCCGAGCAGCCTGCTCGTCGAACGCTGCCTGTATCCGGCCTTGCGCGAATTGCAGGCGCGCAATCCCGCACGCATCTCGTCGGTCGACAGCTTCGGCGAGCCGCCGTGCGATCCGGCCGCGACCATCGTGGTGGCCCTTGACGAGCGCATCGAGCGACTTGAAGAGCAGCTGGCGCAGTTCGCGGACGATCCGGAGATCGCCGTCAGCGACCTGCTCTACCTGCTCGATTCGCCCGAGCAAGCTGCGCGCCTGCGCCGGCAGTGTCCCCATCTGTTCGCCATCTACCGAGTGCCCTTCCGTCTGGCGGCGATCGATGGTGGCGTGGGGCAGGCCGAGGCGAACAACGCCGGGGCCCGGCTGGCGCGTGGCAGAGACCTGCTGTTTCTCCACGCCGACGTGATCCCGCAGGCGCCCGGCTGGTTGTCCTCACTGCAGCGCTTTGCGCGCTCGCAGTCCGACATGGGTGCGCTCGGGCCCATGTTGCTCGACGAGCGCGGAGTGGACCTACACGCCAACAGGAATTCGTCGTGCGACGCGGGGGCCAGCCGAGCACGCCGCGTGCCGGTCGTGGCGGGCGCATGCCTGCTGATCGGTCGCGAGATCTTCGAGCAAGTGGGAGGCTTCTTCGGAGCTTTCGTTGGCGGCGACTTCGCCGGTGCCGAGCTGTGTCTGCGCCTGCTGGAGGCGGGACGACACAATTGGGTCCTGCCCGAGGTCACGCTCTTTCATCTCGCCGGCCGCTTCCGTCCGAGGGAGCGGTTGTTGTCCGCCTACGATTCCTGGCTCAGCGACCGCGATCTGGCCGCCCGCATGCGCGAGGCGATGCGGCGATTCGCCGCGACGGCAGACGGGGAACGCGAAGCATGAGCAAGCCGCGCGTACTTCTGGTCTGTCACGCCCATCCGGCCTGGAGCGCCGGGGGAACGGAAATCTACACCCAGGAGCTGTACCAAGAGATCCGTCGCCAGAACGACTTCGAGCCCTTTCTCATCTGCCGTGCCCAAGACCACGCGCGGGGAGCCGGCAGCCCGCACGACGGGCAGCGCGGGGCCGGCATCGGAGGCGACCCCAACCAGTTCGCCTTCTTCGTCGATGAATCCCAGTGGGATTCGTTTCTCGACGTGATCCGCGACAAAGAGCACGTGGTGCCGCTCTGGACGCAGCTTGTGCAAGCCATTCGCCCCGACGTGGTGCACTTCCAGCACACTCTGCTGCTCGGCTTCGATCTGCTGCGCGCCACGCGCAGCCTGCTGCCGGCCGCCCCCATCCTGTACACGCTCCACGAATTCGTGCCCATCTGCCTGCACGACGGCAAGATGGTGCGCACGGCGGGCAACGATCTGTGCGAGTCGGCCTCGCCCGCAGATTGTGCCCGCTGCTTTCCCGAATGCTCGCCGGCCGACTTCTTCCGGCGCCGGTGCTTCATCCAATCGCACTTCGGTGTGGTCGATCGCTTCCTGGCGCCCAGCCACTTTCTGCGCGAGCGCTTCGTGGCCTGGGGCATTCCTGCTGCGCGCATCAGCTACGAGGACAACGGCCGCCGTGCCTTGCCCGCGGCTGAAGTTCCTGCTCGCCCGGGACCACGCAACCGCTTCGGGTTCTTCGGCAACCTGGCAGACCCGTTCAAGGGCCTCGACGTCCTGCTGCACGGGCTGGAAGCAATCGCTGCGAAGCCGCTGCAGGGTACGGCCATCGAGGTCTCCGTGCACGGCGCGGGCGTGGACCGGCAACCCTGGCTGCGGGAAGCGCTCGAGCGTTTCCCGCAAAACTCGCACTGCCGACTGCGCTTCGCCGGTCCCTACACTCCGACGCAACAACCGGCGCTGATGGCGGAGGTCGATTGGGTCGTGGTGCCCTCGATCTGGTGGGAGAACGCGCCGCTGGTGATCCAGGAGGCATTCGCTGCGGGCAGGCCGGTTATCGCCAGCGACATCGGTGGCATGGCCGAAAAGGTCACCCACGGCAAGAACGGTCTGCACTTCCGCGTGCGCGATCCGCTCAGCCTGGCCGACAGCTTTCGGAAAGCCGCTGGCACGCCTGGTCTGTGGGAGCAACTCGTCGAGGGAATCCCGGCGGTGTATTCCATCAAGGTGGCAGCCCCGAGGATGGCGGCGCTCTACCGCGAGCTNNTCGGGCAGCGCCAGCGGATCGGGCGACTCGGAAAAGACGGGGCCGGCGAACTCGGCTTCGAAGAGCGACGGGCCGGGGTTGGGGACATCGGCGTTCTCGCTCACATCGCCATCTTTGCGCAGAACGATGTCGGCGCGGTCGAACAACGTGCGCAGGTAGGCCGGAGTGGCCCATGCAGAGTGCGCGATCTCGCAGTCCAGCTTCTCCAGCCGGGCCACCATCGCGAGAAGATTGGCGTTGAGCTGCAGCGTGTCCGACACGACGACGATGACGGGACGGCGATCGCGCGGGACAAGCGCCAGCGCGCGCCGCAGGAGTTCGACGTGCGGCCAGGCGGTGCGCGAATAGCGGTGGGCATAGGCCGCGTGCCCCAGCCACGGCGGCAAGGACGCATCGGCGATGGGCCAGCCGAACAGCACCGCCGCGCACAACACGGTGTTGGGGACCAAAAGGGCCACCACCCACACGACACCGCTGCGTAGCGAGCGGGCCGCGCCCCACAGCAGGGCGGCCAGCACGATGGCGAGCGGCACAATCGTCGGCGCTTCGAAACGAGGATCCTTGTTCACGCTGAAGAGCAGAACCAAAAAGGGTGCCCACCAGGCCAAAAGCAGCAGCCGGATCCCGGGCGGCACGATCTCGTGCAGCCGCAGCCGAGAACGTCGCCAGCCCCACAGGCAACCGAGCGCCGCCAGCCCCAACAGCCCCAGGTACCAGACCGAGAAGACCTCGGTGCCAAGCTCGTGCAGATAGCCCCCGATCTCGGCAAGCGACAAGACGTTGCGCGAGCCGAAGTAGTTCGAGATGACGCCGGCCCAGGAACTCCAGGCGTGCGTGAATGCGGCTCGGCCGTTGTACCAGTACCAGGGCGCAACCAGGGGACAGGCCACGAGCCACGGTGTGGCCGCATCGGCGACAATGCGCCAGCGACCCTGCCCGTGCCCGCCCTGTTCGCGAAGCCGCGTCCAGACGACCGCGACGTACATGGGGAGCACGTAGAAGGCGAAGACCTGCCGGTGCAACAAGCCGAGTCCGAGCAAGACACCGACCAGCAGTCGCTGGCCCCGCCGGCGCAAGTCCTCCGAGCGGACCAGGTGATAGGCGACCATGGTCACCAGCGTGGCCAGGCTGTACTCGCGCAGATACCAGGTGCACAGCCCGTACATGAGCGGACTGGTCCCGACCAGGAACACGGCCATGACCCCCACCGGAGTGGGCCAGAAACGCCGGCACAGCAACAACAGGTACAGCGACAGCACGATCAGGCTGGC
>PMZX01000293.1:0-10511 GCA_003170035.1 Myxococcales bacterium | reverse complement strand
GCGTCGTAGAGTTGCAGCGACTGGTCGACGTGCGCGCTGTCGTCCCAGGCGGTTGGACTGCGATCGAGACCCCACCAGGACAGCTTGACCGCAAGGGGAAAACCCAGCGCGACAAGCGCGACGAGCACGGCCCAGCGACGAGAGGAAGCCATCGAAGATCGGGCATTCAGTATGCGCCCTTTTCCGCCGGGTGGCTGTCGACGTGGATGGATCGCCCGCTTTGCTTGCGGCCATGAGGCCGTCCTGTGATAGCCTGTTTCCATTGGGACAGCGCCGATGATGCCCCGGATTTCCGTCGTCGTGCCTTGCTTCAACGACGGCAGGTTCCTGGTCGAGGCGGTCGACAGCGCGCGTGGCCAGACCGTGCAGGACGTGGAGATCATCGTCGTCGACGACGGTTCCACCGACGCGCCCACCCAGGCCGTGCTGGCCGACCTCGATGGCAAGAAGGGTTGCGTGCTGCGCGCCCCGCACGTGGGACCGGGCGCGGCCCGCAATCGCGGACTGCGCGAGGCGCGAGGCGCCTTCGTCTGCTTTCTCGACGCCGACGATGTGATCCTGCCCGGCTGGCTGGAAGCCGGCCTGCACGCCTTTGCACAGGATCCCGACCTTGGCTACGTGTCGTGCTGGTGCGAGGCTTTCGGCAACGAGCAGTGGAGAGCGGAGCCGGTGGCCTGCGATCTGGCGCAGCTGCTGCAGTCCAACACCTTGCACTGCTCGACGCTGGTTCGTCGCGATGTCCTTCAAGCCGTGGGCGGCTTCGACGAGAACCTGGGCGCCCAATTCGAGGACTGGGATCTGTGGTTGCGCATCGCGAGCCGCTGGCGGGGCACCATCGTGCCCGAGATCCTGTTCCGCTACCGGCGCCGGCCCGATTCGGCCACCCGGTACCTTCCCGCCGCCACCTTCGGCCAGGATGCGTACAGCCGGATTCTTGCCAAGCATGCGGCGTTGTACCGACGCTGGCTACCCGACCTGCTGCTGCGGCAGGAGGCCGAGCTGACCCGCTTGCGCCGCGAGGTGAAGGAGAACCTGGCAGCTTGCGCGGGCTGGCTGGGCGACGCCGTGTCCGGAGTGGTCGCGCCGACACGCGATGGGCTACCCACGCCGCGTACCCTGGCGGCCTTCCGGGAGATCGTGCACGTGCACCGCACGGCGTTCGAGGCGCACCAGGCCCGTATCCTGTGGGCGCGCGAGAAGACCCTGCGTGCCCTGCGCGCCCGCCAACGTCAGACGGCCGAGGCGCGCGCCGTCCTGGCTGCGCAGGTCCAGGCGGCCGGTCTGGGCGGAACTTTGCACCTGACGGCCGGCGCAAGGCCGGGCAGCAGCGGGCCCTATATCGACGAATTCTTGGACGGGCACGGCACCGATCGGCGGGGCGCGATTCTCGAACTGGTCGATGGCCCGTTCTCGCGCTGGTCGCGCGTGGGTGCGGCCGAACGCCGGCAACTCGCCCAGGCGGCCGCGCTTCCCGACGCCAGCTACGACTGTATTGTTCTCGACCTGAGCCGCGCCACTGACGACGCCGGATCGGCGCTCGACCACTGCCATCGGCTGCTGCGACCGGGCGGTCTGCTGCTGGCTCTCTTGGCCGCAGAAACTTTGCCGGCGCCGGGTGCAACCCCGGATTCGTCGGCGAAACGAGCGATCAAGCGCGCGGGCTTTCCCGTCGACGCGAGTCAGCTTTCTGCCTACGGCAGCGCCGTGGCTCGCGCGGCCTGGCTCCGCGGAGTCGACGCCGACCAACTGCGACCCGACGAGCTGTGGAAGGACGATCCCGCGCGGGCCTCGCTGTGGGCCGTGCGCACGAGAAAGGCCGGAACGGCAGGCAGGCCGAGACGGGAGCGGCAGGGCGCGGCCATCCTTCGCTACCATCGCGTGGCGAACGTGGCTCACGACCGCTTCGGGCTGTGCGTTCCACCCGAGCTGCTTGCGGCGCATCTGAAGCATCTGTCGCAACACTGGCGGCCCATGTCGCTGCCCCAGCTGGTCGATTCCATGGCTGGTGGAAGCATCCCCGAGGGCGCCATCGGCTTGACCTTCGACGGCGGGTACATCGATCACCTGACCACCGTCCAGCCTCTGCTCGTGCAGAATGGACTGCCGGCGACCTTCTTCGTCACCACGGGCCACCTGGACCAAGGCCACGAGCCGTGGTGGTACGACCTGGAGCGGATGTTGCTCGCCTGCTCGTCCGTGCCGGAGCTGACCCTGCGCGGAACGCCGCTGCGGCTGAGCACCCCCGAAAGCCCGCCGGTCCCGATCGACCGCAGGCTGCAAACCGCCTCGCCGGTGGAACGCGACCATCTTCTGCGCGCCCTCCGGGCGTGCGGCAAGGCCGACCTCGCCGTCCGCGAAGATCATCGCACGTTGCGCGCTTCCGAGATCGTCGAACTGGCGGCCAGTGAGAACTGCTCTATCGGCGCGCACGGTATCCACCACCTCGACCTGCGCGCGGCTCACCCGGACCTCCGCCACCGCGAGATATGCGAGAGCCGGTCGGCCTTGGCCCGACTCCTGGGGCAAATCGTCGAGGGCTTCGCCTATCCCTTTGGCGCCGTCGATCACCAGGTGCTCGAACTGGCGCGATCTGCCGGCTATCAATTCGCCGTCGGCAACGAGGCGCGCGCCCTGGGCCAGGACGACGATCCTCTGCGCTTGCCCCGGCTGCCGGTGGGGCCGCTCGACGAAGCCGCCTTCGCCACCTGGCTGGACGAGCATCTGGGCAATTGACGCCGGTCAGCCCAGACGCCGTTTCATTTCGCGCAGGACCGCCTCGGGGGCGGTGGCCAGGGTCGAGATCAGCTCAACTGTGGCGCCCGTGGCCTTGACCAGACGGATGGCGTCGCCGAAGCGCGGATAGTGGACCGACTCGCCACAGCAGGTGAGGCACACCTGCTCAGGCTTACCCATCTAGCGCACGATCGACTCGAACATCTCCCAGTCCATGTTCGTCCCCCCCGCAGGCGCTTGCGCGCGCAGAAGACGCAATCGAGTGGGCACCGTGACGTGACCTCGATGCAGACCGCCCGGGGTAGGTTAGACAGGCTGCGCAGGCGGTCTTGCAGGGTTGGGATCGCGGCAATCACGAGACTTCTCCGCGTCGTCTTCCCCACCAGCTCAAGAACAGGTCGGGGCCCAGGAAGGCCGCGTGCTGAATGGCTTCCGTCTGCACCTGGTCGCAGAACGGCTGCAACCACGCTGCAACGTCTCCGCGGCAGAACCACTGCTCCCACGGTTCGATGGCCAGCGCGCCGGCGCGCTCCAGGTTCTTGTCGACGAGCACAACCAGCCCGCCAGGCCTCGTCACCCGGCACAGCTCAGCCACCGCGCCCGGCGGGTTGCCGGCGTGCTCGAGCGCTTCCACGCAGATGACCAGATCGAAATCGCCGTCGGCGAAGGGAAGATTCTGAAGCAAGCCGCGGCGACGCGACATCCCTGCGGGCAGGTGCGACAGCATCAACTCGGAATGGTCGGTGCCCCAGATGTCCGCGGCGGGAAACCGGCTGGCCAAAGCGCGCGCGATGCACCCCCGCCCACAGCCGGCATCGAGCACGCGCTTTCCGTTCAAATCGCCGGCTTCGCGCCATACAATTTCAAGGCGACCGTCGTCAGCCTCCACCTCGTCGGAGAAATCTTCCACCTGCTCGTCGAACGACGCCTGCAGAAACAGGTGAAAGGCATCGAGATAGGCCCGCGTCCCGTCGAGGATCAATTCCGCGGGCCGGAAGCTCGCACGCGAACCCTGGCTGCCAGGAAAACCTCCCGACGCGTGCTGGACCGAGCCCAGATAGGCCAGCGCCCGGCGCGCCGACGCCAGCTGCCCGAGGCGACAGAAGACCGCAGCAGTCAGCGCCGTACAGGTGGGACAGGTCCAACTCGCGCGAGGGAAAGCCGGCAGCGATCCGTCGGGCTCTTGCACCTCCTGCTGGCGCGTTGCCCATGCGACCACTTCGTCCCGCCGACCGAGATCGAGCAGCAGCCCTGGTGCCGTCGCGTGTCCGTGGGCCCACGACTGCCACGGCTCGTCGCCCAGCAGGACGGCGCTTTGCAAATCTGGTCTCCACTCATCCCGTCGCGCCTGCGCCTTGACCAGCGCGACAGTTGCCCACAGGCTCGCCCGCTCGTCGCTCGCGCGCCCGAACAGCGCGGGTAGAGAAAGCGGCCGCCCGTCACTGGGCCGGTCGAGCAGCCAAGCGCAGCCGCGCCGGAGCGCGGGTGTCACCGGCGGCGAGCGCCACTTCAGTGCCGACAGACCGATCACGGCCCGACTGGCAGCCTGCACGCTCGACTCGTCAGTAGCCCAAGACCCATCCGGACGCTGCACCCGACAGAGCCGCTCGCCGAGCTGCAAGGCCATGCGCGGCTCGCCGCAGTCGAGCAGGGTGGGGATGACATCACCCAGCTCACCAACTCCCAGCGAGGAGAACGTCACGTGCTCGCGCAGCCAGGCCAGGGCCGCTCGGTAGCTCGCGCCCGTCGGCGCGCCAGGTTCCGTGACCGCCGGGTGCGGCGATCGCCGCTGCCTTGCCGGCACGACTCGCTGGCGCAACTGCTGCGCCCAGCAGTTGTTCTCCGCAACCCTCACCAGTCGACGCGCGGCGGACACGGCCCGGTCGATCGAGAGTATGCGTGGCCTTTCCATCACGCCCTCGCTGCGAACAGGGATTCCAGTCGGGCGGCGAATTCCTCGACGCTCCAGGCTCCCACCTCGACGCGCGGGATCTCCAGCGGATCGTCCCAGGGACGCAGCAAGGCCGTGCGGGTCGAGACGGCGCTGGCAAAGCCGGCGTGGCGAGCGATCTCGACGGTAGGCCGCGGGCACTCGCCGTAGGGATAGGCGAAGCTGGTCACCGGTCGTCCCAGCAGGTGCTCCAGCCGCTGCCGCCCCTCAGCCACTTCTTGGCGCTGCACGATGCGCGGGTGGACCGGCAGGCGAAGATGGTGGGCCGAGTGAGCGCCGATGTCGCAGCCCGGACGGTGGCCCAGCTCGACGAGTTCGTCGGCGGTCACCACCCGGTGGCTGTCGCGTGGTGCAAGGTCGAGGCCGCTCCAGGCCGAGAGTCGCTCGACCAACCTGTTCCGGCCGGCCGCCGAGCTGTTCTGGCCGAGGCGATAGACGGTGTCGAATGCGGCCTTGCGGGCGATCGGGCCCAGGCTGGGCAGTACCACGCAATCCGTCCCGATCTCGACCTCGCAGCTCGGCGGAATGGGCTGCGACGACAGAAAGATGCGCTCCAGAATTTCCTGCCATGCTTCGTGCCGCCGATCGATGCGCTCGACGTTGACGTAGAAGGTGGCAGGCACGCCAGCCAGGATCTCTGCTGCCTGGAACGCGTCGAGGTAGCCGTCGTCGAAGGTCAGGGCCACCGCCCGCTCGGGCAGGGTGCCGGCGTCCAGCGCAGCCAGGATCGCCGGCAAAGCCATCGGTCGGGTGTGCCGCAACAGGTACTCGAGATGCGCGCGAAAGAGCGGCGGCGGCACGCACAGCCCGAATGTGTCCGGGTCGAGCGCGGCCACGCGGTGATACCCGAGCACCGCCGCACCAGGCAGGGAGGCAGAAGCCGGCACTCCACCGCCCGGGCGGCTCGTGATCGCGTGCTCGACCGCGGCCAGTTGCGCCAGCACCCGCGTCCGTTCCTGCGCCAGTCGGTCCTCCTCGGCGCACGCAGCGGCCAGGCTGCGCCGCTTGGCCTGCAACAGCTCGGGGCCGAGCCGCGTGATGAGCGCGCGCTGCTTGTCGACGATGCGGCGCAAGGCCTGCTGGTAGCGCGAGCGATCGAAGCCGCGCGGATCGCGCGAGCGCGGCCGGATGCGGTAGCGGAACAGCGTCTCGTCGATGCGCTCTCCGCGCGTCCCGCTGGCCAGAACGCGCAGCCAGAAGTCCCAGTCCTCGGCGCAAGGCAACTCGGGATCGGACCCGCCCAGCCTGTCCCACAGCGTGCGCCGCAACAGCGCCGTGATGGCGTACGAGCCCTCGCACAAGTGCGCGACCAGATCATCGGGCGCCGGCCGCGGCACAGGCGCATTCACCGCGCCGAACAGCTCGTAGTTGCTGGCCACGAATTCCAACCCCGCGTCGGTCTCCATGCGCGCCGCGGTCTTCCGCAAGAACGTGGGCTGCAGCACATCGTCGGCGTCGAGTAGCACGATGAATTCCGTGGTGGTCTCGTCCACCCCGCGCGCCCGCGCCCGCGCCACGCCGACGTGGGGACCGCGAAGCACGCGCGCGGGCCCGGTCTCGATGCGCGCCAGCGCCGCCTGCGTCGCCGCGTCGGTCGAGCCATCGTCGACAACAACGATCTGCGCAGCGGCTCGGGTCTGGGTCAGCACGCTGGCCACCGTCTCTTCCAGCGTCGCACCCAGGTCGAAGCAAGGGATCACGACCGCGATCTCGCCTTTGCGAAATTCGGCCATCACCGCCCCCGCCTGCCCCATGTCCACTGGTAGACCCGGCGCAGAGGCGCGGTCAGCCGCCAGCTCTTCGACGCGCGCAGGGCTGTGACCTCGCGATGCGCGTCGGCCAGACACGCGGCCAAGCGCCGGCATTCGTCCTCAGCCTGGGCCAGACCGGGCGTCGGGCCGTGCGCTGACTCGGCTGCGGCGGCCGGCAAACGGTCCAACTCCGCCCGCCGCTCGGCCAGCAGGGGCTGCAGGCGCGTCTGCAGATCGGCCTGCAACGCCATGCCCCGGCAGTAGGCGGCCCAGCTCTGTTGGTCGAGCAGTTCAAACGCGTCCGCCGTGCCCAGGCCCGATTCGGGGTCGTTGCCCTCCAGTGCCTGCGCCAGCGTCGCGCAACCCTGGCACGGACCGGGCGTCTGCCCGGCCGCGATCTGCTGGCGCATGCGATCCCGGCCGCCGGCCATCTTGACCAAGCGGTCGACCCCGATCTTCCCCAGCGCGAGGGCGGCCACGTCCTTGATCATGCAGCAGGGGGTGACGAAGCCCTCGGCGGTGACGTAGGCGCCGTGCTCCAGCCACGGGCAACGGCGCGAGCCCGGCTGAAGGTCCTGGTAGAGATCGGGAAAGAAGCCACGCAACGGGCTAGAACCGTCGAGCCTCGCGCCCAGCGTGGGTAGCGAGCGCAGCTCCGACAGATGCGCGTCCAGTTCCCGGGCCGGGATGACCTCGTCGGCCAGTTCGGGCGGGTAGTGGCGCGCGTAGCCCTCCATCAAGTTGAGCACCTGCAGACCCAACCCGCCATCCAGCCCGAGGCGGTGGCCCAGCGCGAGCAGCGCCGGGATCTCGCCGAGCGTGCTGCGCAGGATGGTGGCGGTCAGGCCGATCGCGGGCCGCGACAGGCCCCGCACGCGCTTTCTCTCGGCCAGGCGCCCGAGGCCGTCGAGCACCTTGGGCAACGCGGCCCCGCGCAGGCGGCGAAACGTCTCGGGCTGGAGCGAGTCGAGCGAGACTATCACCTTGTCAAACGAAGCGTCGAGGATGCGCTCCACCGTCTCGGGCGAGAACAAGCTGCCATTGGTGATGAACGAAATGCGCAGGCCGCGCTGGCCAGCGCGGGCGGCCATGTCGAAAAACTGGGGGTGCAGCAGCGACTCGCCCTCACCCTGCAGCTCGAGTTGCTGCGCCTCGGGAAATGCCTCCAGCGCGGCGTCGAAGGTGCGCAGGTCGAGGTCGACCGGCGGCATGTGCCGGCCCGCGCAGAAGCTGCAGCTCATGTTGCAGCGGGTGGTGGGCTCGATCTGGAGGAACCTCATCGCCTGTACCAAGGATACTCCAGCAACCGCTTCGTCGGCGGGATTCGGAGGGGTTTTGGCGCAACACTCCCCGACATGGGCAGAATCCTGCCGAAGGCGACCAGGACATAGCCGAACCAGGCCGCGACCGGCAAGGCGAAGCCCAGGACCAGTCAGCGGCTGAGCCGCGGATTGCGTCGAATCGCCATCCACCCGATTGCCAGGATGACCAGCGTGGGTGTCGGGCCGATGCGCGCGATGGCGATGCAGCCGAGTCCCAGCCCCGCTGATCGACGTCAAGGGATGGAGGACTACCGCCCTAGCCCGCCCGTAGTTTTCGCTCCCTCACCCAAGCTCTATTACACCGCCCTCCTGTCTGGCATACTCGGCGGCATTCAAGGCGCTGCTGGCTGACAAGGCCGCACGCTGAGGATCACATGACTGCACCAGGGGATTTCTCGGTCACGGCCATCATCGCCGCCTACAACGAAGAAGATATCATCGGCCTGTGCATCTCACACCTGCTCGAGCAGGGGGTGTCGGTGTACCTCATCGATCACTCTTCGACCGACGGTACGGTGGCGGAGGCCCAGCGGTTTGCCGGCAAGGGCCTGATCGGGATCGAGCGCTTCCCCGAGGAGTCTGGCTTCCCGGCCGAGGACGCCCAGCGCTTTGCCTGGGCTCATATACTGCAGCGCAAGCAGAATCTGGCGCAGAAGCTGGACGGCGACTGGTTCATCCACCACGATGCCGACGAGTTTCGCGAGAGCCCCTGGCCGCACCTCGACTTGTGCCAGGCCATCCGCGCGGTGCATGCGGCCGGGTACAGCGCCATCGACTTTGCGGGGTTCGACTTCCCGCCCACCGACGACAGCTTTCGCAAGGGAGACGACCTGCGCACAGCTTTCCGGTATTGCGAGCCGGCGCAGGGCTTCGCCCGGCTGCGCATCAACGCCTGGAAGCGAGCGCCGGTGGATCTGGTTTCGTCCGGTGGGCACGACGCGATCATTCCGGACCGCCGCGTGTTCCCCATCCGCTTCCTGTTGCGCCACTACCCCATCCGCAACCAGGCCCAGGGCGAGCGTAAGATTCTGCAAGAACGCCGGCCGCGCTGGGATCCGATCGAGCGAGAGCGTGGCTGGCACGTGCAGTACGACGGCTTTCAGGCGGGCGACCGCTTCATCCGCGATCCCGCCACGCTGACCGCCTACGATCCCGACGCCATCCGGCTACAGCTTTTCCTGCGCCACCGGGGCGTGGAGGATCTGGAAAGCGCGCTGGCCGTTTCGGAGCACGACATCACCTCGGTGCAGCGGCAGGCTGCCGCGCACTCGGACGAGTTGGAGCGGTTGCGGCGTGAGCAGGCCACGGCCGGCCGCGAGACGGAGCAGGCACAGGGGGAACGGGACGCGCTGGCCCGCACCCTGGTCGAAGTTGGGGCGCAGCGGGACGCGCTGGCCCGCACGCTGGACGCGGTCGAAGGGGATCAGGGCGCGCTGGCCCGCACACTCGACGAGGTCGAAGGAGAGCGGGACGCGCTGGCCCGCACCCTGGACAACATGCAGGCGCAGCACGACGCGCTGGTTCGTACGCTGAAGGAGGTACAAGCGCAGCACCACACGCTGGACCGCGCGCTGGTCGAGGCGCGAGCGCAAAGGGACGCGCTAGTGCGCACGTTGGACGAGGTGCACGCGGAGCGGAACTCGCTGGCCCGCGCGCTGGCACAGGTCGAAGGGGAGCGGGACGCGCTGGCCCGCACGGTGGATGCGGTCGAGGGGGAGCGCGACGGCTTGGCCCGCGCACTCAACCAGGCGCAAGCGCAGCGCGACTCTTTGGCGCACACGTTGAACGAGGTACAAGCGCAGCGCGACTCACTGGCGCGCGCCAAGGACGAATTGGGTGCCGAGCTGACCCGGCTGCAAGTGCGCATCGAAGAGCTGCTGGCATCCTGGAGCTGGCGCNNGAGCGCGGTGCCGGGTCCGCTTCCTGGATGACATTCACAAACAACGCCTCACGCCCCCGCGCGTGCAATGGGAGCGCCGCTACCGCTCGCTGGTGGACGACAGTCTGCGGGGAGTGTTTGCCTTCCAAGAAGCAGACCGCTTCCGCGTCTTCGAGAAGCAGGCGCGCGCCTTCGAGCTGGCCTATGTTCGCTGCCAGCTAGCCCCTGGCGATGCACAGCTTCGTCTGGCGGCCGCCCAGGCAGCCGCGGCCATGGGCCTCTTGGTGCCGTCGCCGTCGGGCAGCGAGCGCGTTTCACTGGCGGTATCGCTGCTGGGCACGCTGCCAGCAGGCAAAACGGGCCAGGATCTCGCGCAGCAACTGGCAGCGCGGAAGCTACGTCTGCTGTGACGTGCTGGCGTGGGCTACCTCCAGGCCGATGGACTCCATGCTGCATCTGATGCGTGCGCTGATATCATCAGATGCATGCCGCGTACGACCATCGACATAGACGCCCCTCTGCTTGCCGAAATCAAAGGCATGCAGGGCCGCGACGGCAAGCGCATGAGCGAGGTGGTTCGTGAGGCTCTGTCTCGCTATCTCGCCGAGAAGGAGCGCAAACACAAGCCACCCTTGTTCTCGTGGATCGCTCGCCCGATGGCGCTCAAGGTGGACCTGGCCGACAAGGATGCGGTCCACGCGGTCATTGAGGAACCCGCCGGCGGGGCACGATGAGCTTCGCTCTCGATACCAATATCTTCCTGGACGTCCGAAATCCCTTCAAGCCGAGTTCGCGCACCCGGGCTTGACCCATCGGCCTTTCCGCACGCGCCGCCGATGGCTTGTGCCTGCCGCAGCCACAAGGGCGACCAACAA
>PMZX01000224.1:1080-8951 GCA_003170035.1 Myxococcales bacterium | reverse complement strand
GGCCGCGCCTTGTGGGCGCTCGCTGAGGTGCGCCTGAGGCGCTTGTCTTGCGGCGCTCCCGAGCCCAGAATGGCCCCCGATGGTATCGAACCTTCAGCCAGCGCGAGGACTGCTCCTGATCGACGCGAGTGGCGCAGAACGGCGACGTAGGCAGGGGACCCGTGCCGGGATCCCCGTCGTTGCGGTCGCGCCTCACCAATAACCGGAGGGCTTCTGACAATGAGACGAACTATGAACCGGGCAATTGCGACGACAACGATGCTCGCGATGGCCGCAAGTCCCCTTGGATGCGGATACCTCCTCTACCCCGAACGGCGGGGAACCCAAAGTGGCACGATCGACTCGGGGACGATGGTCATGGACCTCTTGTGGCTGCTTCCCGGGATCATTCCGGGTGTGGTGGCCTTGATCGTTGACTTCTCCAGCGGCGCCATCTACGTACGGGGAAGGACCGCGCTGCGCATCTCGCCGAACGGGCGGGTCGCCGTGCGACTGCCGCCGTCCGCGAAGGCGATGCGGCTTGAATTCCGGGTGGTCACCTCGTCTCACCGCGTGGTCGCGCGCAAGGCAGCCTCGATCGGGCCGTCGAGCTTGGGAGACGAGTCGGTCGATTTCGAGATCGGCGAAACGATTCGACAGAGTGTCGCCCGGGGAGTCGTCGGGAAGAGCGAAGAGCTGTTCCTCGAGGTTCAGACCGACGGCGGCGAGTCCGAGCGTTTCCCGACGCCGTTCGAGATGGCGCAGGGCGCCTGAACGGGCGAACAACCGATAAATCCGGCCTCCACCCGCGCGGTCGCGGAAGAATGTGGCGATCAGCCACTTGGCCGGCCGTGAGCACGAAGATTGGGCACAAGCTGCGCGTCGCGGATCTGGCAAGCGTTCCCGCCCCAGGTCAAGCGGGATCGGGGATCCAACCGCAGCCTTGAACCGCTTGGCCGATTCCTTCACTATCCGTTCATCATGCTCGACCTCGTCTGTGCCCTGCTGCTCTACGCTTTCATCCTGAGCGTCGTAGTCGCTTACCTGGCTCTCTTCGTGGTGGGCAAGCGGGCTTCCAACGCACGGCTGGAAGGCCATGGCGGGGTCATGCTGGGCCGTGGCGCGATGGAGGCCACCTACGTTCTGTTTGGCCCGCTGGTGCGGGTACTGCTTACCCTGCGCGTGATGCCCAACACCATCACCGCGTTCTCCCTGGTTCCGGCACTGCTCTCGGGCGTGGCCCTGGCGCGCGGGCACTTTGGTCTGGGCGCCCTGCTGGCCACTGCCTCCGCGTTTTGCGACATGCTCGACGGCATCCTGGCGCGCCATCTGAGACTGACCTCTGACCTGGGCGAGCTGTTCGATGCCACGGTGGATCGCTACGTGGAGTTTTTCCTTCTGGCCGGCTTGGTATTCTACTTCCGCGACACGCCGGTCATTCAGATCCTGACCCTGGGTGCGATTCTGGGGTCATTCATGGTCAGCTACGCCACGGCCAAGGCCGAGGCACTGGGCGTTGCGCCGCCCAGAGGGGCGATGCGCCGGGCCGAGCGCGCCGTGTACTTGATCTTCGGCTGTGCTTTTGTTCCTCTCGCGGCCCTTCTCTGGCCTTCCGTGACACGGGGCTCACCGCTTTACCTAAGTCGAGAAATCCCCATCGAGCTGGCCATTTTGGTGGTAGCAACAGTGACCAACGTGTCCGCTGTCCGGCGACTCTTCCGCATCGCCGATTCCCTTCGGGCGCGCACCGCATGAACCCGTCGCAGCCCAAGAACCAGAAGCCCAACATCGTCAGCGTAGTTCCTGGCCCACGCAGCCAGGCGTTGCGCCAGCGCGAGGATGCTCACATCGCACCTGGCCTGCAGGGCTATGCGCTCATGGCCGGGATCGCCGTGGCCGATGCGCGCGGCAGCGCCATCACCGACGTCGACGGCAACACCTACCTCGACTTCATCGGCGGCATCGCGGTCAACGCTCTCGGGCACTCGCACCCCGTCTACGTCAAGGCGTTGCAGGATCAGGTGGCACGTGTGTCGGTGGGGGCACTCACCAGCGTGGCGCGCGTCGAGCTGTGCGAGCGCCTGGCCACATTCTCACCCTCGCCCAAGCTGCACCGGTTGCAGCTCTATTCCAGCGGGGCCGAGGCGGTGGAGAGCGCCCTGCGCCTGGCCAAGTGCCACACCGGCAAGCACGAGTTCGTCAGCTTCTGGGGCGGCTTTCACGGCAAGACCATGGGCGTGCTCTCGCTCATGGGCTCGCGTTTCAAAGAGAAGCTGGGGCCCATGCTGCCAGGCTCACATTGCGTCCCCTACGCGGACTGCTACCGCTGTCCGCTCAAGCTGTCCTATCCTGGTTGCTCGCTCGACTGCGTTGAACTGGCGCGCAAGCAGATTCGCATGAGCAGCGCGGGATCTGTCGCGGCCGTGATTGTCGAGCCCATGCAGGGCACATCTGGCAACGTCATCCCGCCCAAGGAGTTCCTGCCGGCCGTGCGCGAGATGGCCCACGACCTGGGTGCGCTGCTCATCGCCGACGAGATGATCACCGGGCTGGGCCGCACCGGCCGCAACTTCGGCGTGGACCACAGCGGCGTGGTGCCTGACATCATGACCGTGGGCAAGGCCTTTGGCGGCGGGTTCCCACTTTCGGGCATCGTGACCACCGACGAGATCTCGGCAGCCAAGCCGTGGAGCAATCCCTCGGGATCGTCGTCGAGCTACGGCGGCAATCCGCTCGGCGCCATGGCCGGGGCCACGGCGCTCAAGATCATCGCGGAGGAGCGCCTGGTGGAGAACTCGGCCCAGGTCGGCGCGGCCATGCTGCGCGAGCTGGAGGGCTTCGTGGAGCGCTATCCCTTCGTGGGCTGCGTTCAGGGCGCCGGCTTGTTCATGCGCGTGGAGCTGGTCAAGGACAAGGCCAGCAAGGAACCGCTGCCACGGCCGGTGACCGAGCGCATCTTCCACGAGTGCGTGCGGCGGGGCCTGCTGACCATGGCCTACGCCGCCAACTTCCGCATCCAGCCCGCGCTGACCGTCGACGAGGCCACCGCGAAGAACGGCCTGGCCGTGCTGCGCGAGGTGTTTGATCGCGTGGACCGCGAGCGCTGGTTCGTGTAGCAGCGGACAAAGAAAAAGCCCGGTGCCCCTTTCGGAGCGCCGGGCTTGTGAGTCTAGCTATGCGTAGCGACTACTGGCTGCGCCAAGAGGCGAAGAGCATGATCTCGCGGCTGTCAGCCGCATTTCCGAACAACGCTTTGATATTGTCGCCTTCCACCAGCCTTGGGAACATGAACTCAAGGCCCACATCGAGGCCGTGCATCGCGAGATAGCTGGCGCCGATGCCGACGGGAACATAGTAGTTCTTACCGAAATCCGTCGTGGCTCCAAAGATGCCCGTGTCGAGGAACACAGCGATCGGCGCCGCCGCCTGGACCGCGATCTGGAGTGGTACCGCGAGCTCTTCCTTGTTGCCCGCACTGCGCTTGTTGATGCCGATGCCAATCTGAGGAACCAGCTTGACGGAGACAGGCGCGGCGACGTACTTGAAGGCAACGCCCACGTCGACGGCGAAATTCATTGGGTCAGAGATTCGCCTGAAATCGAGGGCGATCAAGCCACCCAGCTCCACGCCGCTGTTCTTGAGGAACGAGTAGACCCCGCCAAGATTGACGTTGTTGTATGCCTTCTCGCAACCTCGACTTGTGCCACCCAGGCAGAGGCCTTGACCCTCAATCAGGGAGCCGCCGGGAATGCCATGGTTCACGAACACCTCGAGCTCATTGGTCACGCCAAAGCGCAGATCGAGCGGAATCCACACGGGCTTCGCCACTGCGCTCTTGGAAAGATTGATGACAACCGGCAAGCTGCCCTGGAAGGTCATGGCTGAGAGAGTGAGCGGCCGCAGGGCGTACTCATCTGGATAGCCAGCAGGTGCCGCAGCAGGCGCGGCTACGGGCGCGGGAGCCGCCTCTGGAGCGGCCGCGGGTGTTGCAGCAGGCGCATTGTCGACCGGTGGGGCCCCTTCCGGAGGCGCTGCAGCTTCGGTTTGCGCCATAGCTGCAAAGGACATCAGGCTCGTGGCAAGAATCGACAGGATCGCAATGTTCTTTCGCATCGGTAGATTTCCCTCCATTACGGTATAACACATCCGGACAATGTTCGAGAGTGGCCAGGATATCCGAGCGAAGGCAGCCGTCAAGAACTATCGTGACGCCCCACATGGTAGGCGTCTGGGAATTCGGAGTCGGGAGGCCGCGGCGGAGGCGCGCGTCCGCAGGGCGACCGCAGGTCGCCCGTGCCCAAGATGCTTGCCTCGGCGACACGCCAGGGCCGTGCTATGCAAGGCCGGGAAGGCGAAACCGACACCATGAAATACGTGGTTTTTCTCATCGATGGCATGGCCGACTACCCGCTGCCCGAGCTGGGTGGCAAGACGCCGGTCGAGATCGCACATACACCCAGCCTTGACCGGTTGGCGCAGGCGGCGCAGTTCGGCACCTTCGTGACTCTGCCCGAGGCGTTCCCGACCTCGTCCGACGTGGCCAACATGTCCGTGCTGGGCTGGGACCTGGCCAGCGCGTACACCGGCCGCGGGGCAATTGAGAGCTACGGCCTGGGCGTGCCGCTCGACGATCAAACCGTGGCTTTCCGCATGAACATCATCACGGTCAAGGGCGACATCCTCGAAGACTACTCAGCGGGCCACATCTCGGAGCCGGAGGCAGCGGCAATCATTGCGTTTCTGTCGGAAAAGCTCGGTACGGAGAAGATTCGGTTCAAGAAGGGCGTTTCCTATCGCCACATCCTCTACCTTGTCGGCACGGAATTCTCCGCTGACGTGGCCTACGACAAGCCGGATTCGTCCCACGGCCTGAACTGGCAGAAGATTCTGCCTCGGGCAGCCAAGCCCGAGGCCGAGCCCACGGCCGAGCTTCTGCGCCGGCTCGTCTGGCGGTCACGCGAGATCCTGGAAGACCATCCCGTCAACGTGCAGCGGCGGGCAGAGGGCAAGAACCCGGCAAATCTCATCTGGCCGTGGTCGGGCGGCCGCAAGCCGCAGATGCCGTCATTCGAGAAACTGCATGGCAAGAAGGGCGGCATCATTTCTGCGGTCGACGTGATCCTGGGGCTGGGCCTGCTGGGCGAGATGGAGTCGCTGCGGCCCGAGGGCGCAACCGGCTTCCTCGACACCAACTACGAGAACAAGGCGGCCGCGGCCGTCGACCTTCTACGCCGCAACGACTTCGTCTATGTCCACGTCGAGGCGGTGGACGAATGCGGCCATCTGGGCGACCTGCCCAACAAGATCAAGGGCATCGAGGACTGCGACGCCCGGCTGATCAAGGTTTTCCTCGACGAGTACCGCAAGGTCCACACCGACAAGCTGCGCATCATGGTGCTGCCCGACCATCCGGTGCCGGTCAAGCTACGCAAGCACACGCGCGACCCAGTTCCGTTCATGGTTTGCGGCGAAGGCGTGTCCGGTGATCCGACCCTGCGAAGCTACAACGAAGCCACCTGCGCGGCCGGCCGGTACCGTGGCCTCCGGGGCAGGTCTCTCATGGATCTGCTCTTCAGTTCGACGATTCCCTGAAGCGCTCTTTTCGGCTCCGGCGCGCCTACGCCAGGTCCTCGGCTTCGCGGCCTGGCCCTAGCAGCGGGCGCGGGACGCGCAGACGTGCCGGCCGATCGATGCTGCCGTCAAGCAGGTCGACCAGGCGGCTGCCCTCGGCAGCGGATCGGTAGGCGCGTTCGATGAGTTCAATACAGAGGCAGGCTTCCATGGCGTCCTTACCCACGTACTCGCTGCGCGCGATGGCGCCGCGGAACTCGTCAAACAGCGAGCCGAACCAGCCGGTGTGACTGGCATCCATCCAGTCAGAGCGCGCCACCCGGTGCTCGAAACGCCACTGACCCGGCGATCCCGGCTCGACCACGCCCGGCCCGGCTTCCAGCACCGCGAGTTCGACGTCCTCGTCTTCAACCCGGATCGCCCCTTTGTTGCCATGCAGGGTGTACATGACCTTGCGCACACCCGCGGTCCACGAAAGGTGGGCCGACACCACGCCGGTCGGGAAGGTCAAGGTGCAGCCGAAGACATCCTCGGTGTCGTGCCCGTTGGTGGTTGAAGAATGTGCGGTGAGCGTCGTGGGGTAGGCTGCCATCCAGTCAAAGGCCAGGTAGAAGGTATGGCTGCCGTGATCCATGGCGATACCGCCGCCCGATAGGGCGCGTTCGCGGCGCCAATCAGGCCGCCATTCCTCTACGCCCTTGGCGTGCGTGTTGCGGAACGTCTGCATGGTCACCAGGTGCACGGGGCCGATGACTCCCTCGTTCAGGATGCTGCGCACGACCTTGACCACCGGCGCATGTTTGTAGTTGTGGCAAGGGAAGATGACCCGGCGAGCTTCGCGCGCGTGCTTGAGCATGGCCCGGGCGTCCTCCGCCGTGGTCGCCATGGGCTTCTCGCACAGCACGTGCAGCCCCCGGCCGAGCGCAGCGCGCGCGATCTCGGCGTGGTCAACCGGCGGCGTTGCGATATCCAGAAAATCCAGCTCCCCAGCCTCGGCGGCGAGCAGCGAGGCATGGTTCGGGTACACGCGCGCCAAGGGAAACATCTCGTGCGCGGCCTGGCGACGGGCCTCACAGATGTCGGCAATGGCTGTGATCTCGACTGCCCGGCCGTTACCCATGTGCTTGGCATAGGTCGGCGCGTGGCCTCGGCCAGCGATGAATCCGTAGCCGACTATTGCACCGCGCAGTGGTCGCGTCATGTTCCGGGGATTGCTAGCACGAGATTGCGTGTCGGGAAACCACTTCCGTCGGGGACCAAAGCTGAACAGGATGGCGCGGTTGGGAAATCAGGACACCGGGGCAAGAATCTCAGGAGAATTCTCCAGAGCTGGAGACGGGGCCTGGGCGCCGGTCTCGATAGCTGGACGATCTCCGCGCGAGCCTGGCCCATGTCGGCAAGAGTCTAGGTTGCACTTGGACTTCGCCTTGGCGGCACGTAGGCTAGACCGGCAGCCCCGCGCTGTTGCCCGCCGGGTTCCTCACCTCTTCTGATGAATAACCGCCACCTTCCGACCACAGAGTTGAACGAACTTCAACACATGCACGACAAGCGCGAGGTTCCGCGCCTGGTCGCCATCGAGACCACCAACGCGTGCAACGCCAAGTGCGCGTTCTGTCCCAACAGCATCATGAATCGCGATCGCGCGGCGATGTCCGACGATCTCTACCGAAAGATCATCGACGACTGTGCCAGCTTCCAGGTGCAGTCCATCGAGCCGTTCCTCAACGGCGAGCCGTTCATGGATCCGCAGATTGTCCCGCGTCTGAAGTACCTGCGCGTGCGGTTACCGGCCACCAAGCTGCGGCTCTACACCAACGGCTTCGCTCTGGTGCCCAAGCGGGTCGACGAGTTGCAGGGCGTGGGCATCGACCATCTCTTCATCAGCCTCAATACCCTGGATCCAGCCAAGTACGAGGCGGTCATGGGGCTGCGGCTCGAGCGTACGCTGGACAACATCGACTATCTCGTCGATCCCGCGCGGCGAGCCCGGNNCGCTTCGTGGCCTACTGCAAGCAGCGCAAGGTCAATTGCCTGATCGTCGGCCTGTTCAACTACCTGGGTGACGTCAACAGCTCGTTGCCGGTGCCGTCGTTCCCTTGCGAGCACATCACCCGCGTCGACATCCTGTCGAGCGGCGTCGTGACCCTGTGCTGTATGGACGCGGAGGGGAAGTTCGCCCTGGGCGACGCGAGCAAGGAATCGATCCTCGACATCTACAACGGCCCGCGCGCCCGCACCTACCGCACGATGCACCGCCAGGGCCGGCGCAAGCAGATTCCACCTTGCGGCACGTGCAACCTGTTCTGGCCCAGCTTCGA
>PMZX01000224.1:0-1024 GCA_003170035.1 Myxococcales bacterium | reverse complement strand
CCGGCATGCGGGCCTCTCGGCCAGAGCGCCACACCATCCTGGCCGAGATCGGATCGGCCCCGGCCCAGACCGAGGCCTACGAATGCGTCCCGTGCTACCGCCGCGAAGATGACTACGTCGAGCCGATCGCTGCCGCGGCCGCAGCCGCACGGCCCGACGTGCTGATCATCCAGTACGCCCCGGACCTCTTCGGCCATGACAACCGCCTGCCGCGGCTTCTGGCCCGGCTGCGTGAACTGGGCGTGCGGCCGGTGGTCAACGCGCATTCCGTGTATCCCGAGAACTGGCGCACGGGCTTTCGGCCAGGACGCAGCGCGGCCGCTTTCGACCGGGCGGTGGCCGAGCATGCGTCGCTCATCACCGTGCACAGCCCGCGCATGAAGCACGATCTCATCACGCGCGGGGTGGCGCCTGATCTCATCGCCGTGGTCCCGCACGGCAGCCGCATCCTGCCTGAGGGCGACGTGGCGGCAAGCCGAGCCCAACTGCGGATTCCGGAGGGCGCCAAGGTGGTTCTGTTTTTCGGTTTCCTCTGGCTGGGCAAGGGCATCGAGTTCCTGCTCGACGTCTTCCGCGGCGTGCAGCGGCAGGTGCCCGAGGCCTTTCTCCTGGTCGGCGGTCACACGCGCCATCGGCGCTGGTCCTTCTACGTCACCACCCTGCGCGTGCGCGCGGCTCTGCTCGGCGTCTCGGGTCGTTGTCGCTTCTGGGGCGGCTTCATCCCGCAGGACATGGTTCCCACCGTGTACTCGACAGCCGACGTGGTGGCCATGCCCTACCGGCAGGACTACAGCTCGGTCAGCGGCGTGATGCACGAAACCGCCGGCATGGGCAAGCTGATGCTCTGCTCGCGCATTTCCAAGTTCGACGAAGTGGAGACGAACATCGACCGCGAGTTGACTGCAGGGCCGAACGACCGCGAGGCCTGGATCAGGACCATGGTGCGCCTGCTGCGCGACGAGGAATGGGCGCGCCAGATGAAGGGAAAGATCCGGCGTTTCGCCGAGCAGACCAGCTGGGAGAA
>PMZX01000400.1:278-7931 GCA_003170035.1 Myxococcales bacterium | reverse complement strand
AGCGGCAAGGTGGCGGAGGTGAATCTGGGCGCCACAGCGGACGGAACCCCGATCGTCCAGCGAGCATGGAACGGCGCCACCTATCAGCAATTCCAGCTTTCCACCGGCGCTGGTGGAAGCGGGGGCGCGGGTGGCACGACCGGCAGTGGCGGCACGACGAGCACGGGTGGAACGACCAGCACAGGCGGCACGACCAGCACAGGCGGCACGACAACCAACGGCGGGACGACCAGCACCGGCGGGACGACCGGTGGCACGACGGGGCTCGGCCTGCCGACTCGTTCGGTTGTTTTGGCGTCCATGCAGAAGGCGAACGACTGGTTCATGGCCAAGCATCCGGATCCCGGGGCCAACATCGTCACCGACAAGTCCAGGCCCAGCAACATCTGGACCCGCGCCACATACTACGAAGGGCTGATGGGCCTGTACCACGTGGAGACCGACGCGACCAGGAAGCAGAGCTACCACGACTACGCCGTGGCCTGGGGCGCCTCGCATTCCTGGGCCCTGGCCAACACGCAGCCGGGCAGTGTGTCGACCAATGCCGACAATCAAGCCTGCGGCCAGACGTATATCGACCTGTACAACATCGACAAGCAGGCCAGCTACATCAAGGACATCAAGGCCAGCATCGACGCCATGGTGGCGAGCCCGCCCACTGGTACCAATGCGTGGTGGTGGGTCGACGCCATCCAGATGTCCATGCCCAATTTCGCGAAGCTGGGGGTCCTGTACAACGACAGCAAGTACTTCGATGGCATGTGGACCATGTACAACAACTCCCGCAGCACGCAAGGCGGGGGCTTGTGGAACGCGGCCGACGGGCTGTGGTGGCGGGACTTGCACTACACACCGAGTGGCGCCACCAAGCAGATCATGACCTTGGCCCTGCACAAGGCCATGCCGTCGAGCACCAGCGACGCCTACATCGTGGCTCCGAACGGCAAGAGCCTGTACTGGTCGCGCGGCAACGGCTGGGCTTTCGCGGCTCTCGCCCGGGTTCTCGACATCCTGCCCACCACTGATTCGCACCGAGCCACCTATGTTTCTGACTTTCAGGCAATGGCAAAGGCGCTGGCGGCTGTCCAGCGCAGCGACGGCTTCTGGAACGAGAGCCTGTTTGACCCCACCCACTGCGCGACCATCAGCCTGGCCGGCCAGGATGGGCCCGAGACCAGCGGAACCGGCTTCTTCACCTACGGCCTGGCTTGGGGCATTCGCAAGGAAGTGCTCGACTCGGCAACCTACAGCCCGCTGTTGCAGAAAGCCTGGAATGGCCTTTCCACGATTGCGCTTCAGTCGGATGGACTGCTGGGCTACACGCAGTCCACCGGCGATCAGCCCTGCACCGACACGGTCGCCCTGGGCCCCACCAAGCTTGCCAACTTCGACGACTACGGAGTTGGGGGCCTCTTGCTGGCCGGCAGCGAGGTGTATCAGCTCACGACTGACTGAGAGGGACTTCGTCCGCGCTGTGGTGAGCCGGTACGGAGCTCCACTGCCTCGTGCGGCACGGTCGAAAACGGCGACCGAAGTCAGGGGGCTTTTCACGCCCACGGCGAGGTGTATTATCTGGTCATGGCGGACATGGTCGACACGGTCAATCATCGCACGATGTGCACCTCCAGGGCGGTCAACTACTACGCGGCCCACCATGAGCTCTTCCCGGCCGAGAACTTCGCCCTCGCCTCTATTCGCGAAGAGGCGGCGGGCAAGCGGATCCTCGACATCGGCATCGGCGCGGGGCGGACGACGCGCGTTCTGCGCGAGATCAGCCAGGACTACCTGGGGATCGACTACGCGCAACCGATGGTGGACGCCGCTTGCTGCCAGTATCCCGGCGTCGAATTTCGCCGGGCCGACGCGCGCAACATGGACTTCGTGCCGGACGGTTCAATCTTCCTCGCCGTCTTCAGTTGCAGCGGCATATGCATGGTCGGCCACGAAGACCGCCTCAAGATCCTGCGCGAGGCCTACCGCGTGCTCCAGCCAGGCGGCTTGTTCCTCTTCTCGACGCGCAACCAGCGCAGCCCCGAGTCTTCGGGGCGTTTCCTCTTCCCTGATCTCAAGCTGTCCATCAACCCGGCGCGCATGCTCGTCCACTCGGTGCGCTTCGCCGGGAATACCGCCCGGCGCGCCATAAACCACCTGCGCTTCAGCCGTCTCAACTATCGCTCGGCGGACTATTCGATCGTCAACGACATCTACCACGACTACACCGTCATGCTTTACTACGTCACAATCGAGGCGCAAAGGCGCCAACTGGCAGAGGTCGGCTTTGCCGCCGAAGCCGAAGCTTGGGACAACACCGGGAAGATCGAATGTGACAGCTGCGATCCGACCATGACCTTCCTGGTAAGGAAGACCTAACCAGGACAAGGTCCCCGGTTTCCTTGCTAGAGCGGCGCCGAGTGAACCAGCTCTAGGCGGTCAAGCGGTGCACCACGACCAGGGTGCGGTCGTCGCGCGGCAGCTCCGTGGTGCGCCGGTCCGCCGCCGCGAAGATGGCCTGCTGGATCTCGTCCGCACTTCCCGGGCCGACGTCGCGTACGATCTGGGCCAGCTCGCGATCCGCCATCCCGAGCTCGGGCCAGGCATCGCTGATGCCGTCGGAGAAAACCACCAGTGTGTCGTTCGGTTGCATCCACACCTGGTCCTCGTCGTAGGCCGAGTCGGCGAACGAGCCGAACGCCATCCCGCCCTCGCCCAAGGTTTCGCAGCGACCGTCCGCGCCCACCAGCAAGGGCCGGTTGTGGCCCGCGTTCACGTAGGTCAGCCGGCCGCTGTCCGGGCACAGCCGGCCGAGAAAGAAGGTCGCATAGCGGTCCGGCGGAATGTTGAGATGGAAATGGCCGTTGATCCGGGTCGCCGCCTCGGCCAGCGGTCCGCTTCGCCAGTTGGCTCGCACGGCGGACCGCAGTTCCACCATGAGCATGGCCGCCCCCACGCCCTTGCCCGCAACGTCCCCCAGCGCCAGGTGGAGCAGGCTACCGTCATAGGCGAGGTCGTAGAAATCGCCGCCCACCGCCCGGCTCGATTGGGTTCGGCCCGCCAGATCGTAGCCTGGAAGTCGAGCCGGGGTCTGTGGCAGCAGGCTGGCCTGGATCTGCGCGGCCACACGCAAGTCTTCTTCCAGCCGACGCTGCTCCTGGCCCGCCTCGATCAGCCGGGTAATCTCGATCTTGGCGGCCGCCGTGTTGGCCAGGACAGTCAGAATCTCGAGGTCGGCTTCGCGAAAGGTTTGCAGTCGGGCGCTGGCGTAAAGCACACCGATCACCCGCGCCGGATCGCCCTGCCCAACGGGCACCCAGAGCGGGGCGCAGATCACGCGGCAACCCGGCTCTCTCGCTGATAGGGGACCGGGAGACTGGCGCAGGTTCGCCTCTTCAAAGTCATTCCCGGCCATCACCGCCCCCCGTCCCTCGACCACCTTGCGCACAATCGCCCGGCTGGGCTGCTGCCCGACCGCGCAATCCAACCGATCGCGGCCCACTTTGAGCACGGGCTGTTGGGTTTCGCCCTCGAGCAACATGATGGTGGCGAAATCGGCAGGCACCGCCTCGAACACCAGGTCGAGAATGCGATTGAAGACCACGGAAAGCGGGTATTGCACCAGCAAGCTGGCGGTCGCATCCGAGAGCACGCGCAGAGCGTGGCTTTGCGAAACGCAATCGGAGACGTTGATGGCGCGATCTGGGATCGCGCGTTTGCGGCTACAAGTTCTCGTCGTCGTGAGACTCATCGAATTTTTCCCGCCTGTAACCCTGGTCTGTCCTCACTGCAGCGAAGCATGGCGCTTCACGGTATTCTCGGCGCTGCAAACCAGCAATAGTAAGTTTGTCGAGGCAGTGGCAGAGCCCGCACACTCCAGCTTTCCGCAAATGCAGCAAATGCAGTTCCTCCTGGGTTTCGGCCGCGCTACTATCGCCACCCATCGAGTGCCTGAAGATCGAGATGACTGCGCCGCCTCCTCATACCCGAAACAGGTCTTCGCGATCCCGCCCGCGCAGCCCCGCGGCGGAAGAGGGTATTCGCGTGACCCGGCTCCGGGTAGGCGACGACGAACTCGTCGTCCTCAGCGAGCCCATGGTCAGAGCGGCCGACTTTCCGTCTCTCAGCGAGTCGGAACGTGAAGTGGCGTTCCTCGCAACCGGTGGACATTCGAACCAGGCCATCGCGGCAAGACGGGGCGTCCGTCCCCAGACGATTGCCAATCAACTCGCTGCCATTTATCGAAAGCTCGGGGTTTCATCCCGCTCGGAAATGGTCGCCCGCCTTCTCGACTCTCTGGCCGAACGACGTCGCGGCAAGCGCGGCCCGTGACGACAGGCCCAGTTTGCGCAAGGCGCTCGACAGATAGGTCGCCACCGACGACAGCGAGATCCCGAGGGCATAGGCGATTTCCTTGTTCGCCTGACCGAGCTGCACGAAAGCGGCCACGCTCGCCTCTCGTTGCGACAGCCCACGCAGGTCCGGCAAATGCGGCTCATTCGGGTGCGCAATGAGGTAGCGGCGGCCGTCGGATTCAAACCGATCGACCAGCGACCAGCGGCCGTCGCACAGAGCACGCCAAAGCTCGATCGCCTCCTGTGGGTCACTCCTGCGAAGCGGCCCGCGTGCCCGGTCGATCGCGCGCGCCGCGGCCCGCAGTCGGTCGCGCGCGTCGGCTTGCTTGGCGCGGCCGGTGGCGTGCAAGAGGCGTCCCGATGGCGAGAGCACCGCTTCGTCGCGCTCGGCTGCCTCCCGCTCGAACCGTCGCCGCAGTCGGAGCGCCGTGCCCATGTGCACCGTAACCCGGCGCCAGCGGGCCGTGTCGCGCGCCGAGACGGTCCGCTTCTCTGCCAGCCCGGACACGAGAAAGACGCCCCCATCCGGATCGACCGCGTGAACCCCGAAAACGTCGGCGAAGCCATTGGGACGAAAGAAGCGGTCGTCCAACCCTTGCATGTGTAGAGGCAATTCCGCCACCTGCTGGCTGAACGTGTTGCAGGGTTTGGGAGTCCCGACCGTAGCCGTGATGTAGTCCACTGCGATCGCCCGAACCAGGTTTTCCCAGGCCGGCTCGCCGCTGGCAAACTCGGCGGGGTAGGGATCTCTGCCGTGCCAGCGGTAGGTGAATCCATAGACAACGATGCCGTCGTCAATCGCCGGCGCGACCGCTTCCACGAGCCGATCGATCCACTCGCGCTCAGTGCCCTGCAAGCTGTAGGAGCGCTCGGCGATCGAAATGGGATCGAAAGAACGCGGTCCAGCCATGTCACACCCTCCCTTCTCGGCGATGGTGTCGCCCTTGCATCGTGCCTACCAAGGCCGCCGCATTCGGTCAAGAGCCAATGAGAGCGCTGTCATTTCAAGGAGTCGCATCATCCTGGGTGCCTCGACAGATTTGCTATTGACCCTGCCGAGTAGCCGAATGGATGCCGATGGAACATTATTGAGCGAAGCATCCTTCAGGTTCCCAGGAGTGGCTCGATGAACGCACTGACGCTGGTATTCGCGACCCTGTGCATTTTTGCGCTGGCGTACCGATACTACGGGCTGTTCCTGGCAAAGAAGGTGCTGTGCCTCGATGCGGGCCGCACGCCACCTTCCATCGCGCTCGCCGACGGGCACGACTACCACAAGACCAACCGCTTCATTCTCTTCGGTCACCATTTTGCCGCCATCGCTGCGGCTGGTCCCCTGCTCGGGCCGGTGCTGGCCGCGCAGTTCGGATGGTTGCCTGGGACGCTGTGGATCATCGTCGGCTGCGTGCTGGGCGGCGCCGTGCACGACATGGTGGTGCTCTTCGCCTCGGTTCGCCACAAGGGCAAGAGCCTGTCCACCATTACCGAGATCGAAGTCGGCCGCCGGGCCGGGATCGTGGCCTCCTTTGCCATTCTCTTCATTCTCATCCTGACCTTGGCTGGGCTTTCCATCGCGGTGGTCAACGCCCTGTTCAACAGCCCCTGGGGCACCTTCACCGTGCTGGCCACCATGCCCATCGCCCTGTTCATGGGCGTCTATCTCTACATTCTACGCAAGGGCGACGTGCTCGGTGCCAGCGTCATCGGCGTGGGATTGCTGTTCCTCGCCCTGCTGGCAGGTCCCCACATCGCGGCCGATCCGAACTGGGCCAAGTTTTTCACCCTGTCGCGCAACCAGCTCGCCGTCGCCATTCCCCTCTACGGGTTCGTCGCCTCGGCCCTGCCGGTGTGGCTGCTGCTCTGTCCGCGCGACTACCTCTCCACCTACTTGAAACTGGGCGTGATCGTCATGCTGGTGGGTGGCATCGCCTTCGTGCATCCGCGCTTCGAGATGGCGGCACTGACTCCCTTCGTGAAAGGCGGCGGGCCCATCATCCCCGGCGCGGTGTTCCCCTTCATCTTCATCACCATCGCGTGCGGTGCCCTGAGCGGCTTTCACGCCATCATCGGCACCGGCACCACGCCCAAGATGATCGCCAGCGAAGATGACATCCTCTTTGTCGGCTACGGCGCCATGCTGGTGGAAGGCGTGGTGGCCATCATGGCCCTCATCGCCGCCTGCGTCCTGGTTCCCTCCGACTACTTCGCCATCAACGCCCTGCCCAAGGCGTACGCGGCCCTGCACATGACCCCGGTTCACCTTTCCGAACTGGGCCAGGCCGTGGGCGAGCGACTGCAAGGCCGGCCCGGCGGCGCGGTGTCTCTGGCGGTAGGCATGTCCTACATCTTCTCCTCCATTCCCTTCATGAAGCAGCTTGCGGCCTACTGGTACCACTTCGCCATCATGTTCGAAGCGGTCTTCATCCTCACCGCGGTGGACACGGGTACCAGGGTGGGCCGCTACATGCTTCAGGAGATGCTGGGCAAGATCTGGCCCCGCTTCGAGGAGAAGAAGTGGATGCCTGGCATCCTCATCACCAGCCTGCTGTTCACCGGCGCCTGGGGCTACCTGGTCTACACCGGCGACATCTCCACCATCTGGCCGCTGTTCGGCATGGCCAACCAGCTCCTGGCCACCTGCGCCCTCATCGTGGGCACCACCATGCTCATCCGCCGTGGCAAGGCCCGCTACGCCTGGACCACCGGCGTCCCGGGCATTGTCATGATCCCCATCCTACTTGTCGCCGGGCTGCAGAACATCCTCAACAACTACCTGCCCAAAGGCCTGTGGCTGCTGGTGGCCTTCTCCATCGTCCTGATGGCACTCATGGGCATCGTGTTCGTGGAAGCCTTCCTGAAATGGTCCCAGCTTCTCCGGATCAAGGAGAAGATCGCCGACCGCCACGGCGACTGGGTGCTTGTGGACACCGACGACTGACGACTACGGGTACAGTCCGTCCACGATCCCGTTGATGTACTTCTCGATGTTGGTATAGCCGGTCTTGTCGAAGTCGCCGGTGGCATCGGCGGGGTCGTTGGGATTCAGGCCGTACTTGGTTTCCCACGCGTCCGGCATGCCGTCCTTGTCAGTGTCGACGGGCGCGGTCCCGCCTGCCAGGGTCCCGTAGCCGCTGTTACCCAGACCTGTCGCGGTTTGGGTTGTCCACAACTGGCCCGATTTCCCCAGCGATTTCACATCGGCGACCACGAGAGAATCGACCTGATCGCGGTGCAGGGAGCAGCCAGCATCGGCCAGGACGGTGGTGTAGGTGTCCGCCGCGCTCTTGGTCGGCAGGCTCGCGGTGTC
>PMZX01000400.1:0-128 GCA_003170035.1 Myxococcales bacterium | reverse complement strand
ATGCGACCGTGAGCGTTGGCCCACAGGTTGCCGTACCAGGTGAAGAATCCCCCGGTCTGCTCGGTGTGCGCGCCAAACTGCTGCCCGGTTGGGTTCGCGTTGATAGAATTCTGCACGGTGATGTTGGT
>PMZX01000359.1:240-4024 GCA_003170035.1 Myxococcales bacterium | reverse complement strand
GGCGAGGCGCGAGGAGGAGGAATACTCGACGTATTGCGACGACGAGCAACGACGCCAGCCGGGATGGATCGTCGTCCAAATCGTTGCAGATATTCTCTGACGAGCCCTTAGTAGCGGCCGGCGAGGGCCAGGCCGCCGCCGCCCGACACCGCGACGGGCTGCAACGCCACGCCGTGGGGCGATGCGTGCATGGCTGGGATCAGGATGCCGATCATTGTGCCGGCAGCGGCGCCGGCAATCACGTCCGTGGGGAAATGCGATCCCGACGCCATGCGCGTATAACCCTCAAAGCTGGCGAGCGCGACGCCGCCGAGCAAGACGTAGTACGGCCAGGCGTCGTCCGGGTGCAGCCTGTGCAGCGTGACGAACATGCTGACGACCGTGCCAAAGGCCGTCGCCGCGTGCCCGCTGAAAAAGGACAGGCCGCCCGTGCCGTTCTCGCGCACCGAGGCCGGGGCCGTGGTGCCGTAGACGAGCGGTCGTGGTCGTCCCGCGATCGGGCTCACGAGGCCGGCGGCCACGCTCGAGACGATGGTGGATTCAGCGACGACGACCACGTCGTTGAGGCCGTTCTTCAAGCCCTCATCCAGCAAGAGCGTCGCAAGCGAAGCGCTCGCGATCCCGTAGAGGAGGAGGTCGCCGCGCTGGTTCCATTGCGGCTGGTACTGTCCCGCGTAGTGTCGGTCGAGGAAGTTGAGCCCATTCGGATCGCAGCCCGAAACCGCGCAGTAAGCGGGCGCTCCGTTGCTGCGAATCGCGCGGCCGATGCCGACGATGCCGGCGAGCACGACGAGGGGCACGTCGTACTGCCATTTCAGCTGGTAGGCGGGCAAACGTGGCTTGGGGGCGGACGGCGGCAAGAGAACGGGAGAGAGCTTGGGATCAGCCCTCGGCAACGTCCGTTGGTTCGCTTGGTCCGTCGCCCCGTCCAGGGGCCCACTCTGTGGGGTTTCAGGCGACGGGGGAGCTGCTGCGCTGGGAGGCTCGACACTCGGATCAGCGGCATATGCGGGTGGCGACGACGCCGCTCCGCCGGTTGCCATTACTGTGACGACCAGGGCTGCAGTCGTTCGGCGGCGTAGCATCGTGATTCGGTTCCTCACACGACTGGGAGAAGGTTGTTGGACTCAGGACGGCGTCGGGTGGCCGGCGGCATCGAGAACCTTGCGCAGTTTCTGCATGCCACCGCTGGAGGTCTTGCCCGCATGGGCGATGACGGCCACGTGGCGAGGAGGAGAGGGGGGGCTGATCTTCCTGTACGAGGGGTCATGGCGTTTCTCGTAACCGGGAGCCCCTCATTCATACTCCCGGAAGCATCATTCGACTAATAGGAAATGTCTGCACGTAAGCGAAAGAAGCACGGCTCTGGGGTAACCGGCGCGGTCATGTCGCGGCGCACGCGAGCCTGGTCGGGCCTGGCGGTGGACTGGCGATAGCGGCGGGGTCAGAGGAGTGGTCACTTGAAACACGCAATCTAGGTTCGTGCTGACCGCAGAATTGTCAGAAGACCCACCCCATGTTGACCGCGCCTGCTCCATGGGACGGGGGAGCAAAGCCGATCCACTGGGGCACAACCTCCAGCTGTTTTTCGTGGAGGTGAGGGCGTCGATGGAAATGGGGGACGAGGACGCCGATCGCGGCGCCGGCCATCGAACCCANNTCCCACCGCGAGCGTGATCCAGGGGCGTGCCGAATGTGCGCCGCTGCGAACGAACGCCAGATACGTGGCCGTCGCGCTCATCGCCCCGGCGGCGGATGCGTGCCCCGAGAAGAACGACAGCTGTAGATTCGTGTCGGTCGTACAGGCCCCCCCCGGCGCCGTCTCGGTCGACCCGCAATTGACGTAGTCGATGGGACGGGGACGCCGAACGGCGATCTTGGTCATGCTGGTGAGCATCGAGGTGAGAGAGAGCGACTCCGCGTACATGATGGCGTCGACCAGCAATGCATTCCGCCCGTCCCGGAGGCCGGAGTGGGCCAAGTCGAGCAGGACGTACCCATAGGCCACCCAGATGCCTATGTTCGAGTACGTTCCGGCGTGGGGATCGATCGACTGCGTCACCGCGACCCGGTCGATTGCCAGGAGTTTGTCGGTGCTACCGGGCAGACTGGGTCTGATCTCACCGGTACTGAGTATCATGTCCAGGAGCACCGAAAACCCATAGCTGGTGGCGATGAGCACGCCGTCCACCACTGGATCGATGGTGAAGTGCTGGCTCTTCTCGAAACGCGGCGTCAGCGAGGGCTCGTCCGCGTGCGCGGCGGGGGCGGCGGAAAGAACGACGGCGCCAGCGGCAGCGCACAGGAACCAACCGTGGACTGACGTCCGGCGTGTTCTTAATCGATTCTTCTTCATCTGTTAACCCGGGTGGCGGAGGCCATGCAAGTTGCGCGCCGCCGACACGGTGGACGTATTCGTGCTGGGACCCGCGCACCGATTGCGAAGTTTCGGCACCGCCATGCTCCCTGGAGACTCCGTTTTGTGAAGCCCAGGTTTCCAACCTGTGATGGACTCGCCTTTCCCGGCATCAAACCGGACAAGCGGCGTTTCTAGTCTCTGCTCACCGGGACCAACCCAAAGAATTCCGGCTATCAGCACGCCGTACAAAAGAAAGGTCACCCATGTCCCTGATATCAGTCGTTCTAGTCTTGATAATCGTCGGGATAGGACTCTGGCTCGTCAATAGGTACATCCCCATGGACGGGAAGATCAAGACCATCCTCAATATCGTGGTTGTCATCGCGGTGGTTCTCTGGCTGCTGTACGGCTTCGGTGTGTTGGGCAGCGCGGGAGGAATTCGGCTGCCTCGAATGAGGTAGCCTGGCCACACGATGCGGACAGGCGAACGGATGATCTCATCGCAACCGCCGTGTTCGCGCCCCCGGAAGCCTACAGTGGAGATGCGACAGTTCCTTGGGTGGCCCGCTTGCGGCAGTCTTTCGCCATGAACGAACCTGCGGCCCAGCCACGACACTTCTCCATGATCCGCGGGTTTCACCTGGCTGACTTGTTCACCCTGGCCAATGCCTCTTGCGGAATGGCCTCCGTGTTCGCCTCCATGACCTACCTGCTCTCGCCCACGATCGGCCTTTTCACCCTGGCGGCCGCGTTGGTGCCGCTGGCACTGGTGTTCGATTCGCTGGACGGCCGGGTGGCACGCTGGCGCCACGCGCACTCGATGCTGGGGCGTGAGCTGGATTCGCTGGCTGACGTGATCGCGTTCGGCGTGGCGCCTGCGGCGCTGGCTTTTGCGGCTGGCATGCGCGGCGGTTGGGACTGGGCCGTGCTGATCTACTTCGTAGGCTGCGGGGTCAGCCGGCTGGCGCGTTTCAACGTGACCGCCGAGGCCCTGTCCGCGGGGGGCGACAAGGTCAAGTACTTCGAAGGCACGCCCATTCCGTCGAGCGTTGTCCTGGTCGTGGTGCTGGCCGTGGCGGCCTGGGGGGACCGGCTGGGGGCGGCGCTGTACTTCGGCTCGGTCGAGCTGGGCCTGGTCCTGCACCCGCTGGTCCTGATGTTCGCACTCTCGGGCAGCCTGATGATCAGCAAGACCCTGCGGATTCCCAAGCTGTGAAGGGGCGTCCTGTCCTCTCCGGCGCCGTATGTTGTCACTGACCAGCTAGCTTCCGCATCTCAATCAATCGACTACAAAAGGAATGGAGAACGCATTATGTCAGACAGATATCGCATTGCTCGGCTCCTGACTTGTCTCGCATTCGTGACCGCCCTCTTGGGTTGCGCAGCCACGCAAAAACGCGAAAGTACCGGCGAGTATGTCGATGA
>PMZX01000359.1:0-164 GCA_003170035.1 Myxococcales bacterium | reverse complement strand
GCAAAATAGCGGATCGTGGGGTGCCTGTTCCCCTATCCGATCAAGACGTCACTTCTGCGCCGGAGGAAAGCCAGAAGGTCTGCGTTGACCTTGTCCTTCGTCCGTAGTCGATTCGTCGCAGGTCGCGCCTCCGGTTCGTGCGCAGAACCATCAGCCTGCTGGCA
>PMZX01000072.1 GCA_003170035.1 Myxococcales bacterium | reverse complement strand
GACTAACCCATGTCATAGAGCCGTATCAGCCGGTTCGGCAGCTTGAGATCCTCACGAGCCGCACGCGCTATTTCCTCCTGGTACACCCGCGACGATATCATGATCGGTTCTGCGTGATCGCGCACGCGGCCGGGCGCAATTATGGGAATGCGGTCGATGGCCTTGCCCTGATAGTGCGGGTTGGAGTCGATAAACGCCACGATCTTCGCGTCCTTCAGCCTGCTAGTTTGCATCAGGCGCAACGTGTGCATCCCCGCCCCCCAGACGAGGATAGGCTCACCGCCGGCCGCGATGGCGGAGACGGTTTGCTGAATGCGGTCGTCCGCCTTGCCCGACTGGGCGACATAGGCATGCAGACCGGACGCCGTCTCGCCATCGGCGACCAGCGGCGCCCCTGCAGCGCTTGCCTGAAATGCGGCATGGATCACCGGCGTGGTTGTGCGGAAGCTGACCTGCATCATCTCCTGCCGACAAGCAAGCTCCGACAGTCCCCGCGAACGCATCAGATTCTTCATCGAAACAGGGCCAAAGAAGTTGATGTGCTCTACGCTGAACTCCTGAAACGGGGCGTCCTCACCTTGCGCGAATCGCGAAGCGTCCGGCACGCAGACGTAAATCCTCCCAGCCGGCGAGAGCAGCCGCACCAACTCGTCCAGCGCGGTGGCAAGATCCCGGATGTGCTCAAGCACCCCGGCCAGCACAATGAAATCGACGGTCCCCGCGGCGAACGGTATGGCCGATATCTTGGCGGTCGTGACCTGAATCCCATACAGCCTTTCCGCGGTCGCAGCACAAGAGGGCGAAGGATCAACTCCGGTGACACGGGTGAAGCCACGGTCCTTGAGCAGCGCGAGCAACCGGCCCGTGGCGCACCCGATTTCCAGGATGCGCGCTTCGGGCCCGGGTAGCAGCGGCTCGATGAACGCCGTCATTTGCCGAAAACGCGCCAGATCGTAGGTTGACTCGTGCCCTCCGGACTCCTGATGCTCGTACTTGGACATCTCCGCGTAGTACTCGTCGAATACCGCCTGCTCCGGAATGCCATCCGCGAAACAGAACCCGCAATCTGCGCAGGCCACGACGTCGTACCCGGTTAGCAGGCAGCCGCTCGAAATGGCGCCGAAGGACTGCCTGAATACCCGTAGCTTGTGGGTGCTCCCGCATACGGCGCAGCTGCGCACAGCTGGGCAAGGCGTGAGACTCATCTCAATGGCACCCTCGTCACGCGCTCCTGCCCCCTGACCCTTTTGTGACGAGCGCATAGCACACCGTATCGTCCACCTCCCGGGTGTAGTGGCGCAGGTAGAGTCGATAGTCGGGATTGAGCCTCTTCAGCAGCAGCGGAACCGACCAGAGATCGCTGGGATGATGATAGACGGAGATGGCCATCTTCGGGGCCGCCCGATTCGCAAGTCCTGAAGCGCCGAGCAGAGCGTCCTCCTCCGATCCTTCGATATCCATCTTGATGAGTGTCGGCGGCTGACGATCGGCGAAGAACTCGTCCAGGCCGACCACTGGAAGCGCCTCGCCGCCAGGCTCGTCCTCAGCAAGAATGCGAGCGTCGACGCTCGATGTGCTCGAGAACCTAAGCTGGCCCGTGCGGCGAGCCAGCCCAGCGGCAATGGGCTCGATGCGCGCCCGATCCGCGGCCGCCAACGTCGCAACCTTCGCGAAGTTGGCCTGGTCCGGCTCGAACGCGAAGTACGCGCGAAACCTATCCCGCGTTGCGCGGCGAAAAGCAGCGAGCGTATCCCCAACGTACGCCCCACCATCGACCATGGTCTCATCGCTTCCCAGCTCGTAGACAGATCGATCGAAGTAGACCGGAGCTGCCGACCTGATGGCATCCAACCGGCTTTTCTCCAGGTCCACGTAGTGGGCAAGCTTGGACACAAACACCCGGCGGGATTTCTCGTCGGCTAGGAGCGTATACACCTCCTCGATCGCTGGCCGGTTGGCGGGATCGGTGACGGCGGTGAACGCACCAGCGTATTCGCGTGAGACGAATACGTCCGGAAGACGCAGGTTGAGATACCCTACCGGGACCACGGCCTCGCATCCGCGCCGCTCGAGGTCCTCGCGGATGACGGAATCGAACATTGTGCTCGCGAGTAGAACCGGGGTGCATCGGTGCTGCCTGCCGATCTCCTCGGGCGACAGCACGGAAATCCCATCGATGCGCGTGCCCCACAACGCTGGGNNCGGCCCGCCAGACGGCTGGCCGCCGCGCGCCCCATGCGGGCGGCGGGATAGATGACAACCGGTGCGTGAAGCGCGAGCACCTCGTCGAGCACCGCGTACCTCTCATCCAGCCGAGCACGACACACCACAGGATCAAGATCGAAAACCGCCGCCAACGACGCCGCGGATGCTCCCGCGCTCGAGTTGCGCGAGCTGTCGCTGTCTCCGTCGTTCATGCCGCGGGGATCTCTCGCTTGATTAGTTCACCGATCACGCGCATGTCACACTGCTCGGTGCACTTGAGCCCCGGGGTGCATTGGAAATGGTCGCGCCGGAATTGCTTGTACGCAGCGCCGTTCCAGATGTCGCGAAGACTTTCGCGTCGGACATCGCCCAACACGATCTCGTTGTTGAAGTCCTCCATGCACATGACCGCCTCGCCGTTGGACTTGACGGTCATCGACATCCAGGGGTGCTTGCAGATCTCGCTCCAATGGACGGATTTCGTGCCATGGAAGTCCTTCCGGTACCATTGCTGGTCCTCGCTCTTCAGATAGATGTAGACATCCTTGCCCGAGAACGCGGCACGCAACTTCTTGAAATCGTCCGCCTGCTCTTTGCGATTCAGATCGAGCATGGTGATGATTACGACCGTCTTGTACCCATTGCGCCTTTTCATGTCGAGAAGACTGCATATCTTCCGATAGCTCTCCGAGAAATCCGAGGCCGCGCCACGAATCTCCTTGTGTTTGCTGTCCTCGACGCTCTCGATTGAGTACTTGATGTAGTCGAGACCGTTCTCGAACATCTGCACGGTCTTTTCCATGTCGATGTTGGCAGGATTGCAGCTGAAATAGGAAAAGAGGCCACGCTGCGCCAGAAGTTGGACGTATTCCGGCATGTTCTTGTCGAGCAAGGGATCGCCGTAACCGTGCAATTGTATGATCTTCGGAATGATCAACAGAAAGAAATGGTTCTCGCTCATGTCGCCGGCAACGACTCCGTACTTCTCTTCGACGAAGCGTTCCCATGCGGCCCATTGATTTTCGGGAAAGAAGCTCAGCTGCTCGACCACCCGCTTGAACAGGTCCGCGTTCATCGTCTCCACGTTACGTGTCATCATGGTCGTGCGCGGACACATCGCGCAGCGCATGTTGCAGGCGTTGGTGGTTTCGATGGCCACCAGGCGCGGGATTTCAAGGGCGTCGCTGCGGAGCGCAGGTGNNCGTTGCAGGCGTTGGTCGTCTCGATGTTGTAAACGACTGGTTCTCGGCTGCGGAATCCGTCCAGTATGTTGGCGACCATCTCGACATCCTGGACTTCTCCCCTCTCCACTCTTTTCAGGAGGTCGAGTGATTTCATGTAAAAGCTGATGTCGTACATGGTTGCTTGTTCCTCCTGCCTTGCGATCAGCTCTCTGGCAGCTTGTCCCGGCTCTCGTCCGTCTGCAAGTACTCCACCGCTTCGACACGCCCCGACAGCAGCGATTTCCGCGCCGCCACGGCGACGGCGAGGCTCTTGCAGCCCTCCGCAAGCGAAACGCGCGATGTCTGCGTCCCCTCGAGGCACGCCAGGAAATGGCGCATCTCGGAAAGGAACATGTCGTTGCGCCGAAACGTCGCGGTATCTTCCCGGACGATGGCAGCCCCCCCGGTGTCGAAGACCTCCAGGCTGCCGTTCAGCAGATCGAAGCACGCCTTCCCGCCTTCCAGCAGGATCTCGCACCGGCGAGAGGGAGGCCTTTGCAGGTAGTCCTGGTGCAGGTGTACGGGGACATGGCGCTCCTGCGTGCCACATCTCATCAAGGTGCTCGCCGTATCCTCGACGTCTATTTCGAGATTGCTCAAATGCCCGCCGAGCGAGAACACTTGATCGGGCCATCCGATCAACCAGCCCAGGTAGTCCATGTCGTGAATCTGAGTCAGCAGCACGCCGCCACCAAGCTCGCTGCGAGCCGCGTAGGTCTGCCGGTAATCCTCGTACGGATGCCAGGCCGGCATGTACTCGCCGTAGACGGCGTTGGCTGCGATAACCCGGCCCAGGGTTCCCCCGTCCAGCAGGTCCTTCACGCGAGCGAGCAGCGGATGGAATCGCCACTGGTAGCCCACGAACGTGATCAAGCGCCGTCGAGCCACGTAGGCTGCCAGATCTGGCACGCCTTCCCAACGATGGCTGACGGGCTTTTCGACAAACAGTGCGCAGCCAGCTTCCGCCGCGCGGCGCGCGGTGGCCAAATGCTGGCTGGAGGGATTGGCCACGATGACGGCGTCTGGCGCCGCCAGAAGTGCCTCATCGAGATCGCGAAACACCTCGATGCCGTGCTTCTGTTCGGGCGTCACGTCCGGTTCGACGGCCAGGCTGTCCGTGAGCGCGCCGCCCGTTCTCCGCTGGCGGTAGGCGCACAGATCAATCCGGTCCCCGAGAATCTCGCGCAGGTTGCGTGCATGTCGCTGTCCGGCCGCGCCGAGACCGACTATGAGGAACTTCATCCGCTCATTCCGACAATGGAGGCACGATCATGTTGGCCTCGAATTCGTCACGCGGCAAGAACGGGTACATGTCCTCCAGAGGACGGGACGCCATGCTGCCATCCGCCCGCTGGAAAGAGGCCGTTCGCGGCTCCCGCGGCTCATCGGGAATCGCCATGATTTCACATATGCAAGGGCCAGGAGCCTCCAGCACGGCACGCAGGTCGGATGCCAGATCGCGCGGGCTGTCTAGCCGCACCGCCGGCAGGCCGTATGCCTCCGCCAGGCGCAGCACGTCGGGGAAAGTGAGGCCGCTCTGGGGGTTGCACCCAACCAGGCGATGGAAAAAGGCCGACTGGGTGGCGAGGATTGAGCCGTAACCGCCGTTGTTGAACACGAACAGCTTGACCGGCAATTTCAACCTGGCAAGCGTCTCCAACTCCTGGGAGTTCATTTGAAATCCGCCGTCGCCCTCAAGCGACACGGTCAGGCGTCCCCCGTGGGCGAGACACGCTCCAATGCTCGCCGGCAGGCCAAATCCCATCGATCCCAGGCCGGTGGTCAGTTGCAGGCGCTGCCGAGCCTTGGCCCGGTAGGCAAGCAAGAATATCTCCACCGAATTCCCGGAGCTGCACGGTGCTACCAGCGCGCCCTCGGGAAGCAAGCCGCAGAGTGTCTCCGTAAAATCGTACGTGCTAATCAGGCCCTTTTCCGAAGCGCCGCGCCGCGAGAGCAACGGGTATTTTGTTCTCCACTGGGCGCAACGCTCGATCCATGGATCAAGGTCGCGCAACCGAAGGTCTCGCTTCTGTCGCAGCAGCTCGCGCAAGAAATCGCCCGCATCCGAGCAGATACCGACCTCCAGGTACGGCTCCATCTTGGCGATCTCGGCGGGATCGATGTCGACCATCACCTTTCTTGCCCCACGGGCCAGACGCTCGGGTGCGAACGCGGTGAAGACCAGGTCGAGTCGTGCCCCAACGGTCAACAGCAGATCGGCGTTCTGCATTGCGAAGTTCGCGCCCCGCGGGGCCATCGACCCAGGCCGCCCCACCAGGAGCGGATGGTCGTCGGGAAAGAAGTCGATCGCGGGCCAGGTCAAACCGAAAGGCACCTTCAAGACCTCCAGTACCTCGCGGATCTCGGGCAAAGCAGAAGCGAGCCGGATGCCGTTGCCGAGCAACACGAAAGGCCTTTCGGCGCGGTTGAAAAGCGCGACGGTCTTCGCCACCTGCGCGGGCAAGGCAGACACCGAGCCGCTGTCGGACGCCGCAGGCGGAGTGAACCCTTCCAGCAATTCCGGCGCGACCTTCGCCGCCTGCACATCGAGCGGGATTTCGATCCAGACCGGCCCCGGGCGGCCACTCTTGGCCATGTGGACGGCCTTCTCCAGATGATACCGGATGCTGCTCGGTTCCAGGACCGTGGCTGCATACTTGGTGAGCACCTTTGCGAGGGGGATGATGTCGATCTCTTGCGGTCCCTTGTTGCGCAATCCGGACGCGCCCTTCATGTCCGCCCGCTTAACTTGTCCAGACAAGAACAAAACCGGCGAGGAATCCAGCCAGGCTCCTGCTAAGCCGGTAATGGTGTTCGTCGCTCCCGGACCGACAGTCACGAGAACAACGCCCAAACGATTGTCGTATTTGGCATATGCTTCTGCGGCAATCGCACATGCCTGCTCGTGCAGATTGCACACATAGTGCAGCTTGGGGTAGCTAGCGACGGAATCGTTCAAGTGCATGGCACCGCCACCAACCAGCATGAAAACATGCGTGACACCTTGATCAGCGACGAAGCGCAACACGTAGTCGGAGAGCTTAATCGTTTCAGCCATGGCGCTGCCTTCGCGCTGCCTGGGCATCGAGAATCAGATCGATGACTTCGCGCACGGCCCCATGCCCGCCACCTAGCTTGGTGACCATGGCGGCCTTGGCGCGCACCTCGGCTTGGGCGTTGGGCGGGGCCACGGCAAAGCCAGCCAGGTCCATGGCCGGCATGTCGATGCTGTCGTCCCCGATGAAACAGGCATCGCCCGAATCAATCCCATGCTTGGCGATGAAATCGCGGAAGGCAGCCGCCTTGTCGTGACAGCCCGGGTAGACGTCGGCGATCTTGAGCTTTTCGGCGTAACGCCTTACCAGCGCCATCCCCGCCGGGCTCGATTCGCCAGAGACCAGCGCCAGCTTGAGACCTGCTTGTCGAGCCAGACCCAGGCCGGTCACGTCAGCAAAACAGAAGCGCTTGAGCTCCTCGTTGTTGGTTCCCCACCAGAACGTTCCGTCGGTGAGGACGCCATCGACGTCCATGGCGATCGCTTTGATTCGTTCAAGCACTTCCATCTCTGCACCGCAGGCGAGCCACTATGGGCAATTCCCGCTCTATGACCTTCTTCTCTCCAGTGCCCATGCTGGTTTCGACCAACCTGATATCGCGAATCAACCTCATGAGCCCGCTGGGCTCGAGCGACGCCGCGTGATCCGAACCCCACATGGAGCGATCGAGCGTTATGTGTCGCTCCACGACACACGCGCCGAGAGCTACTGCTGCAACACTAGAAGCCAGACCCGTCTCGTGCCCGGAATAGCCGATTGGAACATGGTAACGATCCCTCAGCGTCGCGATGGCACGCAGATTAAGCTCTTCGTAATGAGCCGGGTAGGTGCTAACCGTATGCAGCAGAATCAGGTCTTCGACGCCTAACACCTGCACCGCGTGGTCGATTTCCGACAGAGTGCTCATCCCCGTCGACAGAAGCATGGGCCGCCCGACGGAACGCGAACGAGCCAGTAATTTGTCATTTGTGAGCGCAGCCGAGGCCACCTTGTAACACGGCACATCGAACCGCTTGATGAAGTCGACCGAAGGTTCGTCCCAGCACGACGCGAACCAGACGATGCCTTGCTCACGGCAATAGCTGTCGACTTCCTGATACTGCTCGCGACCAAACTCAACCTTTTCCCGGTACTCCATGTACGTGATGTAGCCCCACGGTGTTTCCCTCATCAAACCGCGTTGCGCAGCTGGCACACACAGCTCGGGTGTGCGCTTTTGGAACTTCACGGCATTGCAGCCCGCCGCCTCTGCCACGTCGATGAGCTTCTTTGCGATCGCAACGTCTCCGTTGTGGTTGATTCCAATCTCACCGATGATGAAACATGGGTGTCCGTCGCCAACGGAGATTTTGCCGATGTTGATCGCCTTCATTTGTGATGCCCTCGCGGCAATATATCAGGATAGGGCGGGCTGCCAAAACCTTCCCCGGGACCTTGAAGGTCGATTTCGCGAAATCGGTCGCTGCCGCGATGAGCACGTGGCAACTGACCAGGCGAGCGCGGGCGACCGCAGCTCGGCCCTACACGTCGACGGGCGCGCCGCGACT
>PMZX01000156.1 GCA_003170035.1 Myxococcales bacterium | reverse complement strand
CATGGTCATGTCTCCTTGTTCGTCGCAGTCGCGGCGGGCTTCACTTGGCGCCTCCGGCTAGCCGCTTGCGCGCCGGGAACCCCGCCTTGGCAAGTTGCGCGGCAGATTCGTAATGGACAAAGACGCTGCCACCCGTGCGCCTCACGCGCTTCAATCTGCCGCGGCGAATCCATGAATACAGCGTCGCTGCCGGGCGCATTAGGACGTCAGCGGTAGCCGCGACAGTCCAAAATCCTTCGGCGCCGTACTTCATTACCAGCAGTTCGTTCGGCTTTCCCATGTGTGCATCCTATGCGTTGTGTGCGGCCGATGTCAAGGAAGATTCTCGCGCCACCTCCGCAAATATCGCCCGTCAATGCCCAGAACGTCACGACGCTTTCCCCTTCGTCAGTTGTCGCACGTGTTCCGCCGGGATTCGCATGGCCGCCAGTTGCCTTCGGGCCAGTGCCTGGACTTCTACGGCTATTTGCGCGTCGGTGCCGGGCTCGGTCCATGTCGCGGCCATCCACGACACAGCGGCTGCGTACTCCATGGCCTGCGCGACTCCGAGCTGATGCGGCTGCACTCGACTGGCACACTGGCGAAAGTACGCGGCGGCTTTCCGGCAGTTCTCCAAGGCTGTCTTGGCGGTCATTCGTCCTCCATAAATTCAACGTGCCGTTGTCTTGCATCGTCGTCCCCGATGCGCTTGTGTTCGTGGCAGAGCCTGTCCCCGGGCGCGGCGTCCTGGCAGCAGTACGGGCATTCCTCGGGTGGAAGCATGCGAATCTGCCAGGGTGGAAGGGGGGCGGTCACGGCGCCCCCAGCTTTCCCGCCGCGCGAACCATGGCCGCCAGCTCTGCGTCCGTCTCGCACTCTGCCGGCGCGGTGATACCCAAGCAGGACACCATGCGGGCCACAGGCCACAACGAGCAGACCAGCGGCCGCACGTCCAGCACGGCCAAGCGCAGCTCTGTAGCCTCGACCACCTCGACCGCTTTCACGTAGGCGAGCGCCAAGGGCCGATCAAGGGTGCCAGAGCGATTCTTGGCAGCCGCATCGGCAGCGCGCTGCCGGGCGTCGCACAAAAGCGCACTCAAAACTACCGCGCGGTCACGTCGATTGGACAGCACCAGGTACGCCGCAGCCTCGGCCGCTAGCTCGGCCTGGAGCGCGTCGGCCTGCGCGCGGGCATCGGCCGCGGTCAGTGCGCGCGGCTTGGGCGCGTCGGCAAAATCGGCGCGCGTGAGTTTGCGAGCGGGGAGCGGCGCGGGCTTCGGGGCCTGTGCGTGCGTCGGCCAGTACGACGCAAAGCGCTCGACCGGCGGCACGAATGGGTCAGACCAAGAGGCGGGCGGGCCGGCGAGGAGAAGGGCGAGCGCCAGGGCGGTCACGACAGAATCTCCCGCGCGGCGGTCGCCAGTCGCTCGGCCTCGATGAGCGCGCGATTGCAGAGCAGGTGCCGGGCGTGCGCGTCGGCTCCGCTGGCGCCTGGCAGATTGCCAGCGGCGCGAGCCTCGGCCAGCTCGTTCTCGCGGGCGTCGCGCAGGCAGTTCAGCGCGCGGGTCAGGTGCTCGTCCGCTGCTCTCAGACATTCCAGGGTCGTGGGTCGTGGCATCGTCAGTCCCTCCATGTCGTTGATCGGGCCATGGCGTCCAGTAGGGCCAGGCGCAGCGGCGTCGGCTTGGGCGTCGCCACATGGGCCAGCGCTCGCGCCGTGGCATCGGCCAGCGTCGTGTGAGTTGTGGTCGCGCCGTCGTTGGTCGTGACGGTCAGCGTGCTGCGGTCGATGGTTGCGCTCTTGGTGGCTGAGTGGAAAGTCGTCATGTTATACCTCCTCGCCATCGAACACGCAGTGGCTCGGCTCCGGCTCGCATGCGCACGCCGGGCAGTCGCCGCACGCCGTGGAGTCGCTGCCGCAGTCCGGGCCGCACGTGCATACCACCGCGCCGTCGTGTGAGTTGTTGTCGTTGTCTGGGCACTCTGACGTGTGGAATCCGTGGCCGTGGCACTCCGGGCACTCATTGTTATGCCAGACGCCGCAGACCTGGCACTCGCCGTCTACGATGTGTCCGGCGCAATCGCTATCCTGGGTGTGCTCGTGGGTCGTCATGGTCTGGGCCTCCGTGTCTGTTTTCTGCGTTGCCATCTTACCTATACTCTATAGCAAAGAAAGGGCCAAGTTGTAGGCCTTGGTTTCGCGCCACGTTCCATCCGCGTTAAGCCGTAAATTGTTTCGCGCATTAAGTTAAATGGCGTAATTACGTGGCGCATTTTTGCGTAGGTCCGCAAGGAGTTGCGACTATTCCAGGCCGTGAGCGCCGAGCACGTTCCGCGCTGCGCTCACTACTATATCAGCACACCAGCGGGAAATGCTACGTCTTGGCACCGTGGACGCAGCTCGGGTCACGAGGTCACACTCGGCCGGTGTGAGCCATGCCGTGACGGGCTCGCTAGCACGGGACTCGGCCGGCAACGCTGGTCGGCCACGATGGAGTTTCTGCGGACGGGCTTTTGCACTCATACACCGACGGATAGCATAGAAAAAGATAGAATGCAACGAAAATAGTTCTTGCATTTCGCACGGGCCGAGCGCATCTTCGGCAAATGCCATCCCCCCTCACGCTCGCCACGCTCTCCGACCTACGCCGCCTCGAATCCGCCTGGCTCGCCGCCCCGTCGGCGCAGACTCGTACCGCGTATCTATCCGCCGCAATGGCCCGCCTGCCAGCCCTACTGGACTCGGCCGAGGCGCTGGAGCGAATCCGGGCAATCGACCGAGTGATCGACGACGCTGACTCAGATCTGGCTGAGTATTCTCGCGATGTCTGCGCCGAGCTGGACCGCGCGGGCGAGGTGCAGCGGTGACCCGCGAGTCGCGCATCCACGCCGTCGCGTGCGCGCTGGTGCGCACCCTCCACAACGATCGCTGGTCATCGGCCCGTGTCATCAGTGAGGCGATCGCGAATCAGGTGGTGCGGCGAATCGCCGAGGCGGCACTCGACGCCGCGGATTCCACCCGCGATCCGTGCGAGTGCCGGCAGTGCCGGGATGAGCGGTCGGCGAAAGTGGGCGGGCTGTGAGTTCTACTATCTGCCCCATGTGCAAGGCGGACGCGCTGACGGTCGGTCACCGTGAGCCGCACGGGGATGGTGTCACCGCTGCCTACCCTGAGCGTGGCGAGGCCTTCGTGCGCCAAGGTGATATCCAGGCACGCCTCTGCGTCTTCATCCAGCACGACGAAGCGGAGGCGGTAGCGCGTGGAGACCTGGCCCATACTGGTAGGATGCCACAAAACGCCGATGGTGTCAAAATTCATGCCAATGCCGCGCCTTGAGATAGCAAAAAGCGACATTGCCCGCGTGGCGCAAGCCGCCCAGGTATGCCGCGCCGTGGTCGTGCGATACCGCGCCGGCGCGAACATCCGCCGGGCCCAGGAGGCGGCCATCACCATGGCCGTGGCCGACGTCGACCGCGAGGCGAAGCAGCTTGGCTTGCCGGTCGTGGAGTTTCCTGGCCGTGCGGTCGCGGGTTTGAGTCCCGCTGGGAGCCTCGGAAGGGGCTCCCATAGCTCAGCGACTAGAGCGGGCGGCCAGGAACCCTTATCTAGTGTCGGAGCGGTCGCGGGCCGCATAAACCCCCGCGCGGATTCGCCGAACATGGGGCAGCCCGGCGAGTCTCGATCCTGCCCACCGGGTCTAGGGGACTATATGTCACCGACCCCCGGCACGCCGGCTGGGAGGTCGGCACCAATTGCAAGCATCCCCGTTCCCCCGCGGTACGTCCCTGACGCCAATATCCCAGAGGCGCCCGCGTGCGTGCTCACACTGGGGCAGATTGCAAGCATCCCCGCGCCGAAACCGCCCGATGAGCCTGCCTTCGAAATCTACGAAGATCGCGTCCACCGTGATGTTGGCAGAGGGCGCGCGGTGAAGGTCGTGAAGGTGCCCAGCCAGCGCTGCCACGTCACGATTTTGGACGAATTCGGCGAGGTCGTGCAGCCGTGAACAAGCCACTACTTTGCCCTCTCTGCAAGAGCGCGCCCATCACGACGCTCCTCGGCCATTTCCACTGGCAGACCGCCTGCAAGTGCGTCGTCGGCCGCAGCCGAATCAGCGCCGGTCATTCGGCGCGGCGCTGGGTCGTCAACTGCCGGAAGAAAGCGAAGCCATGACCCGCGAGGAAAGAATCGCCGCCATCGTCGAGGCCATCGCCCAGCAGGGGAAATACGCCTGGATGCTGGCACCAAAAGCGCGCCGCCAGATTGCCGAGGTAGCCCTCGACGCGGCAGACGCTACCCGCCCGCCGTGCGACTGCAGGCAGTGCAACCTGGATCGGCTGGCGAATGGGGGCGGGCTGTGATCGCCGCTCTTTACGTGCTATACAACGGGGTCTATTCGGGCCGGAAAGACTGTGACCCCTGGGACGAGAAGCGCGACGCCCGCAAGTACTCCGGGCCCTGGCCCGTGGTCGCCCACCCACCCTGCGCACGCTGGGGGCGGTATTGGAGCGGAGCGCCCACCGAGAAAGTGCGTCGCAAACTCGGAGACGACGAAGGCTGTTTCGCTTCTGCGCTCGCAGCCGTGCGGCGGTGGGGCGGAGTGCTTGAACACCCGGAGGCGTCGCACGCGTGGCGCGTCCATGGCCTGCTTGCACCTCCGAAAACAGGCGGCTGGATCCCCGCGGACTGCGTGGGCGGCTGGACGTGCTGCGTGGAGCAGGGACATTACGGGCATCGCGCGCGCAAGGCGACGTGGCTCTATGCCCATGGGGTCGTGCTCCCATCACTGCGCTGGGGAAAATCACCAGCCACGGCAAAGCTCGACATGGGCTGCCACTCAAAAGAGGAGCGCGCACGCAAGATCAAGACGGGCATCTGCCAGCAACTCAGCCACCGCCAGCGACAGGCCACGCCGCCCGAATTCGCCGAGCTCCTGCTGAGTATCGCGAGAACGGGACGAGACAGATCGTGACCATCCAGGTGGCGCGCGCCCAATGTTACGCGTACTTGCGAAATGGTGCAGCGCGATTCTCGGGGTTTTCGATGGGGCCACCAGTGTAAGTGTGCAATCGGGGCGCGCGCCGTGAAGGGGACCAAACCATGAACCCAGACAAAACGATCTTCGAGTGGACCAAGGCCGACTTCGACGCCGCTTTCGGCCCGGGCAAGTGCCTGCACCGTTACGGCAAGAATATGCTGCCAGCAGAAGATGGCCGCTTTCGATGTCCGGATTGCGGCGAGACATTCGACGTGCCACCGACGGCTGAGGATATCGAAAGGCTGCAACGATGACGGGCGTGCATCTCAAGTCGCCAGTTTGATTCGAAGTAGCCACCTTGGCGCGCGCTCCCTGTTACGAAACGTCGGCACTTGTTCGCCAAGAGCAGACACTTTGGTCGGTGGGCAATATCTCAAGTAGTCCTTTAACTATTTGCCGTTTCCTGGACTTGCCGCTGGCGGCCGTGAAGTAGACCTTGAAGAATTCGCGCATGTTGGCAAGACTTCGCGCCGTCTGAAACGCCAATGATTTCTAGGTGCGCCCGGCGGTTTTCTCATCCACCACTTGAACTAGCAAAGGAAAGTGTTGACAGCCGTTTCGTTTTGCTCCGGAGTAGCTGGTTAGAGGGTGTGAAACTTGTGCCCACCCACTGCGATCTGAGAGCACGAGAGTGCCAGGAGGTTCGATGCCCTGCCAGATTCTTCACCACCGGCCACGTACTCTGGGCCAACTGTTCCGGGCTGCAGGATGGGACGATAGCGTACTGAAAGCGCAAGGACGCGAAAACGACATGGCGCCAGACCACGGGCCGATCATGTCATGTGGCGAGGCTCTCCCGCTTCCGGTCTGCGCCTGCGGCTACGTGGCAGACTTCCTCTGCGACTACCCGATGGGCGATGGCCGTACCTGCGATCTGAATCTCTGCTCGGCGTGCGCTCGCCAGGTCGGTCCAGACCAGCACTTCTGCGACGTCCACTTGCGCGAATTCCAGGTGAAAGCTGGCGTACCCTGGACGCAACCATGGGCGCCTAGTCCTGGCCCCTGGAAGCCGACGCTCGTGAAGTAGCGCCCGCAGCGTGCGGCCTGGCCGGCAACGGTCAAGGATTTCTTGACGGTTGGTCAGCCGATTGTGGTGGCCGCTGGATTGATGCCGACTTCGCGCAGCGCTTCGGCCACGGTGTGCACCACGACCCACGGGCCGCCGCCCTTCGCGAGCCAAGCGAGGCGCGCCTGTTCCTGTCCATCGCTTTCCTCGCCGGTCTTGGGGTCCTTGCACTCCATCAGGTATGTGACACCGTGGCGAGCGGTCATCAGGTCGGGCAGATTCTTCCCCACGTCGCCGATGTCGTGCACCAGTAGGCCGCAGTCGCGCAGGGCCTTGCGGATCGGGGCATGGCAGCTATCGCGGCGGCCGTGGTGCAAACTACGACTCCGGCTCGTGCCCGGCCTGCTCTGCCAGCCGCATGACGTCCTTGGCCCGCTTGCTATGTCGGCCGTCGTGGCAGTTGTGCGAGCCCCGATAGATCCCCAAGCTTGCCGGCAAGTCCCCGCAGCGAGTCCACCAGTAGCGGATATGGCGAGCGCCGAGCATGATATTCGTGCGCGCGTTCAGGAGCTGCGCCTTCGTGCGACCGTGCGCCGCAGAGCCGCCTTCGCGAATCTGCATGACCCCGTAGTCGGAGTCACCGTCGTCTGCTGTCGGGTCACAACGGCTTTCGATCCTCGCGACGCTGACCAGGACTGCCGGCGGCACGTGGTACTTGTGGGCGGCGTGCGCGAAATGCGGGGCGAGCGGGACAGCGCCCGGGCCGCAAAGAGCGAGAACTATGGCTGCAACATCAGTCATTCAAAAGTGCCAGGATTCATCGCCTTACCTGGCATGGCGACGGCCTATGATGGAAACTCCATAAAGGGAGGACTTTGGCCGTATCGGTCATGGTAGCACGAGCGTGGCGCGGCTGTCTAGCGGATGGGGCACTTTCAGCAAACGCTGAAACGGGCCTAGCGGTGCAGGCGTGGCACAGATACCCCGCCTATGTAGTCCCAGACGCCGAAGGCCGACAGGGTGAAAAACACCGCCGCGAGAACGACCACCACGATGATGATCTTGCGGATGGTGCCGTCCATCGGGATGAAGTTCTTGAGCACTTCGAGCAGGACGCCAATGACAATCAGAAACACGATGAGAGCTACTAGGGACATGGTTTCACCTCACGTTGTTTGGATGCCTGAACCTACTGGATTGCGTCCGGGTCGATGATTGGCGGCAGGCAACTCGGAACCGCCGCTGACCAGTCCCAGAAGCCAAGATTCCAGTATGCCAAGGGACGCACACGCGGGGTGTGGCGCCAGCAGCCTCCGCCGGTGCGCGATCCCTCGGAGTTCGTGTTGCCTTCGATGGAATAGGTCCCTTCGTTCGCTGGGTCGAGGGCGTCGATCATCCCCATGTGCCCGAGACCTGTGCGGTTTCCGTTTTCATCTACGTCTTCGTGGGCACACCAAGCCCCAGGCGCTGGCCCCGCGAGTTTGCAGGCGGCTGGTAGCGACGCAATCAGCTTCACCACAGAAGCGCACGGGCGAATCGGATTCGGGAAGGAGTTCTTGCGAAACGAATCGTCAGCGATGCACCATTGCAGAGCCGCGCACCAGGATTTACCAGGAGGTTGTCCTACTCGACGAAGCCACCCCTCGACCTGCGTACCGCGGTTGTTTCCCCCAACCTCTTGCACGCCCACCAACCCGCGGGCGATGTTCAGCGCGGTCTGGGTGAGAATGTTCATCGTTCCCTCGGCAAGTGCAGCAGCAAGTCCACGTTGACGAACTGGTTCCGCTTGCGCTCCTCGTATGTAGGCTCTACGTATCCGAACTCCCGCAGTCTATCGAGCCGCGCTTGTACTTGCGCCGCCGCAGCTTCGGCCGGCGTCTTCAGCACGTGCACCGGTGGCAGGCGGCGTTTCTGCCAGCAGGGAAATTCACGGGTCACTACCAACTCCACCAGGCCAGGAAGCCGACCACAACCATTATGCCGATCCAGAGAGCCAGCATGTTATCTGCCCATGGAATTTATGACCTGCTCGCCGCGCCGGCCAAGGAAGTCTTCCGCCCGCCGTGGAATTCCGCCGCAACTGCAGGGCAGCAGCAAGCCACAGGCACAGCGCGGGAGATTCGCCGCCATCTCGCGCTCTCTTGCTGGCGTGACGTACTGGCGCACGGTGCGTTCGGTGAGTCCCATTTTCTCCGCGACCTCAGCGACCGGCATGTGCTCGGCCAGCTCGCAGGCCTGGTCGGCGCGGGATTGCCGAGAGACAACCGGACCCGAAGCTTTCGACTTGCGCCGGTAGCCAGGGTGATTGAGTCGGAAGCGCAGGTCGTAGACGGTCCCGTGCGTGACGCCCGCATGGCTGGCGACGTATGGAGTCTTGTGGCCATCGGCGATGAGTTGCAGGGCGTGCGCGGTCTTGGTCATCGTCGAATGTTCCTCTCTAATTCCCGCACCGCGAACCAAACGCGGACCTGCCAGTAGCACCGACGGGCGAAGAGCACAGCCAGTTTGAAGCCGAGGACGATGGCGGCGAGTGCGATCTTGATCACGGCCAGCCTCCCGCCGACAGACGCCCGGCCACGATGCC
>PMZX01000012.1 GCA_003170035.1 Myxococcales bacterium | reverse complement strand
CAAATCCTCGACGGAGAACATGACGCATAGCTGAACATATGTTCAGCGATCTTGTCAAGTAGAAAATGCAGCGTCGTGGACGGGGAACGGGCCTTGTCTTCTGCGTCGGCCGTCAGATTTTGCCGGATGGCAATTGCCGTCGACAAGCTCCGCCCGTGCGAAATACGCAGAGGCCTTCCGCAGGATTTTGTTCACCCGCTGAGTTTCCGGTTTTCGCGCGCCAGCTCCTTGAACCGCTCCCGCTCGCTGGTCGTTAAACCGGGCCGCTGTCCACTATCACGCTCGGTGCGACGGACCCACTCCCCTAGCGTGTTGGCCTTGCAGCCGATCTTGCCCGCGATCGCCTCAATCGCGGCCCACTGCGACGTGTGCGATGCCTGCTGCTCGAGAAGCTGCCACTTGGGTATTGTCTTGTAGAGCCGTCACTGCGCGTTGGTCCTCTTCCCTCTACTCAAATTTCCAGGGGGGCCACTGTCTCACTCAACCTGGCAGAGAGGGAGGCGATCGTCCCATTCAGGGCAGCATGCTGGCTCGCCATAGAGGTTTCCGTGAGGAGCCCCCTCTAAGCCCCTCGGAGAAGCGAGCCAAAGTCCCGATGCCCGAGCGCACCTAGACGGTTAACAAGCTTGACTGCCGCGGTCCGCGCAGATGCGTCCGAACTCTGCAGTGCCCACGACAAGAGCGTTCTGGCGTCGTCCGCCCAGGTGGCTATTCCCCAACCCTCCCTGTCCGCCTCAACCATTGCGCCAAGGCACTCAACCGCATCCAGGGGCCGTTTCTCCGCAATGGCGGCGAGCTTCTCGACAACCATGTGATCTGGCTCGGCCCATCGAACTTGCCGCAATACCTCTCGCAGGTGCTGAAGGACCCAATCTTCGTCGAGCGTCCTGGATGTGAACCACCACCCAAAGGCAGCGAGTTCCTTCGAGTGCTGAGCTGAATCGCCGATCGTCGATTGTTCTCGCCACTCCCACAGCGATCTCAATCGCGCGGCGACGTCCCTGTCAACCTCGCCTTCGGCGCGCACGAGGTTTCGGCCGATGAATCCGACCGCGTGGGCGCGTAAATCATCGGAGGCCTTCTCGAAGAAGCGGTTGATGAGCCCTCCGGAGTCGTCCGCGGGTGGAAGGACTCCCGACCAGCAGAGCGACATAAGGTGCTCGGCCAGTCTTTCTTCTGGATGGGCACGATGTTTTCCCTCGCCGGTCGCTCCGAGGCGATCAATCGCCCGTTCGTACTCGCCGCGGAGCAGGTCGAATACCCTCTTGTACGGCGGATAGAACGCAAGGTAGGCTGCCCAAGCAGCGTCCCTCAACGTGTCCCACGCTGCCTCGGCGGGAAATACCTTGGAAACCCGATCGGCAGCCCACTGGTGGTCGAGCATTTCAAGCCATGGGAACCAGCGACCGTAAACGGATCGGACCGCGGTCGACGGATCGAATGCAACATCAAGATGACGATCTAGCACGCATCGAACCTCGGGCATTTCGTCCAATGTGCCGGTAGCTGTTGTCGCCGCCACCTGGTCCCTTTCAAGGTGACGACGGACCCAGAGGGCGTACTCGACCACACAATGCATAGCTTCTCCCCTCGTCGTGTTGATTGACATCGTCGAGGGATCCATGTTCGTTCCGCCGTACCGGACCTCACGATCGGGCGTTGGGTCAGGATCGTCCGTCAATGGCTCAAGGATGCGCCACGCGCGACCACGTAGGTCAAAAGACAGACCCTTCCCTTCATTCTTGAACCCTACTGACAGCAAGTCCGCAATCGCCTTCCTCGTCCATCCCCAATCGGGATCCTCCTCGATGGGGTTGACCTTACGGCCAGGAATCTCCCTCGGCTGCTGGGTGACCCAAAGCAACAGATCGAGCACCGGACCCCAGACGAAAGCTCGATCTTGATTGAGAGCATCGCGCAGGCCCATCAGTAGAGAACGAACGTAGATCGGGTCAAGCACCTGGAAATCTTTTGCGTTCTCCGCGAACTCCTCTGGGGCGGCTGCTACCAAAGCGGACAGCGCGCGCCCGAGCCCCTCCCGTGATGGAGATTCCCACTCGCCAGACGGCTTCCATTCCCCGAGGAACGACAGAATCGCTGGCACCGTCATCGTACGGAGCTCGTCGGGGCTCTTGGGACTCGTCGGGCCGCACCATACTCCGGACGAATACGACAGGAACTCTGGATGTTCGGGTTCATGAAAAACCGACACCAGACCGTCGTAGCGACTCTTCCAGTCGGCGGGCAGGCTGTCTTTCAGCGGCGCGAGTCGTTCGAGTTGCCATCGATGTTTGTAGCGACCTACTTCGTCAGCAGAAGGAGGTTGCCCGGTTTCTTCTCTCGGTCGTTCCGCGAAGGCATCTAGGTTGGGCGGCCCCGCCTCGACAAACCCGAGGATCGTGATTCGCGCGAGATCAGAAATAGCACCGAAGCATGTTTGGGCCAGAAGGAAGTATTCATGGCGGACAGCGATGTCGTGGAAGCGGTTGCCGTCGACCAGGAACTTCTCGATCAGGTCCATGCAGGAGCTGTGGTGCAGCCGCAGGAGATGTAGCGCAAGCCGACGAAAGATTGTCCACTTGCGTGCATCGAGCCTTTGGACCAGCCCAGACACCTGGGCGTGGTCGAGACCACAGAGGCGCTCGGCAGCGGTGCGCGTAGCCTGCACGAGCAGATCCTTGATCGAGTGACCCTCATTCTGCTCGTGGTCCTCGATCGCACGCCGCCAAATCCAGGAATAGTCCTCGTACTGCTCCGATGCTTCCCTGCGAGATAGTTGAAGCGCTGACTCCAGAACATCACAAAGCAGCCAAAGAGCCCTTTCACCTGCGGCCGCGACGAGGTCGGGCAGATGGTTCTCCAGGATCTGTTCGTAATGTGAGTCGTCAAAATGTGGGCGTGGTTCTCTGGGAAGGCAATCCTGATCTGTGGAACGCGGATCGGGTGAAAGCTCAAGGATCTTCCTCGTGAGGTTCAGCGCCACGTCCACCTGCCCTCCGCGGGCGAGATGCGTGACCAACCGACCCAGTTTCTCCGGAAGGAGCAAGTGGTAGGTACTGTCGAGCCATGGCTTCGCCTTCACAGCAACGCGGGCAGAAAGCGCGGCTGGAAGAGCCAGCGCTATGTCGGCGAGGTCGTCGTGCACACGGACGTTCTCAGTGTTGGGTATGCGTTCGGCGATTTCCAGGACGGTTGCCTGGACCGCCTCGACGGCTGCCATTCGGACAAGGTAGCGAGACTCAGGCCAGAGCGGAAATGAGATGTAGTCACCCTCCCGTTTCGGTGGGGGGGGTGAGGTGAAGAACCCGGCATCACGAAGCGGCGCTAGCCACTCATGCGAGTTCAAGCGGTCAAAGAAATACTCGTAGTTCGCTGTCCGTTTGCCGATGAGCTCGATTGCCTCCTTGATGTCTTGGGGGCTAGGCATTCTTGGTCTCGCTTGTGCCGAGGATGGCATCAATTTCAGCGAAGTCGTCAAACGTGCGCGGAGCGAGCCGTTCAAGAAGAAAGCGTTCTAGGGTCTCGACTGACTTGTCGAAGTCGACCTGTGCGGGCGTTTTGCCATGATGTGCGACGCTTTGAAAGAACTGGCGCATCTCGTTCCATGTCGCGACATTTCGTTCTTCAAGCAGCCTAGGAAGCTGTCGGTTTGCGGGATCGATGGTGCGTAGCACGGCCGAAACCTCCTCTCTGCGCCGGGGCATATGATTGCGAAACCAGCAGAAGAAGCTGTCCAGTTTCGCCAGGAACTTTCGGAGTCGGCAATCTATTGAGCCCTGCCAGGCGTTCTGGGGACTGCTCCAGCCACTGCTGTTCACAACGTGGTTCCAAGCATCCTCAACCTCTTGCACCTTCCTCTTCAACGTTTCGGCGTGCGCTGGCATGGCCACGTCTAGGTATGCTGGTAGCTTCTCCATCAGCTCGCGCATTCCGTGCGCCGCGAGCGCGAAACGGTCGGGGTTGCCTCCACTGTCGCGGACCAGGAGAGCGCCGTAGTACATTGATGCCAGGCGCTCGCTTCTGTCGGCCAGCGCCCCATAGAGGTCGAGCTGCCGCCCTGAGAGTGCGAGCGCTGCAGGTGGTGCGGCGGTCCCAGACGCTGTCAATGCGAGTTCCTCCCCTTCCGAGAGCTGCGAGGCGGAACGCCACCGGTTTCAGTGTACAGCTCGCCACGGCCGACGCGGGAGCTGTGACGAACGGCAAGTCGCGGATCGATCAGGGTTCCCGTGTACAGGTCGTA
>PMZX01000112.1:3109-4172 GCA_003170035.1 Myxococcales bacterium | reverse complement strand
GAGGGCTAGGGTGAGGGGCTCATGGCCTCGATGGCGCGCCGGCGCATCTCGTCGGGCGGCACATCCTCCTTGTGCGTGGCGACCGTCCACAGATTGCCGAAGCCATCTTCAATCTGCCCATACCGGTCGCCCCAGAAACCGTCCTTGGGTGCGCTCTTGGCCTTGGCCCCGGCTGCCAGCGCGCGATTGTAAACCGCGTCGCAGTCGACGACGTAAACGTACAGGCTGGTCGTGGTGACCGGATAGCCTTCCATGCTTTCGCCCAACATGATGGGCGAGTTGCCGAGCCGGATCTCCGCGTGCAAGAACCTTCCGCTCGGGTCACGGATGACCATGTGTTCCTCGGCGCCGAATGCCTTCTTGTAGAACGCCAGGGCCTGTTCGGCGTCCTTGACCACCAAGGCCGGCGTCACCGTGTTGTACCCGCTAGGAACTGATTCCACCTTTGCCATGATGCCCTCCCGGCCGCGTCCCAGATGCGCAGCCTGAATGAAGCCTACCGCGAATTCCACCGCCGGCAGCAATACCGCTGACACGCGCACGCTTTGCGTGTTGACTGCGCGAACGCGACCACCGAATCACATATCGGAACCCACCCGCGGTACACTTGTGTTCAGGGGAAGAAAAGGGGGCAATCATGGACAATCCGAAGATTCGACGCATCTTGGTACCTACCGATTTCTCCGACGCTGCCGGCGAGGCCGTTCAGGCCGCGGTGGTCCTGGCGCGGGCATTCGATGCTGGCATCGAGCTTCTGCACGTGACTGCGACGGTAGCTCTACTGCCGTCGGCGGTGGAAGTCGTGCCTTTCTCGGTCTTGATGCCCGACCTGTCGAAACGGGTGCAGGAGAAGTTGAGCGAAGACGCCAAGCGGGTTCAGGCTGCCGGGATACCCTGTGACACGCATAGCAGGGAAGGGAGCCCGCACACGGAAATCGTCAAACGGGCGCTCGAGATGCCCGCGGACCTCATCGTGATGGGCACCCACGGCCACAGCGGGCTTGCCCATGCGGTCCTGGGTAGCGTGACCGAGAGGGTGCTGCACAGATCTGCCTGCCCGGTT
>PMZX01000112.1:0-3017 GCA_003170035.1 Myxococcales bacterium | reverse complement strand
TGGCAACCAAGTCGCCCAAGAGCCTCCGCCCCGAGAACGAGCGCTTGCGCTCCGAGGTGGAGGATCTGCGGCTGCGGCTGAAAGAGACAGAGCAAGCTCTCGAGGCAATGCGCACGATCCTTGAGCAAGCAACTGAGGCCGTCACCCAGCACAAGCAGGCCGAGGAGGCTTTGCGCGAGGCCAATCTGCAACTTGCCGATACGGTTCGCCGCAAGAACGAGTTTCTCGGACAGCTCTCGCACGAGCTTCGCAACCCGCTGACACCCATCCGCAGCAGTACTTACATCCTCGAGAAGGCCACGCCGGGCGGGGAGCAAGCCCGCCGGGCGCTCAAGGTCATCGACAGGCAGACGGGACACCTTGCGCGCCTGATCGATGACTTGCTCGATATCACCCGCATCAGCCGTGGCAAGATCCGACTCCAGCGGACGCGCCTCGACCTGGTCGAGCTTGTACGACGAACGGTGGAGGACCACCGGGCCTTTCTCGATCGGCAGGAAGTGGTCCTGGCGCTGCCGAACGATGCGATCCTGATTGACGGCGACCCGACTCGGCTGGCGCAGGCGATCGGAAACCTCCTGATCAATGCAGCGAAATTCACCCCCAAAGACGGGAAGGTCTCGGTGTCGCTGGCGCGGACCCAAGATTGCGCGGTCCTCGAGGTCGCCGATACCGGGCTGGGCATCGACCCGGACACGCTCGGCAAGCTCTTCGAGCCCTTCGCGCAGGCCGCGCGCAGCATCGAAAGTAGTCGCGGCGGCCTGGGGCTCGGGTTGCCCCTGGTCAAGGGAATGGTCGAACTGCACGGGGGCGAGGTGAGCGCGCACAGTGACGGTCCCGAAAAGGGTGCGCGCTTTACCATCAAGCTCCCCCTCGACGAGAAAGGCGCACTCGCGCCCGGCTCTTCGCAACTGGAGGAAGTCGGCGCTGCAAAGCGCAGGGTGCTGGTCATCGAAGACAACGTGGACGCGGCTGCCAACCTGCGCGAGGCACTTGAGTCAGCCGACCACGAGGTCGAGGTCGCACTCAGTGGCGCCGAAGGACTGGAAAAGGCGCGCCAGTTCGACCCCGATTTCGTGCTTTGTGCTCTCGCGCTGCCCGGAATGGATGGCTACGCGGTCGCCCGCGCCTTCCGATCCGACGAGCAACTCAAGGACGTGCACCTCGTGTCCATAGGCGGCTGTCCCGTGCCGGAGGACGTCCTGCGAGCCTCAGGGGCTGGCTTTGAACGGCATCTCAGCGAACCGTCGAGTGCCGGGAAGATCGAGGAGCTGCTCAGCAACATGACTCCACCACCGTCTGCAGGAGGCAAGACCCGGTCGCGCAGGTGAGGGCGAAAGGCGGTCGCGGTACTCCACNNACGCGCCTGTTCCCCCTCACGCTCAAACGCTCGAAGCCCGCTGTCCCGATCGGCGGCAAGTATCGCCTCATCGACATCCCCATCAGCAATTGCCTGAATGCGGGGCTGCGACACATCTTCGTGCTCACGCAGTTCAACTCGGAAAGCCTGAACACGCACATCGCGATGACCTACAAGTTCGACGTNNGTGCTGGCCGCTGAGCAGACCGAGGAGGGAGGCGATTGGTTTCAGGGCACGGCCGATGCCGTGCGCCAGGGCTTGCGCCACATGCATCGGAGATCCGCGCGCGACATCATGGTGCTGTCGGGAGATCAACTGTACAGCATGGACTTCCGCCAAATGCTGCGTACCCATCGCGAGAGCGAGGCGGATGCGACCGTGGCGGTGATTCCCGTCGCGGAAGAGCAGGCCAGCGGACTCGGCATCCTCAAGATGGACGGAACCGGCCGCATCGTTCTCTTCGAGGAGAAGCCGCCGCGCGAGCGACTGCCGGCCCTGGCCTCCGACATCCCAGGGCACGGGCCCGGATTCCTGGCCTCGATGGGCATCTATATCTTCCGACGAGACGTACTGGAAAAGGCAGTCTCGGACCCGAAGCTGGTTGACTTCGGCCGGCACGTAATCCCCCATGCAGTCCCGCACCAGCGCGTGCAAGCGTACATCTATCGCGGTTACTGGGAGGATGTCGGGACGATTCCGTCGTACTTCAGAGCCAACCTGGCGCTGTGCCAGCCGATTCCGCCGTTTGATTTCTACGACGCCGCCCNNTCCGAGGGCTGCATCTTGCAGGGCGTGGATGTCGACCGCTCCGTCATTGGCATCCGCAGTCGCGTTGGCAGGAATGTGCGCATCCGCAACAGTCTGCTCATCGGCGCTGACAGCTACGAGACATTGGATGAGATACGCGCCACCAAAACGCGCGGCATACCGCCAGTCGGCGTCGGCTCGGACTCGATCATCGAGGGCGCCATCATCGACAAGAACGCCCGCATCGGCCGCGGCGTCCGCATCGTCAACCAAGCCGGGGTCAAAGAAAAGGACGGGGACGGCTACTACATCCGCGAGGGGATCGTGGTCGTTCCCAAGAACAGCATTCTTCCCGACGGGACTGTCATCTAGGGCGATCGCCCTCATGCGTGGCGCAGAATTTGCGCAGAAATCGTCACGATAGACTGTTAAAAGGGAAGTGGTGCGGCTTCGTCCGCCAAGTTCTCCTCTATCTGGTCGTCCGTTACTTCCACGTCTATGGGTTCGCCGTCAGTCTCTTCCCAGGGCCATACAATCGACGGGTCAAACGGATCCTCGCGCCCCTCCGATGATGGTTTCTGCCCCACGCCGAATTCACTCTGACCACTTGGCTCTGTTGTCATCGTCGTCCCTCCTATTTCCCGCGCCTTGCCGCCAATCGTTGCATTCAATCTTCGTGCCACGGAAACGCCAGCCGGGTCCGCGCTGACAGTGCGGCAACCGTCACCGGTTCGTGAGCTGTGCACCAGCGCGTGTTGCGGGTCGGTTACCTTGACCACCCGCTTCAGGTCCTCCTGATGGCGGGAATAGAGCAATCCGCCCATCTGTTTTTCGCGCGTGTGCCGCCCCAAGGGAAGGTCTGTCGCGTGCCGTCGTTGCGCCTGTAGCGCGTTGGGCGATAACGAAAGA
>PMZX01000259.1:5437-6510 GCA_003170035.1 Myxococcales bacterium | reverse complement strand
CATCCCGCATGCCAGGATTCCTGCCAGCGATTCCTGGCGCAAAGGGCGGCTCGGGCACGGCCGCGGCCTGCATTGTGCAACCAACGCCGCCCGCGAATTGCATTCTGCACGGCAGGTAACAGGCGCCCTCGCGGCAGCCGACGGGCTATCATTAGTATTCGGCGCTCGCAAATGGCTCAGCAATTGCACAAAATGGCGGTCCAGCCGCCGCGCGCCCACCATCCATGACCCCGGACCTTCTTCGCCCGCGTCCCGAGGACTTTCTGGAACTCGTCCAGAAGGGCAAGCGCGGTCGTCTCAAGCTCTACATTGGTTTCGCCGCGGGCGTGGGCAAGACCTACCGCATGCTGGAAGAGGCGCACAGCCTTCGCAAGCGCGGCGTGGATGTGGTCGTGGGTTTTGTGGAGTCGCACGGCCGCTCGGAGACAGAGGCCCTGGTCGAGGGACTGGAGGTGGTGCCACGGCGCCAGGTCGAATACCGGGGCGTGATGGTCGAGGAGATGAGTCTCAACAAGATTTTGAAGCGCAACCCGGCGGTGGCTCTGGTCGACGAGTTGGCCCACACCAACGTGCCGGGCAGTCACAACAAGAAGCGCTACCAAGACGTGCTCGAGCTGCTCGATGCCGGCATCAACGTCATCGCCGCGCTGAATGTGCAGCACCTGGATAGCCTCAACGATCTGGTGGGACGCGTGACCGGCGTGGTGGTTCGCGAGACGGTTCCGGATAGTTTCCTCAAGCGGGCCGATCAGGTCGTCAACCTGGATCTGGCCGTCGAAGACCTTCAGGAGCGTCTGCGCACCGGCAAGATCTANNGAGGACCTGCAGGAACGTCTGCGTACCGGCAAGATCTACGCGACGGACAAGATCCCGTGGGCGCTGGAGCACTTTTTCACCGAGGAGAACCTCACCCACCTGCGTGAGCTAGCCCTGCGCGAGGTGGCCGAGAGCGTGGAGCGCAGCAGCTTCGCTCGCACGCCGTTGGCTCAGCCGCGCGAGCGCATGGCCGCCACCAACAGTCGCGTGATGGCCTGCATGTCATCCAACCCACCTCGTGCGGCCATGCTGCTGCG
>PMZX01000259.1:0-5350 GCA_003170035.1 Myxococcales bacterium | reverse complement strand
TGGTGGAAGCAGATGCTGGGACGTTCGGTGCCCTTGCGTCTGGTCAAGGAGGGCGCGGGCTTCGATATCCACATCGTGTCGCTGGCCGAGGACGAGCAGGAGCGGCCGTGACCTTCAAGGGCAAGCTCATCCTGGCCCAGGCACCGTTGGCCATCGCGCTCGCCGTGGTGGGCGGCATTTCGGCCTCCGTGACAACCCGTCTGGGCGAGGAGTCGGGCAAGATCTTCGCGGACAACTACCGCAGCGTGCGTGCGGCGGAAAGGATGAAGGAGTCTCTCGAGCGGATCGGAAGCTTCCCCCTGCTGGCACTGGCGGGACACGGCGTGAAGTCCGCGGCTGGCATCTCCCAACACCGCAGCGCTTTCGAGAATGAATTGCGCGGGGAGGAGAAGAACATCACCGAGCCGGGCGAAGCCGAGGCGGCCGCGGCATTGCGGAGGAGCTGGACGCGGTACCAGCACGCACTCGATGAATTCCTGGCCGCCACCACTCTGGAGGCTTGGGACCGTCTGTACTTCGAAGCCCTGTCGCCGGCGTTCGTCGAGACCAAGCATAGCGCTGATCGAATTCTCGACATGAACCAGGACGCAATTGTGCGCAAGAGCGAGCAGGCCGAGCGGAGTGCGCAGCGATTCCGGCACCTAGTGATTGTCGCTGTGGCGGCCGCCCTGCTGGGGGGACTTCTGGTCTCCATATCCTTGACCACACGTCTGCTGCGACCGCTGCGCGTGGTGGGGGCGGCGGTGCGGCGTTTTGGACAGGGCGACGTGCACGCGCGGGCACGGCTCGAAGGTCGCGACGAGGTTGCGCAGCTTGCGAACGAATTCAACGTCATGGCTGATCATCTTGAACGCTACCGGGCCAGCTCGCTGGGCGAGTTGCTGCAAACCCAGCAGGCAGCCCAGGCAGCCATGGACGGCCTGCCCGACCCGGTGGTGATGTTGGATGCCGCTGGCCACGTTCAGGCCATCAACACAGCGTCGAGCCGCTTGCTTGGCATGGATGCCGATCTGCGGCCCAAGGACCCCTTGGCCACCATCGACCCGGCGGTACGCTCGCTTCTCGACCGCGTTCGCGCCCACGTGGTAGGCGGCCGAGGCGCCTACGTTCCCAAGGGCTTCGAGGAGGCGCTGCCGGTCGGGGAATACATCTTTCTGCCGCGTGCGGCACCCATCTATGGCGATGCCGGCGAAGTGACGGGCGTGGCAATCGTCCTGCAGGACGTGACCAAGCTGTTCCATTTCGACGAGCTGAAAAGCAATCTGGTGGCCACGGTGGCGCACGAATTCCGGACGCCGCTGACCTCGCTGCGCATGGCGATTCACCTGTGTACCGAGGAGGCCGTAGGCCCCTTGACCGCCAAGCAGGCTGACCTGTTGTTTGCAGCCCGTGATGACTGCGAGCGACTGCAGATCATTGTTGACGATCTGCTCAACCTTTCGCGCATCGAATCCGGCAACATCGATCTGCACAAACGGCGGATGGCGCCCGAGACGTTGGTCACTTTGGCCCGCGACGCACACCGCTCCGCCGCAGAGGCGCGGCAAATCACCCTGCGCTCTGATGTCGCGCCGGGGTGCCCGGAGGCTTTCGCCGATCCCGATCGCCTGGAACTGGTATTCAGCAACCTGCTGGGCAATGCCATCCGCTACTCATCGCCGGAGAGCGAGATCGTCGTGCGCGCCATGCCTGAAGTGGCCGCCGCACCGGCCGGCGAGGCCGACGCGAGCGCGGGCCACTGGATCCGTTTCGAGGTTGCCGACCAAGGGCCCGGGATTCCCCAGAAGCACCAGGCCGAATTGTTCGAGAAGTTCTACCGCGTCCCGGGCAGTCCCCCAGGCGGCTCCGGCCTGGGCCTGTTCATCGCCCGGGGCATTGTCCAGGCCCATGGCGGCCGCATTGGCGTGGTCAGCGAGCCGAAAAAGGGCGCGACCTTCTGGTTCACCGTGCCCGCGGCGCCGGATTTATCTGCGTAGTCAGTCCGACTGCCTCTTGCGTTTGCGCCACAGGGTGGAGACGTCGATGCCGAGGGTGGCAGCCGCAGCGTCCAGGCTGGGCGCGCGGGCTACCACCAGACGAATATGCTCTGATTCGATCTCGGCCAGGGTGACATCGTCGCCCACCTGCGGTCCTGCCGGGCTCGCCGACACCTGCATCTTGGCGGGAAACGCAGCGGGTTCGATGATGGGCGCTGGCCACAGGATGAGGGCTCGTTCGATGGTGTTGCGCAGCTCGCGCACGTTCCCGGGCCAGGCGTATTGCACCAGCGCTTGTTCTGCGAGCGGTGAGAGGGTAGGCACCGGGCGGCCAAACGCGCGCGCATAGAAACTCAAGAAGCGACGGGCGAGCGGAACAATGTCCTCGGCACGCTCACGCAGCGCCGGCACGACGAGCTCGATCACATTCAGGCGGTACAGCAGGTCCTCGCGAAAGCGCCCCTGGCGCACGTCGGCTTCCAAATCTCGGTTGGTCGCCGCGACCACGCGCGCATCCACCTGGCGGGTGCGGCTTTCGCCCACCCGTTCGAACTCCTTATCCTGCAAGAAACGCAACAGCTTGGCCTGCAGGTTGGGCGGGATTTCGCCAATCTCGTCGAGAAACAGGGTTCCGCCGTGCGCTGCCTCGACCCGGCCAGGCTGGTCCTTCACAGCGCCAGTAAACGAGCCCCGCGCGTGGCCGAACAACTCGCTGGTGAGCAACTCCTCGGACAGCGTCGGGCAGTTGACCACGACAAAGGGACGCTCGCGCCGGGGACTGTGGGCATGCAGGGCGCGGGCCACCACGGTCTTGCCGGTGCCGGTTTCCCCGCGCAACAGGACCGGCACATCAGAGGCGGCGGCGCGGGTGACCGTCTCGTGCACCGTGCGCATGCGCGGAGACTCGGAGGTGAGATCCACCTCGGGAAGCGCGCTGGAAAGCGTGTTTTCCAGGTCCTCGACCCGCCAGGCGAGCCGGCGGCGCTCGCAGGCCCGATCGACAAGGTGACGGATCTGCGCGGGGGTAAATGGCTTGGCCAGGTAGTCCCAGGCGCCGCGGCGAATGGCCTCGACGGCCGTTTCCACGGTGGCATAGGCCGTGATGATGACGATGAGCAGTTCCGGACGGTCCGCCAGCAAGCGCGGAATCAGGTCGAGTCCGTCGGCTGTGCCCAGCTTGAGATCGACCAGAGCGAGGTCAAAGGGCTGTTTGGCGAGCGCGGCCAGGGCTCCCTCGGCGCTCGGCACCGACACCACCTCGTGCGACAGTTGCTCCAGGCACACGGTCAGAGTGGTGCGGATGTTCCTCTCGTCATCGACGACGAGAACCGCGAGGCGATCGGGAGACGGGGCCAAGGTGGCAAGAGTATAGCGCCCTGCCGCCAGAGAGCCCCATCGCAACCTGAAACGCGGGCGGGCGTGCACCTGTACCGCATCACCTTCTGAACCGATCGATCCGCGCGGGCCCTGTGTCCGAGTCTTCTTCCCCGGCAGAGCCCTTGCCTGGCAGATGTGGCGCCGTGGCCTGGGCGAGGACGCGACGGAGCAGACTGGGCCCCGTGGTCGGGACCGGCCTGTCTAACCCGCTTCAGCCAAGGGTAGCGGCGGTGTCGGGCGGCTGCCTCGGCCGGCATGCACGCCTGCGCCGGGAGCAGTGTCTGTTCCCGGCGCCTCGCAGCGACCCCAGGGCCGCCGCAGCGGCCCCGGTTCGGGGTTCAGTCTCGGGAGCTGCCCCGCCGACGACGCCGGCGCAGAACCAGGCCCAACATGCCCAGTATTGCAACCAGATAGCCCGCCGAGCTGCGCCCGGAGGTAGAGCCGATTGCGCATGAACAGCCCGAGTCACCACCGACAACCTTCGAGCCGCTCTGTCCGGCGGAGCCCCCAACTCCTGTGCTGCCCCCGGTTACAGGCACCACCACGGTAGTCCCCCCTGTTACGGTCGTTCCCGTCCCTCCTGTGACTACTGCGGTGGTACCGCCCGGACCTACCGCAGTGGTGCTACTGACCGCAGAATTGCCGCCGACCGCGGAAGTACTGCCTGGACTTCCAGCGGCTCCGGGTGCCCCACCTGATGCAGGCGTCCCGGTGGTTGCAATCGTCCCTGCCGCTGCGCCGCCCGCCCCGGTAGTGCCCGCGACCCCGATGTTGCCCGCGCTGGAAACCACGCTACCACCGCCGCCAGTCGTGCCGCCGGCCGCGGTGGTCCCGCCGCCACGTGCGCCGCCACGACCACCGCCAGCCGCGGTGGTCCCGCCGCCCGCGCCACCACGCCCGCCGCTAGCTCCAGTTGTCCCACCGCCGCCTGCGCCAGCGGCGCCGGTTGTGCCGCCGCCGCCCGCGCCTGCGGCCCCAGTGGTCCCGCCGCCGCCCGCGCCTGCGGCCCCGCTCCCGTCAGGATACTTGATATTGGGCTTGGGCGGGTCGGTCATCCCGTCACCCAGGTAGTAGTCCAACATGTGCGACTGGATATAGCCCTTTTCGCACATGCTGTTTCGATATTCGGGATCGTGCACAAGGGTGTAGATGCGCTTGTCCGTTGGAATGGCGGTCGAATAGATCCTCATCGACGCACTATTGGATTGTTCAAGCAGCACTTCCTCGCGCCAGTCGCCGAACATATCGCCGTACAGAGGGGCCGCGTTGCGCGCCCCGTAAATGCCGCCCGTAAACGTCACACTGGTAAAGCCGCCGCTGGGCATGCCCGGATAGGCCCACTTAGTTATTTGGTTCGTGTCCAGGACTTCACTCAGGAGATCACCGTCCCAGAAGATGCGGAAGTTGATCCCCGGCGTACCGGTTCCTATTTGCGTAGGAGCCGAAGTGCTCAAGGTCGTGGCAGTGTTCAAGTCCGAATTGTTGAACACCTTGCCGCCGGTCCAGCATTCGTACCCAAGATGTGTCGGGTCAACGTCTCCGCATACACCGCGCGCCATGTCGCTTGTACCGGGGCCATACTTTCGCAGTACGGTGCCGGTCTTGGCGTCATAGTAGTTCCAGTCATATCCAGAAGCCTGTCCAATGGCCCAGCCTTCCAGGCCGGGCCGGGTGGGATCGAGATCGCCGATATGCCACCGGTCGCCGTGGGTTATGCCCTGAGAATGCTGATTCCAGAAAACCGTTCCATCCCCTTTGATGGCATAGCCGCCGTTTACACATTCGTCTATGCCGTCGGCATCAAGGTCGACACATCTAAGATTGTGGTTGTTGGGATAGTTTCCAATCGGGGTACGTACGGCCTTGAACCGCAAGGACCAGGCGCCGTTCGTGAAATCAAATCCCATGTCCATCATAGCCGCCGTCCCACCAGCTTTTCCCTTGAAGTACAGGCTTGGATGCACGCCGTCCCAATAGGCGATGCTGAAATGGCCGGT
>PMZX01000238.1:1788-9969 GCA_003170035.1 Myxococcales bacterium | reverse complement strand
ATCGACAGCGGCGGGTTTCGCAGCGATTTGTACTTCCGGCTCAACGGCATCACACTGGCGATTCCCCCGCTGCGCGAGCGCCCCGTGGAGATCGAACCATTTGGGCGTCACTTCGCCGGCGAAATGGCCCGCGACTTGGGGCGTTCGACTCCCGAGATCTCAGCGGACGCCCTCACACTGCTGCGCAGTTACGCTTGGCCCGGCAACATCCGCGAGCTGCGCAATGTCATTCACAGAGCGGTGCTTCTGTGCCGATCGGGACCGGTCATCACGCCCGACCACCTTCCACGGGAGTTGATGGAAGCCACCTTTTCGGCCCCACAGCCAACCCCCGCCGTGCTCTACGGCCAGACCCCGCTCTCTGACTTGTCGTCCACCCAGTCGGGGCCCGCGCTGGAGCCCGAGGAGAAGCGACGGATCCTCGACGTGCTGGAGAAGACCGCCGGCAACCAAACCGCGGCCGCCAGGATGCTGGGCATGGGCCGCACGGCCTTTGTTGCGCGGCTGAACCAGTACGGGATCTTGCGGCCGCGCAAGAGGTAGGGTCTATGTAGCGGTGCGCATGGCAAGACGCCCAAAGACTACCAATCGTGCGCACAAATCGTGCGCACAAATCGTTCGCGCGAATCGCGTGTGAACGCGCCAGCGAACTACCTTTGCGACGATACCGGGCGGAGACGATGGTGGGACCTGGCGGTTTCTCGGTCGCGCCAAGCGCGGCCGCCGATTGATGATGAGGGCAATGACTTCGGGCACTTGGGCGAAGACGAAGCCCAGATTCCTCTCCATGAAACACCAACGGCCCCGCACGGTGGCGGAGTATTTCCTGTACCACTCCAACACGACGTCCCCACATACCGTCCAGGAATTTCCTCCGCCACGATGCTGAGGCCCACTCCCCGCGGCCCTTTCCCCTTTACGCCACCAACGCCCCGCTCTGCCACACAGTCCGCCCGCAGGCCCCCTGCACCTCGTGCCGCCTCCCCAATCCCCGCCTGGAACATACAAAGCCCGTGCCATCACTGAGGGAGGCCCGCACGATCCACGGTCGCACGGCACCGAATGGGGACATCGTCACGCTGTCTGCACCACCGCATGGGCGCGCCAGACTGCGACAGCTCGCAGTCGGCACGCTAATTGCTTTCCAGCCGCCCCAAGCTCCCCCGACATTCCGGGAAGCCGATAGGGTTTCAGAATTGGAAGCCAAAGGAGAGACACAAATGAACTTGTCATCGACCAGAGCGGATGGCGCGGCTACCCTTCGCATCCATGGCGAGATGGACGCGGTCAGCGCCTCGGATTTTAGCCCGTCCGTCGCCGCATTGGTCGCTGAACGCCGCATCGTCGCCGAACTCTCGGGTTCAGGGCTCATCGAGAGCTCTGACTTGGGGGTGGGCGCGGTGGTGTTTCTGTACAAGAAGGCCAGGGAGCACGGCGGCGCAACCACCGCCCGCGGCTTGTGCAACCAGCCGCTAAAGATCGTCGATCTTCTGTGTGTGGAGTGTGAGTCAGGGGGGGTTCGTCAAAGCCGACATGTCGCTCGCGGATTCCTGCACCTGGCTGTGAAGACAGGTCAGGGTGCAGAGTTGGCAGTCGCGCCTGTCGCGGGACGGCTGATGAATGCGCAAGTCTTGCCTCTCATCCGCTGATTCACATCAACGGAGGGCGAAATCTCGGGTGGGCTGCCTTGTCGTGCCGCCCAATCCAGCGTCCCCTTTCGACGGCGGAATCTAGTGATGAACGCAGGAGCCCAGCCCGAGAGCGTCGTTGACACGATTCTGCGGGCCGGCCAGCTGGTCGATGGAAAATACCGTGTCGAGCACCTGCTTGGGGCCGGCGGAATGGCTGCGGTGTGGGCGGGAACGAACGAACGAACGGGCAAGCGAGTCGCCCTGAAGGTCATTCTGCGGTCCCTGGCCACGACCCGCCTGGCGCAGGGCCTCTTTCACCGCGAAGTTCTGGCCGCAAGCCTGGTGAACCATCCCAATGTGGTAACGATCTTCGACGTCATCGAACACGAGGGGATGGCGTGCATCGTGATGGAGCTGCTCGAGGGTGAGCCCCTCGGCAGCTATATAGCGCGCAAGGGATTTCTCAGCGTCAACGAAGCGACGAGGCTGCTCTTGCCAGCCATGCGAGGGGTGGCCGCGGCGAACGCACAGGGGGTGATCCATCGAGATCTCAAGCCACAGAACATCTTCATTTGCATGGAGCCCGACGGACGGATCGTGACCACCAAGGTGTTGGATTTCGGCATCTCGGTCATGGTGGAACGAGGCCTGGATTCCTCGGCAGGGCTGGTTTTGCCCATGGGAACGCCAGCGTACATGTCTCCCGAGCATATCCTGGGCGTGCCCGATATCGATGGACGCGCCGACGTGTACGGCTTTGGTGTGTTGCTGTACGAATCGCTGACCGGACAGATGCCGTTCCCGGGAGAGCCCAGCCCGACGCTTTTTGACAACATTCTCCACAAACCCGCTGTGCCGGTGACGGCGGTGCGTCCCGATTTGCCCGCTGGTTTGGTGGGCATCATCGAAAAGGCGATGGCCAAGGATCGTGACCAGCGCTATGCGGACGTGACTTTGCTGGCGATGGCTCTCGAAGACGAACTGACGCCGGCCACCCCGGCACCGCGCTTGCTCACGCCGCAGGCTGGGGTGCCGTCGTTCGCCGCGCACGATCCCCTATCCGCGCTTCATGAGCCCGTGGTGCAGGCCGTTCTCAATAAGGAGCCCTCCGGAGAGCATCAGGGCACGCGGATTCTCTACGCGTTTCCCCTGCAATCCGAAGACAGGGAGAGCGCTGCCCCGGCAGGACCCAACGGTGGCAGCGGTGGATCGGAGAGTGGCTCGCAAGCGGCGGCGCCTCCGCTGCCCTCGGAGCACGACACGGCCGTGGTAGATCTGGGGGCTCCGTTGCGGAAGGGGCGCTCTCGTGGTTTTGCGGCTCGCTCTGCCTTTCGAGGGTGGGGTGGCTTGCTGGGCGCAGGGGTCGCAGTCGTAATTGGCTTCTTCGCGGTGTCGGGGGCCATGCGAGGCGTCCGCAGGCTGCAAACAGGTGCGCCAGCTTCGATCGCGGATGGCACGCCGCCAGCCAGGGAACCCGTCGTGCAGCCTGCTGTTCCTGCGTCAAGCGCAACCGTGGACCCGGCGGAATCGGCCCCTTTGACCATTTCACCACCACCACCTGCACCCAGCGCGTCCGCAACGCCCGAGCGCGGCCATCACGTGCGCCACGAGCCCGGTGTGCCCGTTCTGGCGACTTCCAGTCGTTCACGTGTGGCGGTGCGAGAAGCCTCGAACGATCTGCCGCGCCAGCAGGCCGGGCGCCAAGCTTCGGGGAGGTATGAACCGGCACAAGCGCCGCCATCGGCGCGAAGGGTTGGTGCATCGGCGAAGTCCCCCGTGCCACGAGCCGGTACTCTCTCCGAGGACGATTTCTAGCAGAGTTGCGGCCCCCGGCGGGCTTCAGCGCGAATTCACTCAAGGCCGGAAGTTACAGTAGTCAGTCTTTCCGCCGCAGCCGTCGTCCTGCGGGCCGACAGAAGTCGTTGGATAGTCCGCGCAGGTCAATAGTTTGCAGCATGGCCCACAATCGGGAGTCAGGCCGCCGCAACCGTCGGGTTGTGGGCCGCAAGAACCGGTCGGATAGTCCGCACAGGTCAACGGCGTACAAGTGCCGGTTCCCGCGCAGAAGATGACACAGGCCTCACCCGCGTCGCCGCCCGTCGCATTCTGGTCGCCGTCGTGGCCCATGATCTGAAGGCGGTACGAGTGACCTGAAATAAGGCCTGCCTCATACTTCACCTCCGTGCCGAAACCCTTCGAGGTGTGACCTGTTCCGGGGCACGAAGCGGCGGTACAAGGGCACAGGTTGGTGACAGCAGTGGGTACCGAGTCCGACCCCGGACCGAGAGTCCAATAGTTCTTCGACGTCGGGTCGGGGCCGGGCGTGCTGGTGTTGAGAGTTGTTCCCTTCCAAGTGCCAAAAACAGCAATCGGGTCATAGGCCACGCCGCCTGCTTGCTGGTCGCCGGCTTTGCAATTCGGGTCGTAGGTGATATCGGTGATGTACAGCGTCGGCCGCATCGGCCGCCCCGACGTGTCCTTGCAATCTGGATTGCCGTCCTGCGGGTAGTACACGGCACCTGGGTCCGAAGGCATCGCCGACACCGGATTGGCCGTCGTGGTGCAGCCCAGCGTCAACGATTTCTCGTCATTGAAGAAGGCCTGAATCTGGGCCGGGTCCTTGCCCCCGCCCGTTGCATAGATCCCACACAAGATCTGGCTCTCGTTGAAAGTGGTGGCGACATAGCCACAAGTATCAAGCGTCGAGGTTGCGGCGGGCACGGTCACGCCCGGAGTGCAGGTGGCGGTCCCAGTCCCGGAGCAGGTTCCGCCTATGCTGGTCGACGACCCAGCACAATCCGTACCATTGCAGCAGAGACTCGGTTTCGGAGCAGTCTGGGGTGTACACGTGAGGCCATTGGCACAAGCCCCCCTGTCATCGCAGAGACAACCTTTTGAGCCGGCGATACAAGTCGCGGCGAGACCACTATTTCCGAGGCCGTTGCTGAAGCCACCGCATACGCTAGCTTCGCCGCCACAGCCGCAGCATTCAGGGGGGGTGCAGGTCCCGCAATCGATGGTCCCACCGCAATTATCCGATACGAGCCCACAGTTCTTCCCTATGGTCGGGCAGTCCGCGGCCGTGAGAGGTGTGCAAGGGGTGCATTGGTTCGTCGCGGCGTTACAGAGGCTCACAGCGCAATTGGTGTAGCCGCAGGGAATGAGTGCGCCGCAATCGTCAACAATGCTACCGCAACTGGTTGGCGTGCAGATCGCGGCGGCGCCACAGTCCATGCCGGCGGCGCCACCGGTTCCCGATTGTCCTCCCGTAAGAAAGCCGGTATCGATGACTGGCTGGCCTCCGCCTCCGCCGCTGCCACCGCTTGTCGGTGCCCCGCCGCTGCCAGCGTTTCCCGGCGCTCCGCCGTTGCCAACGTTTCCCCCTATTCCGCTGACTGGCTGATTCGGTGAACAGCCCATCAGGGACGCGCCGACCAACAGGCCAGCAGTAGCGCCAATTAGGACTTTGCCGACCATGGTCTTGTTCATAGTGCCTCCCCTGCGGAGTTTCCGCGGACGCCCCAACCTGCGACCGAGCCAAACTCTGAATCTGATACGATCCTCCAACGCCGTCAACGGACAATGTTTGGCCGCTGGCCCGTTTCAGGGCCGGGATTCGATCCGGGGCCGCGTTCACGGGTGGTCCGACTGGCATCGTACCGGCGCCCGGCCAGCCGCCATTGGCCAGGACGCTATCCACAATGTCCGTCTTTCCGACGGTGGCGATGATGGGCAAGCCCTGCCGCCTGCCGCGTCTCGACGGGGTCCGTCGAGCGATGACTCGGCACGACTTGTCACGATTTCTTGAGGAGCTACGTTTCTTCCGGCGGTCAGGCGCCGAAGCAGAGAAAACTGGCTCATGAAGCGAATGGTTCTCCTGAGTTCGATCAGTCTCGGTGCCATGGCTGCGCTTGCGGCCCACGCGCAGCCCAGTCTTTCCGTGGGAGGGCCGCTGCCACCCATGCCGGTGTCGAAGGACAACCCGCAGAACGCGGAGAAGATTGAGCTTGGACGGTCTCTCTTTTTCGACGGCCGGTTGTCGGCGGACGGGAAGATCAACTGTGTGACTTGCCACGATCCAAAGCAGGGCTGGGCCGGGCACGACGCCACCGATACCGGGATCAACGGCCGTGTCGGTGATCGCAACTCGGGGACCGTGGTGAACTCCGGCTACATGACGTTCCAGTTCTGGGACGGGCGTGCGCGCTCGCTCGAGGAGCAGGCGCTCGGGCCGATCCAGAACCCGGTGGAGATGGGAGAAACCCTGCCCAACGTGTTGCGCAAACTCGACGCTGTCCCCGGCTACCGGACGCAGTTCCAGGCCGTTTTCGGCACCGGGGTCACCGCTGATGGCATGGCCAAGGCTCTCGCCGCTTTTGAACGCACCATCGTCTCCGGGCCGGGGCCGTTCGACCGCTATCTCGCTGGCGACAAGAAAGCGATGAGTCCGGCGGCCGTTCGTGGGGCGGAGCTTTTCAAGGGCAAGGGCGGGTGCGCGGCCTGTCACAGCGGCCCGATCTTCTCCGATCAGGGCTTCCACAACCTTGGGGTTGGCGCAAAGGCTGCGCATCCCGACGTGGGGCGCGAGGCGGTCACCAAGAACCCGGCGGACCGCGGCAGGTTCAAGACCCCGGGACTCCGCAACGTCGCGCGGACGTACCCGTACATGCACGACGGCAAGACGAAGACCCTGGCGGATGTGGTCGACACCCTCGACCGTGGCGGCATTGCCAACCCGAACCTCGACCCTCTGGTCAAGCCGCTCAACCTGACCGCCAAGGAAAAGCGCAACCTGGTGGCCTTTCTCAAGGCGCTGACCGGTCCCGAGCCCATAGTGGCGCCACCGAAGCTCCCGTAGGCCGATATCCCCCGATGATCCAGGGCGCAAAAAGGGAAGTGGTTTCGCCGTCGATCCCTGCGCCGACCTACACACCGGAGTATCGCACCTTTGCGAAGACCGCACTCGAAACCGCGCTGTCGAGTGCGCCGGCCTACCGTACCTGGCGCCGCTACGATCAAGGCCCGTCGGTTGACATCTTCGAGCGGTATCAAGCCATGCCCGTGCTCAGCAAGGATGATCTGCGCGAACACGAGCCTGCCGGCTTCGTCACGCAAGGGCGTGATCTCGCCGCGGCTCTCGCCCGGGATGAAGTCGAACTGGTGACGACCAGCGGGTCAACCTCCGATGCCGTCGCCAATGTCTGGTGCCAGGAGTGGTGGGACGCGTCCGAGGCGTCGTCGTGGAAGTTGCACGCGGCCACGGCAGCAGCACGATTGGGCGATCACCGTGAGGCGATTCTTTCGAGCCCACGGTGCGTGGGGTTCGCAAGCGAGGTCGAATCCCTCAGCATGGAGCAGCGCACGCTCTGGCACTATCTCTTCCTGACTGAAAAGGCCGATCCCGCCGAATGGAGCGCGACACTTTGCGATCGAATGATCGAGGAGCTGGGCCGGTTCGAGCCGGCGGTGCTGGAAGCCAACCCTTCATTCTTGAGCGTGCTCTGCCGCCACGCAATCAAGCACAGCCGTCAGGTGTTTCAGCCCGCAGTCGTGACCTTGACCTATGAGAATCCGTCGCTCATCCATTTGCGCCATATTCGGAGTGTTTTTCAATGCCCGGTGATCAGCTCGTACGGCGCAACCGAGAGCGGATATGTGTTCATGCAGTGCGAGGCAGGCCGACTTCACCAGAATGTCGAACACTGTCACGTCGATTTCCAACCGCTTGCCCCGCGCCACGGCGGACCCATGGTCGGACGGATCCTGGTCACCACATTTCACAACCCCTGGCGGGCGCTGATCCGTTTTGATATGGGTGATCTGGTGCGGCTGGCAGCCGGGCCGTGCCCATGCGGCCGCCACGAGGGACTGACGCTCGACGCGATCGAGGGAAGAGTTGTGAGTGCAACGCTTTCGAGTGCGGGCAGACTTGTCACCCAACGCGAGGCCGATGTGGCGATCGCGCAGATCGATGGTGTCGATCAATACGAACTGGTGCAAACGGGCACCGCCGCGGTTTCGGTGCGCACCGTGAGCGATACCCGAAATGCGGCAGCGATCGAGCCCGAATTGTGCGCATCGCTGCAACGATGCTATGGCTCTTCCGTGAAGATCGTTTTCGCGCATGTTCAGGCGCTGTCGCCGGTTCTGGGTGTCAAGTATCAACTGACCCGAGCCGACTTCGAGATCGATATCCATGATTTTCTTGCGGAGAGTCCATGAGCAGACGGAAACCAGTATTCTTGATTGCCGGTGATCCCGGTAGCAGGCGCACTGGGCCCGACCCACTATTGCGAACAGTGTTTGACAATTGCGGAGTGGCTTCTCCTTCAATTGCGTACGTCGGCGCCGCGAGTACCGACGATCAAGGTTTCTTTGATTGGGCGTGCCGGATGTTCACGAAGTCCGGATCCGGGAAAGTGACGCTCGCACCGACGGTTCGGCGATTCGAACGTCGCTCTTTCGAGAAGACTTGCGAAGGGGCGGAGGCGGTGTACATCAGCGGCGGCGACGTCGAAGAGGGGATGAGGGTTGTGGCCAGGCGCCGCCT
>PMZX01000238.1:0-1723 GCA_003170035.1 Myxococcales bacterium | reverse complement strand
GGCTACGGCATCCGGGCGGGGTCGGCAATTCGTGTCGATCCCGACGGCACGGTCGAGCCGATGGGAAAGATTGATAGGTTTGTCGGGCAGGGGAATGTCCTGCGCAGAGCGTGAGCGTCAACGCGATTATTGATGGCAGTCTGGGCGAGTTTTTCGAACGGGGAATTCGCGAGCGGCGGATCTGCGATTACTGCTTTGCCTTCTTTGAGGTACTAGTAATCCGCCTTTTCCAGCATGTCGAAGTACGTCTTCTCACAAGCGCCCAGGCCTTCTTCTGCGGTCTTCTTGGGGCAGACAGCGGCGGCGTGCAGGCCGAAGGTTTTCGAGTCCGCTAGTTGGGTCGAGTAGAGAACCACTGTCCGGTCCCCCTTCGCTGTCTTGAGCGCCACGTTCTTCAGAACGAGATTCTGACCAACAGGGCCGCCTAGGCCCATCGACCAACTTCCCTTCTTGACCTGGTCCATCGTGGCGTTGGGTGGCAGAAGTTCGATCAGACCACGTGCCGCGACCCTTCGGTGGACGGAAGTACCGTCGTAGCTCTTACAAACCGGGCTGACAAACACCTCGAACACTGGACGGACCCCCTCCACGCTCGCGGTCGCAGACACGACCACGAGATCGGGCCGCTCAAGCGTGGCACTCCAACCCCTTGGCAGGCGCATCTTGAATCCGCCTCCGGCAAGTTGGACGCGATGCTCGCCTGGATCGTACTGCAAGCTGGGCAGCTTTGCCTTGTTGCAACTCGTGCCAGGCAGGAGTTCGGCCCCGATGGGCACGGCAGGGTTTGTCACCGGTGCCGGCGCAGCCTGCGGATCGATTCTCTCCGGTTGCGCAACGGCCGTTTGCTGAAGGCGGGCTTTGCACTCAGCCGCGACCTTCGGCAGGTCGCTTTGATCGCGCTTGGGCTTACCGCCCGGCTCGAACATCCCGTCGATGATGCAAGCGCATCGGTTCTTGCAAGCGAGCCTCTGCTCCTCGGTTGGAGACGCTGCCTTTTCGATCTTCGAGATGCAGTTCTTGAGACAGGCCCTCATCCCTTCGCCCCGCGACCAGGGCGAGTTCGACTCGGCGGCGACAGCAGTCGACACCAGCGCCGTATCGGCCAACAGCATGACGATGACAACTTTGACCACGTTTGCCCCTACCGAGAAGTAGAACCAACCCGCTCCGATCACGCAAGGAAAACCGAGACGACGGGTAGGAGACTATGCAGCGTGGCCGAAAATCAGAACAGCACGGCGGCTGTGAACGAAAACGTCTTGAAGTCGTCGCCCGAAGGGCTGTCGTCGCATGTTTCGGCCAGGCCCGGCGGCGTCTGGCACACTTGGGTCGCGTGCCTGCCGGTGTAGCTGATCAGTCCGCCGATCGCAATGTTGCCCACCGGTACGGCAAGGCCCAGGTTGAATCCATAGGCCAGACCTCTTGCAGAGCCGTCCATCGAAAGGCCGGCCATCTTCGCCGAGGCTGACATGCCGAACCCGCCGAACTTTGGTCCGATGAACCCCTCGATCTGCCCGTTGCCGAAGTGAACCAGTGGGCTGAAGAGCAAATCGACCATCACCTCAGTTACATCCACCCCGCTGGAGACATTCTTGGGGTTCATTACATCTATCGTGATCTCTCCGTTGAGGGAAAACATCGGATTTATGTGCCCGCCGAGAAAGGTGCCGACTCGAAAACCGGGATCGAATGCGTCCCCGGAACTCCCAACCGGAATGTGCAA
>PMZX01000274.1:6060-6305 GCA_003170035.1 Myxococcales bacterium | reverse complement strand
TGGCCTCGGGTTCGTACGCGCTGGAACTGGAGAAACTGGCACCCAAGCTGCGCCTGATCCAGCAGGCGTGTCCGCTGTGGGTTTCCTTGGTCGAGGCCGGCGAGCTGTCAGGCCCGGGCACCGAGTATTTTCTGCACAAGAGTCTGGATCCGTTGTTCGCGGCGCCCGATCCACCGAGCCGCGTACTGCTCGGGTGCACGCACTATCCCTTGCTGCTGCCCGCGATTCGAACCATGGTGCCGGCT
>PMZX01000274.1:0-6030 GCA_003170035.1 Myxococcales bacterium | reverse complement strand
GGCACCCGGCGCTACGCCACCACCGACGATCCGGAATGGTTCGCCCGGCAGGGACAGGCCATCTTGTCGGCGCCCATCGAGGTCGAGCGCGTGCGGCTGAAACCGTTTGTCGGATAGAATGGCTACGGGTATAGCTCGGCGCTGGCGAGAGGGGTCGGGTTCGCACCGCTATATCCGCCGGCAACGAGCACCTTCCCGTTGCCGAGCAACGTCGCCGTGTGGCCCCGCCTTGCCACGGACATGTTGCCGACGGCGGTGAAGGTCCCGGCTGCGGGGTCGTAGATTTCCGCGCTCGCTCCGCTGTCGATCCCGTTACCTGCGAGCAGCATTTAGCGGACAAGCCGCGAGAAGCCCCAGGGCATCGCACGCCAAACAGCCATCGCTTGCGTGGAGGAGGCGTCAGCTGGCGACGAGCGGGACTTGACCACGAGGCGCAAGGCGCGGATGCTTTCAGAAAAGGATGCGTTCCATGCGCCGGCACCTTCTTCCCCTTGTCGCGATTGCCTGTCTTGACCTGATGGCGTGTCAGCGCGCCGGCTCGGGTGTCTGTCCCGAGGGCATGTCACTTGATGCCAAGCAGTCAAAGCCCGGGCAGTTCACGTGGTGTCGCAGCCGGGACCGCAAGCGTGCCCAGTACATCGAGTTCCAGCCCGGCGGCAAGGAGAAGCGCCAGATCTGTGCCTTTCGTGAGGGGCGGGCCGAGGGGTCCTTCACGGCCTGGTTTCCCGGCGGGAAGGTGTGGATCGAGGGCCAATTCGCAGAGGGTCGTCCGCAAGGTCGCTGGAGTCAGTGGGACAAGGCGGGCTTGAGGGTCGCCGAGGGCGAATACCGCGACGGTCGTTTCGTGGCCGGCGCGCCCGTGGCCGGTACCGCCCCTTGCGACAAGCTGAAGGTGCCGTAGACCCACGGCTACGACGACGTCATGTCGAAGCCGAGCTGCTCGGCAAGCGCGCGCAGGGCCTTGGGTGGACGCCGGCGGCCGACCCGGTAGAGGGACAGGTGTTCCCACACCGCCTCCTGAGCGCGAAGGGCGTGCTCGCTGCCGGGCGCCAGGGCGGCGCGCTCGGAGAGCAGAAGAGCGACTTCCCAGGCCGCGACATCGGTCGAGCCGGGCTGCGAGTTCTCGAGGAAAGTGATCAAGGCAATGCCGAAGAGGCGCGCCAGAGAAGTGGCCTCGTCACCGGACAGCGGGCCTACCAGTTCGACCGTGTCGAGAAGTGCCTGGCATCCGGCCGTGCTGCTGGCTTGCTCGGCTAGACCAGACAGGGCGGCCACGCGCAGGATTGAAGCGGCGTCGGGGTCGAGGTCGGCCAGGGTCAGTCGTTCCGCGCCGATCTGGCATTCGAAGCCCGCCTTGCCGTCGTGTCGGGCAGAGAAGGCGAGGGCAGTGGTCTCGCCGGTCCGGCGGTGCACCACCGTGGCCTGGCCGGTCAGGGTCCGCGCGGCCGGCGCAGAAGCCTCGGCAGCGATCGCGATGTCGAAGCCGGGCACTTCGCGCTGCTCGCCTGGCGCCGACGCAAGGGTGGAGAAGGTCGCTCGAGCAAGCGCACGCGCCGGGGTGACGCGTGCCTGGCACGCCCGGCGAAAGACATCAGCGCCGGTGCCGAGGGCGGGCTGGTTGCTCTTGGCGCGCGCCAGAATATCCAGGAACGCGCTTTCCGGCGGACGGCCGCCGAGAGAGCGCCAGACATCCATGGCGTGGGCCGCGCGCCGCAGGCCGATCGTGCTCTCCAGACCCGCGATGTCATCAAAGAACCAGGCGCAGCTCGCGTACATGAGAAGTAGAGATCGCTGCATCTCCATCAGCCGGAGCGCGCGCTGCGCGGCGGGGGTCTGGCCGCGCGCAAGCGGGCCTCGGCCCATGGACTGCAGGCGCTGCAGGCGCTCCTCAGGGGCCGCGTCCACAAATTCGCCGTAGGCATCGCGGGCGTGCCACGGATCCGCAAAGAGATCGTTCCCGGCCTCCGCGAAGAAACCGGCTGCCCGGTCGCGCAGTCGATCGAACGCTTCCCGCAGGGGGCCACGCCAGGCCTGGTTCCATCCCCGGCTGACGTCCATGGCGCAGCCGCAGTCCCGGCACCAGCGCCCCACGCCGTGCGCGCAACTCCACGCGGTTCCCTCGCCGTCGGGGCCAGGGTGCAGCCGGGCCTCCCAGGTGGGCCGCTGCTGTTGCAGAAACTTGGCTAGGTTGGTGACCTCGACTCCCGCCGAGGCTGCCGCGACCTGCGTGGCGTAGGCCAGGGTCAGATCCGCGAATTTCTTGTGGTGACCGTACAACTCGCCGTCGGTGGCCGCCAGGACCAGACGCCGGCCCTCGGCGCTGGAACGATCGGCCGCCTTGCGCGCGGCTGCCAGGAAAGTGCCGGCGTCGCGGCTGGCAGTGCCAAAGGCCAGGTCGCGTGAAAGCGGCCCCTCGAAGATGGCCAGGGCGATGGAACGTCCCGAGCCGTCAGGATGCGGCCAGCGGTACAGGCGTCCGGTATCAAGAGTGTCCGTGTTGACCGAGACCCATTCCTTGCCTGGCCGCCGGATCGCTGCGATCTGCTCGGGCGCGAGGATGGTGAAGCGGACGTTTGCGTCGATGAGCGCCTCGAGAGTGGGCGTGTTCACCGCGGTCTCGGGCAACCAGATGCCTTCGGCATGACGACCGAAGCGCTGACGAAAATCGTGCAGGCCCCAGGCGATCTGGGTCTGGCGGTCGCGCGGCGACAGCAACGGCGTGATGGGGTGAGCCCAGACCTGAGCCAGACCACCACCCTGGCCCAGGCGTTGGCGTTGGGTTGCATCGCCCTGCTGGATGCGTCGCGCGGCGTGGGGATCGTGACGTTCGAGCCAGCGCGCCAGGGTGGGGCCGAAGTCGAAAGTCAGTCGGTCGTAGTTGTTGACCAGCGCCTTGACCTTGTCTCCGCCGTCGAAGATGCGTGCGTAGGCGTTGGCNNCGATAGCATTCGGCATGGATGCGCGCGTTCCAGTCGTGAAAGGGAGCGGCCCCAAGTTCACGCGGCACCTCGTCGGTCCACGGGTTTTCGCGCGGCGGCTGGTAGAAGTGGCCGTGGACAACGAGCGCGACAGGACGGGGCTTGGCCATGGGGGCGAGTGCACTAGAAATCGCGGGCGCGGGTCAGCCAGGTATCGCCCGCCTTGCCCACCACGGTGATCCCGCCCTCGCTCACGTGGTGGCGGACAGCGTCGCGCGCCAGATCGTGGCCGATGTGATCACCCGCGGCCACGCGAACGTTCTTGTCGATGATGGCACGCTGAACGCGCGCGCCCGGGCCCACATAGACGTTGTCGAACAGGACGCTGTCGCGCACCTCGGCACCTTCGTCGACCCACACGTTGCGGCCGAGCACGCAGTCTTTGACGAAGCCGCCTGCGATCACGCATCCGCTGGACATGATCGATTGCACCAGCATGCCCCGCCGTCGTTCGTCGTCGAACACCAACTTGGAGGGCGGGTCAGGGTAGTTCTGGCTGATGATGGGCCACTCCCAGTTGTAAAGGTTGAACCGCGGCACGACGTTCTTGAGGTCCATGTTGGCCTCGAAGTACGCCTCGATGGTGCCGACGTCGCGCCAGTAGCCCTGTTCGCCCACCGCGGTGACGCCCGGGATCACGTTGCGGGAGAAATCGTAATAGTACACGCGGCCGGTCTTGACCAGCGAGGGCAGGATGTCGCAGCCGAAGTCATGGCGCGTGTCCAACCTGGTGTCTGCCTCCAGCGCTTCATGGAGCGCGATGGGCGCGAAGATATAGTTGCCCATCGAGGCCAGCGCCCGCGTGGGATCGCCCGGGATGGTCGTGGCATTGCCCTGGGGCTTTTCCTGGAAGCCGGTCACGCGACCGTCCGCATCGGTCTCGACGATGCCGAAGACTGAAGCCTCGTTCACCGGGACAGGGAGGCAGGCGATAGTGGCCAGGGCGTCCTTGTTGCGGTGGAAGTCAACCATCTGGCGGACGTTCATCTTGTAGACGTGGTCGGCGCCGAAGACCAGCACCATGTCAGGACGAAAGATATCCACCAGATGGAAGTTCTGGTGGATGCAATCGGCGGTGCCGCGGTACCAGCTCTCGCCCGTGCGCATCTGCGCGGGAACGATGGTCACGAAGTCGGCGTGCGTGCTGCGCGCGCCCCAGGTGCGCTGGACGTGTTCGACCAAAGACTGCGCCTTGTACTGGGTGAGCACGTAGATGGCGCGTACCCCCGAGTTGTGCATGTTGGACAGCACGAAGTCGACGATGCGGTAGCGTCCGCCAAAGGGAACGGCAGGTTTTGCGCGGTCGCGGGTCAAGGGGAAAAGGCGCTCCCCTTTTCCGCCGGCCATGATGAAGGCAAGCAGGCGAGGCTGGTCCATGAGTTTGGCCCCGCCATTATATCTCTGAATTGGTCCCGCGCCTTGTTTGTGACAAACTCCTCCCCTCATGTCGCCCGAAGAGAAGCTGTATCACCAGCTGCACGAGCTTTCGATGAACATGTGGTGGGCCTGGAACCCATCCGTCATCAAGCTGTTNNCGCGCCCGCGCCGACCGGGTGTACCGCGAGTTCCACGCCTATGTGTCGCCCAACGCGCAAACCTGGGCCCAGACCGAGGCTGCGCCGCTGCGCGTGCGGCCGGTCGCATACCTGTCGGCGGAATTCGGCATTCACGAGTCACTGCCTATCTACAGCGGCGGTCTCGGCGTCCTGGCCGGCGATCATGTCAAGACCGCTTCGGATCTTGGCCTGGCCCTGGTGGCGGTGGGCCTTTTCTATCGCCAGTCATATTTCCGCCAGCAGATCGATGCCGTGGGCCGGCAGCACGCGGAGTACGAGAGCGCGCCTGAGGAGTACCTGGCGGCCAAGCGCAAGCAAGATCGGGACGGCAAGCCTCTGATCATCGAAGTGCCGTTGGGCCGCGAGAGCCTGCGTGCGCAGGTCTGGCAGGTCAATGTCGGACGCAACCAGCTTCTGCTCCTCGACACGGATCTGGACGGCAATTCCGAGGAGAACCGCAAGCTGGCCGCGCGGCTCTACTTCGGCGACCAGAAGGTGCGCATCCGGCAGGAGCTCCTGCTGGGGGTGGGCGGCATCCGCGCTCTGCGCGCCGCGGGCATCGACTGGAGCGGGCTTCACCTCAACGAGGGCCACAGCGCCTTCGCCACGCTCGAGTACGCGCGCCTGCGCATGGAGGAAACCGGCGCGGATTTCTGGACGGTGGCCCAGGATGTGGCGCAGTCCACGGTCTTCACCACGCACACCCCGGTCGACGCGGGCCACGATCGCTTCCCGCCCGAGCTGGTCGAGGAATACCTCGAACCGCTGCGCCTGTCGCTGCGCCTGTCGAGGGAGGAGTTTATGGGGCTGGGCCGGGTGCGGCCGCAGGATAGCCGCGAGGCCCTGTGCATGACCGTGCTGGCCTTCAAGATGTCGCGCTACGCGAACAGTGTATCGTGTCTGCACGGTCGGGTAACCAGGCGGGCCTGGCAGGCACTGTGGCCGCACCACCGTGAAGACGAGGTGCCGGTGGGCCACATCACCAACGGCGTACACGTGCGAACCTGGCTGGCGCCGGCCATGCAGGAGCTGTATAGCCGGCACGTCGGCCCCGACTGGGGCGAGAATCTGCCTGACCCGAAGATGTGGGCCCGCATCGACAGCGTTTACGACGCCGAGTTGTGGGAGACCCACCGCACGCTCAAAGCCACTCTGGTCAATTTCGCCCGGCGTGAGGCGGAAGCCCAGCGCAGGCGCAACAGCCACAGCGAGGAACTCATCGAGGCCGCCAAGACGGCGCTTGATGCCGACGCGCTGACCATCGGGTTTGCCCGCCGCTTTGCCACCTACAAGCGGGGAAATTTGCTGTTCACCGACATGGATCGGCTGCGGCGCCTCCTGCTCGATCCCAAGCGGCCGGTGCAGCTCATCTTCGCCGGCAAGGCGCACCCGGATGACCAGCCCGGCAAGGAGCTTTTGCGCACGGTCTATCAGGCCAGTCTGCTGCCGGACCTGCGCTCGCGCATCGTCTTCGTCGAGGACTACGACATCAACGT
>PMZX01000418.1 GCA_003170035.1 Myxococcales bacterium | reverse complement strand
TCGTCGCAGCCGTGGTGATCGTGGCCGCGATTGTCGTGGTCGCCATGATGATGAAGGGCAGGGCAAGCAAGAGGACACTCTCGACCAGTACCTTCCCTCCTGCGGCGGCGGCCGTCAGCTCTCCGCCACCGGCTGCCGTGCCGCCCGCGCCCGCTCCGCGCCCGGCGCCAGTGATTCCGACGGCAACCGCGGTCGCGCCGGCCGTCCCAGCCGNNGCCCACGCCCGCTGCCCCCGAGAAAACCCCGGCCGCGCCTAGGCTCGGCGCCGCAGACGACGCTGCCAAGTCCAGTGCTGGCAGCGCGGTCAATGGCGCCGAGCAAGAGGCCGCGGCCAGCAAGAAGCCAGCAAAAGCCAGGGGGCTTCACCGGGCCAGGGGCGCCAGGCGAAAACACTAGCGAGAGCCCGCCGGAAAGCTCCGGGCCAGCGGAGTTCGGCCAGCGTGAGCGATAGCGTGGGCGGTAACGACCAGGGTAGTGCGGTCTGCGAGGGCGACTCGCGTGAGCGTGTGCAGGCCGCGGCCCCCTAACCACCGCCCGGCCTGCCGGGCGGCCCCGAATCTCCCGACAATGCTAACTACTCGTCGGCGATCGGCAGGGTCAGCTTCTTTGGCTGACCGTCGCGCAGGAAGTCCACCACCAACTCCGGGGCCTTGCGCAGGCTGGTCAGCACGTCGTGGGCTTGCTCGGGCTTCTCGATCGGCTTGCCGTTCACCTGGATGACAACGTCATTCGGCCGCAAGTCGATGCCGGCGTAGCAAGGATCACCGGGATACAGGCGGCGGATCTCCCAACCCTGGAAGCGGCTCTTCGCGATCTTCCTTTCCACCTCCACACCGCCAGCCAGCCAGCGTCCGATGCCTGCGTTCACGACACGCACCACCGCCGAACGCTTCAGCACGTCTGGCCTCGCGAACGCCGTGCATCGGGCCGGCTCAGGGGCCGGAGGAGGTGGCGGCTCGGCCGCAGGGGAGGGTGAGGGGGACGCGATGACCATGGGCGTGGGCTCTTCGCCCACCGGCGCTGGGCCCGCCAGCTCTGCCCTGCTTGTCGCGCAGGAGGTGACCAGCCCCACGGGAAGAGCCCCAGCCAGGACGGCGGCAAGGGGAACGACATGTCGATGCATATCGAACCATACTCTCATGGCGTTGCCGGGGATGCGAATCGTGCTTGCACGGCCGCAACAATCGCAAGCGTGACTCCGTCTCGCGATGCCGAGCCATCGAGGATCACCGCGGCCGGGTCTGCGTGCGCCAGCCGACGGTAGTTGTCTGCCACACGGCCAAGGTAGGAGTCCGCGTCGTAGCGCTCTTCGGGACGCCCGGCCAGACATCTGCGCTGTGACGCGACCTCGACCGGGATATCCAGCAAGATGGTCAGGTCCGGAGGCCGAACCCCTCGCGCCAGCAGGGCCACCCACTCACGATCGGCCTCCTCGGCCTGGTAGGCCAGTGAGGACATGAGATAGCGGTCCGAGACCACGTCGGCCCCGCCGGCCAGGAGGGGTTCGACCTCGCGCTGTAGGTGGTCGAGCCGGTCAGCGGCAAACAGCAGAGCCATCGTCCGTCCGTCTACCGAAGCACCATGTGGCATGCGATGCTGGCCAAGCAGCACCTCGCGGAGAAGACGACCGATGGGCCCTAGGCTGGGCTCCCGCGTGGACACGGCCGTTCGTCCTTGCTGGCGCAGATGTTCGACCAGTCGCTCGGTCTGCGTCGTGGTCCCCGAGCCGTCGATACCCTCCAGAACGATTAGTCTGCCGCGAGTCAAGGCTTCAGTCCTTGCCGGTCTTCTACAACCAATTCGCGCGCTTGCCGAGTGCCCGCGATCCTATAGTCTTGCCCTCGTGCCCAGCCCTTGCGTAGGACAACCCGTGAGACGTGCGCCTGCAAAGTTTGGCCTTTGCGCTGCGGCGGTGTTGTTCTTCGCCCTGCCGGCCTGCAAGCGCTCGGTCCAGGTGTCAAAGGCGCGGCCGGTCGACGTCACCAGCGCATCTCCCCGCGGGGTGCTGTGTGTGGAGCAGCCGGATGCGTGTCTGTACTGTGTCGGTCGCGAGGGGGAGACCGCCTTTCTGGAGGCCTCACAGTCGCGACCACACGTGTGCGATCCCAAGGATACCGAGGAATGTGTGGAGTTCTGTTCCACTCTGGCGCCATCCTGTGCCCTTCCCTGGACGCCCGAACCGCACTGCGTGCTCGATTCCGACCTGGCCTTCCATCGGGCCGTGTTCAACCGAGACACGGCCGATCGACCCGAGGTGATCCTTTCCGGACGAGTGACCGACGAGGCGGGCCACCGGCTGGAAGGCGTGCATGTCGACATCTGGGTCGCGCGCGGCACGCAATTCACACCTCTCGGCGACGAAGTTTCGGCAAAGGACGGCACCTTCAAGCTTCACCTGCGCAACGGTCCGTGGACCTATGCTCTGCGCCTGCGTCGCCCCGGCCTGGCCAGCGAGATCGTCGACCGCCTGGCGCCGGACAAGCTCGGCGCGACCGGTACGGCTCCCACCCGAACTTTCCGCATGGGCCCGGAGTCGGTCGCGCGGGGGCGCGTGGTCGACGCAGAGACCGGCGCCCCGGTGGCGGACGCTTTGCTGCAGGCGGTGCGCTCGCCAGAGGAAGCCCTTGAGGTCAGCGAGACCCGTTCGGCCGCAGACGGAACCTTCGCGCTGGGAGGCCTGGAGGCACGACGGTATTCCCTACGCGTTTCCAAATTTGGCCGGAAGTCGGTCACCACAAAGAACGCGCTCAGTGCCCCTGCTGCGCGGCTGACGGTGAAGCTGTCGCAAGGAACCGTGATCCGCGGCATCGTACACAACGCCGACGGGACCCCCGAGCCCAATGTCACGGTCGCTGCCGTGCTGTCCGACGTGCCCGGCGCACCGACGCTGCCCATCTTCTGGACCACGGATTCGGAGGGGAGTTTTGCCCAGGACCATTTTGCTCCCGGTACCTACTATCTGTGGGCGCGCCGGGGTGACATGCTGGCCTATCCCCCTGAAAAGATCGAGTTGGTCGACAGGGGCGACGTAGCCGTCGAGCTTCGTCTCGACCACAAAGGGGCGCGCGTGACCGGGCAGGTGATTCCCCGGCCAGGCTATCGCCTGTCAAGCGATACCCGCGCGCTGCTGCTGGGGCGGGCACCCTCTCTGGCCTTCCCAAGGCCGGCCGTGGGTGCCTTGGACCAGGACGGGCGCTTTCTATTTACTGGCGTCTTGCCGGGACGCTATGAACTCAGCGTCCGAGAGGGGACCAGAACGCTCACCATCGCGCAGGGTCCCCGGGATGTGGAAGTTCCCATCGACCCCGACACAACGGTGGCGCTGAAAGAACCTGTCGTGGTGAGAGCGCAGATCGCGGAGTAGGGGACTAGTTGAGCACTCGGAAGCGATCCAGGCACTCCGCCAGTATTTGCTGGCTCTCGTTTTCGAAGGCGTAGAACCGAACCGCCATGCCCGAGACAGAGTGGGTCAGGCCTTCCTTCGCGTAGTTCATAAAATAGTGATTCTTGACTTCACCGAGTGCAACGATCTCGGCCGAGTTGTCAGCGCTAAGAAACGAAACCCGCACATGGGCTCCCAGGGGGAGGGGCTCGGTCATCTCGACGAAGATGCCACCGGCTGAGACGTTGCGGGCCACGCAGTCCAGCTCGCCGAACAAAATCGACTCCAAGCGCACCGGGAAGACTTTATCAAAGCGCAGGTGCTGTCGTTTTTCTTGCAGACAGGGGAGGGGTGCTCGGCCAACAGAATCACGGTTTCTCATGCTGACACAGTGCCATAACCCACAATGAAGTCAAGAAACCTACATATGCTCCAATGTGCTCTTTCGTGGACGCATCGCACCCAGTGCTAAGCGTTGAAGAAGAACGCGGTTTTTGATACCTTGATTCCCGGCGCGGGATTCGCCGTCGAATGCTTTCCAGTCAACGGACGACACGACACGATGTCGTACCAACCCCGGGTCAGGTCGAAGGCCTGGTAGTTGCGTCAGGCCGACCGTCCGCCCGACCGCTGGTGGAGTTCCTCAAATCCGAGGGCGTAAACGTCCAGGTGGTCGGCAGCGCAGACGTGGCTTTCGAGGAGGTGCTCCTGCACCGCCCGAATTTGGTGCTGATCGAGACGCGCATCACAGAGGCGGGGGGAGTGGATCTCTGTGCACGCCTCAAGGCGAACGCCCGTACGCATTTCGTGCCAATCGTCTTGTGGACTGACGACAAGAGCAGCGAGGCTCTGCATCAGCGCGCCGTGACCGCGGGCGTGGATGCAATCTTTTCGCCCGGCACCGGTCTCGACGAACGGCGGGCTCGGCTCTGGGCGCTCTTGCGAACTCAGGTGCTCTACCGACGCGAGGAGAAGAAGCGCGCGGTTCAGGGTGCCGCCATACGGGACCGACGCCGCTGGGTGGGTGGTTTGATCCATGATCTCCAGAATTCAATTGGCGCCGTACAGGCAAATTTTGAATTCTTGGCCCACGAGCTGATGTCCGTCACCCATGTCTCCGGCAAGAGCGAAGTCGACGAGTGTGTTCAGGACTGCCGTGCCCTGTTTCGTGACATGGCCTACGGCCTGCGCACGGTCCTCGACTACGAACGATTCGAGTCGGACCGGGTCGTCCTGCGCGAAGAACAGGTCTTCCTGGCCGATCTCGCCGAAAAAGCCAAATCCGCTCTCGAGTCCGCGGCCGCAACTCGCGACAAGCCCGTCGCCATCGAGACGGCGGCCAACACCCAGCCGGTGCAGGGCGACCCGGACTACCTCGAAGAGGCCCTCGCGAACCTGATTGCCCACGTCGTGCGCCAGCCAGGCAATAGCCAGTGCCGGATTCGCATTTCCAGCGCAGGGGGGTTGACCCATGCCCGTGTGGCCGGCGATCGTGATCGCATTCCGGCGGACCAGCGCACGCGGATCTTCGAGCCCTATTCCCAGGTGGGTAAGCATGTGCCTATTGGTCACGGGCTGGGACTCGCCCTGGCAAAGCTGATTGTGGAGGTGCACGGCGGGACCATATGGGTAGAGGATATCCCCCGAGGCGGATCGGCCTTCGTCATCGAACTTCCTTCGAGCGGGCCATCTCCGAGGCTGCGCACGACAGGATGATAGCCGCGTTGTCTCGGTCGCGACACCCGGTGGTGGCGATCGCCACGGTGTTCGCTGTGCTGGTTGCGGCGCAGGTGTGCTGGGGTGGCAAGGTGGAAGATCTGTCCAAAGCGATCCTGACCGATCCCAGCTTCAAGGTGCGTGTACAGGCGGCGCTGCTTCTGGGAAAGCTGGGTGACAAGGCCGGGACAGACGCGCTCATCAAGGCGCTTGACGACGAGAACAAGTCAGTTCGAGCCATGGCCGCCCAGTCGCTAGGCAGGCTGGGCGGCGCACCAGCCGTCGCGGCGCTCAAGTCGCTCCTCGAACGAGAGCGCGATCCCTTTGTCGGCACGCAGGTCAAGATCGCACTTTCGGCTCTGGAAGATCAGGAGGTCAAGGACCGCAAGATCTTTGTGACCTTCGGCCCGTTTACCGGGGGCGTGAAGCTTGCCGACGCAAGCATGCTTTCCTTGTTGCAGACCTCACTCAAGCAATCTCTACAGAAACTGCCCAAGCTGACTTTCACTTCCGATATGCCAGCCAAGGGTCGCGGCCACCCCCCGCAGCTCGGTTTTCTCGTCGATGGCAACGTGTCGCGCTTGCAGGAGGTTTTCGGCATCGGGGAAACCAGTTGCGAGATCAAACTCATGGTTGCGCGCTGGCCGTCCAAGAGCATCATTCTTTGGACCAGTGCTGGAGCCGCCGTGCAGGCGGGTAGGCGGGACAGCCGACAAGTTGAACGCCCGAAGGGACTGCATCGAAGCGTACGGCAGGCCAACTGGGCGACAGCCTACTCGAATTCTTCCGTTCTCAAGGTGGCTAGCCGGGATCCGGGAGGAGAGACAAGCATGACCAATCAAAATGCAACATCCGACAGGGCGGCGTTCGCACACAAACGCAAGCTGCGCAACTACCTGGTCGACGTGGGCCTACAACTCCGCTACACGGCCTTCATCATCGCGGTGGCGGTGCTTCTCACCGGGGTCCTCGGCTACAAGGTCTATCAGGCAACCCAGGAATCGTCCCGCATCGTCATGATGACTGTGCAGGCCGATCCAACTGTCGGCGAGGAGTTGCAGGCCCAGTTCCGGGCCAATGACCGCATCGTTCTCTATGGCATGGCGGGCTTCGGCGTGGTCCTGGTGCTCTCCATAGCCGCCGCGGGCATCTGGCTCACCCACAAGGTGGCCGGGCCGCTCCACAACATCGCCACCACCTGTGGACTCATTCGCGACGATCACCTGCCACCCGAGCTACGCCAACTGCGCCGGGGGGATGAGCTGCAGGCCTTTCACGCTCACTTCGGCGAGATGTACGCGGCCTTGCGCGCCCGAGCGGCTGTCGACGTCGCAATTCTGGAACGGGCTATTGCAGCCATCGAGGCCCAGGCTCCGCGTTCGCCCGAACTCGACCGCGCGCTGGCCGAGTTGCGCGAGCACCGCGCCCGCAAACAGCTCAGCATCGGGCCGACGTCTGAGTGAACGAACGGGCATCGTCGGCCGGCCACCAGCCGCGCTGGACATACCCTCCGCGGATACTTCGAATAGGCAGCGCACCGAAGCGCGCGGACCTGTTGACCTTACGCCATTCGGGACATCTCTACTTGGGCACTACATCCAAATGTCCGATAACAGATATTATGTCAACTAGGCAAGCCTGGCGATTTCATCCTGTCTTGGGAGCGAAACTGGAATTCCGGCCTGTTCCCCGCATTTCTGCGGCCTCTCCTCTCACTTCTCTGTTCTTGGCCGCGGGTAGCCCCCCCGTTGCTTGGAGGGACGGTCCTAGTGAGGCTTTTCGCGGGACACCCTGAATCGAAGTTGCCACACCAGGGTCAGTGCCTCGAAGAAGATCGAGCCTGACATCTTGGAGAGGCCCACGCGCCGGTCGACAAAGAGAATCGGCACCTCGCGCACCTGGAAACCGGCGCGTAGGGTCCGGTAGGTCATCTCGATCTGGAACCCGTAGCCGCGGGCGCTGACCGCCCCAAGGTCGATCCCGTGCAGAGTCGCAGCCTTCCACGCCTTGAACCCGGCCGTCAGGTCGTGAACACCGACCCCGAGAGCCATGCGGGCATAGAGCCCGCCGCCGCGGCTGATGATCCGGCGGCCCATCCCCCAGTTTGCGGTACCGCCGCCTTTCACATAGCGCGAGCCCACAGCCATGTCGGCCCCCTCTTCCAGGGCCTGCAGGAGTCGCGGCACGTCGGCCGGATTGTGCGAGAAGTCCGCGTCCATTTGCACGATCCGTTCCCAACCCTCCGCCAGCGCCGCGGTGAAGGCATCGAGATACGCGGCACCCAGACCGGCCTTCTGCACCCTGTGTAGCACGCGTACCTGCGGGTCGTGCGCCGCAATCTGGTCGGCCATGGCGCCCGTCCCGTCTGGCGAGTTGTCGTCGACGATCTGAATGGTCGCCTCGGGCACGGCGGCCCGCACGGCGGCAACGATGGGTTCGACGCACTCTCGCTCGTTGTAGGTCGGGATGACAATGAGTGTTCGTGGCAAGACGGGCCTTCGACGGTGGAAGGGGTTTCTTTCTGGACTAGGTGTTGGGCGCGCGGCCTGCGAGCGCATCTCGCACGTCGGCCTCGTCCGAACGTACCATCATTTCAATGAGTTCGCGGAACCGAACACGCGGTTTCCAGCCCAGCTTGGCGGCCGCCCTGCTGGCGTCTCCACGAAGGTGGTCCACCTCCGTGGGCCGCAGGTAGCGCGGGTCTGTCTCGACGTAGTTCTTCCAATCCAACCCCAGCGTTCCGAACGCCACGTCCAAAATCTCCCGCACCGAGTGTGATTCACCCGTCGCGATGACGTAGTCATCAGCTCGATCTTGCTGCAGCATCAGCCACATCGCCTCGACGTAGTCGCCGGCAAATCCCCAGTCGCGTCGCGCGTCCAGGTTGCCCAGAAATAGCTTCTTGTCGAGCCCATGCAGGATGCGGGCTGCCGCGCGTGTGATCTTGCGCGTGACAAAGGGGATGCCGCGCCTAGGGGACTCGTGGTTGAACAGGATCCCGCAGCAGATGAACAGGCCGTAGGCATCACGGTAATTCTGGCAAAGCTGGTGGGCAAACACCTTGGCGCAGGCATAGGGGCTGCGCGGCCGGAACAAGGTATCTTCGTTCTGCGGCGGCGGCGACGAGCCGAACATTTCGCTGGAAGAGGCCTGATACAGGCGGCAGTTTGCCCCGGTCTCGCGCACCGCCTCGAGCAGCCGCAAGGTTCCCATCGCCACCGTGTCGGCGGTGTAGTCGGGGACGTCGAAGCTGACCCGCACGTGGCTCTGCGCGCCCAGGTTGTAGATCTCGGTCGGCTGGCTGGTATGAATGATGCGGTTGATCGAGCTCGCGTCGTCGAGATCGCCGTAGACCAGGCGCAGGCGGTAGTCGGTGCTGTGCGGATCTTGATAGATGCGATCGATGCGCTCGGTGTTGAACGAACTCGAGCGACGGATGACGCCGAAGACCTCGTAGCCCTTGGNNGCGCCCCCCTTCTCTTTGAAAGAACTCATTGAGGCTTCATACCGCAACACCGCGAAACAACGCCAGTTCTCCCTGCCCCTCTACTGTCCGTGACTGGATGCCCTGCCCGGCTTTCCCCCGGCATCGGGGGCATTGCCAGTCAGGGCTTCGCGCAACGAGCGTCTCGCCGCCACGACCTCGGCCGTCAAGGCGGTCAGCTCAGCTAGAGCCCAGGTGGCATCCTTGGGCTTGGTCGACACGCCGCCTGCTTTGGCGGTCGCCCCGAATGTCGTCACCAGGAATACGCGGATAGCTTCTTTGCGCTCGGCCGGAAAGGCAGTCCCATAGAGTTCGACCAGGTCGATCAGGTCCTGGGGAGCATGGCCGCGCAGCACGGACGTGGCCCAGGCGCCGAGGAACTTGGCCTGAAAGTTCCTGAAGGTCCCCAGCACGGCCGCCGGGCTCACGCCCGGGGGAAAGCGGTTGGAGGCAAAGGGCGCATAGAAGGCTTCGGGCGCCACTCGTCCAGCCAGGGCACGCGACTGGGCCATCCGGTGGATGACCGTGGCTGCCACGCCCGGATCCTGGAGCAACTCGCGTGCGTCACGCAGAGTCGCTCCGTCTTGGCTCATGACGTAGCGGTTCTCGCGCACGTTGGCGAAGATCTCCCGTTGTGCGGTCGACCCCTCTTCCACCTGGATCACGCCAGCCGGGCCTGAGCCCACCCGCCACTCGCGCGCAATGACTTCCATGGCGATGCGGTAACCCTCGACCAGAACCGGAGGAGGCGCGGCAGCGTCGGAGAGGGCCCCGCCGGTGGCGACGAAATGCGCGACATAGGTCGCCAGGCGGCCAGCCAGGGTTTGTACCAGCGCCTTGTCGGCGGCGGGATCGGCAGGCAGGCCGATCCACGGCAGGCGTGGTCGCGGCTGGGAGCCGCCGAAGGTCTGGAGTATGGCCAGCCCAAGCCCGTAGGGCTGTCGCTCGATTCCCAGGACCAGACAGGTCGGCTCCGCGCCGTTGCGTTGTGCGGTTGCCGTGAACCGTTGACCGTCGACGCTGGCCTCGCGAACGAACTGCTTGGCCANNTATGAATCGGCGGGCCCGAGCGGCTTGTCGGGATCGGAACGGCAGCCGCCCGCGGCCACGACCGCGAGGCAGGCGGCGAGTCGTATGGACTTCTTGGACATGAACTACGACTGTATCATCCCCTGACACGATCGCGTTGCGTCGGTGAAGAAGCGCTACGGCGGCATTGATTTGTTGGCCAAACCTGCCGAAGATCAGTTGAAGATCCTCGCGATGCCCGCACCCCGCACCAGAGCTCGCCCTTCCCTGGCTCTCCTGACCGCGCTCTTGCTCGGGGCCGTGGGGCAGGCGCGACCCGCGGCAGCCCAGGGCGCTACCGTGCTCCCTGACCTGGGCGCCCCGCCGGAACTCAGCGAGCAGGCCGCTGCGGTGTCCCTGCTCCTCCGCTCCTACGTGAAAACTGGTGAGCGCCCGCTGGTGCCGAGGCACGAGTTGGCCCTTGCCATCGAGGCGTTCACCGGCCACGCCCCGCGCGACAGCCTGGCCGTGACCCAGGACCTGGCACCTCGGCTTGCCGAGCAACTTGGCGCTGACCGCATCCTGTTCGTGCAGTTGCAGCAGTCTCCCAAGCGCCTGATGGCAACCGGCGCGGTCTATGGTCCCGCAGGCAAGCGAATCGGCCGCATCTCGGTGAGCGTGGCCATGGGCGAACTCGGCGACATGGCGCACCAGATCGCCGAGCGCCTGGCACCAACGATCGGCGCCACCGTCATCGACGGTCCGTCCGTCGGCCTGGCTGAACTGCGCCCCTTTGTGGCGGCACAGGCGGCGTTGCTGGTTGGTGACGCGGCCGCCGCAGCGCGGGCCATCGAGATCGCCTTGCCCAACACGACGGCCGCACAGCTACCCGCCGTGCACGACCTCCTGCGGTCTCTGGCCGAGGAGCCCGGCTTGCTCAAGCAGACGCGCGTGCAGGCGCGCCTGCTCATGGGTGACTGGGCCGCTGCGGTTGAGCTGGCCGACGAGGGATTGGAGGCTGATCCCAAGAACGTCGCCCTACGGGCCGCCAAGGCGCGGGCCAAGGTGGCGTTGCGCGATTTTGACGCTGCTGAGCGCGAACTCGACCTGCTCAAAGGCGCGCGCAACGTGCCTGCCGTGGTGGTGGCGAGGGCCGCGCTGGCCGTGGAGCGGGGCGATCCCGTGGCAAAGCGCGACGAAGCCCTGGCGCCCCTGTTGGGCCGGCCTGCCTCTGAGTGGCGCGTGGCCCTGCCGCTTGTGGCCGCATCGGCGCCCGGGACTTTTGGACCGCAGGTGGAGTCGGCCGCCCTGACGGCCGCACAAAAAATCGCGCCGCAGGAACCAGGCCTGGCGTCCACCGTGGCTACGCGCGCTTTGACCGGTGGCGCATCGGTCAGTCAAGCGGCTCCTCTCATCAAGGTTCAGGACTTGAGCGCGGAGCAAGTCAAGGTCGTCAGCTCTCGTCTGGACAAGGTGGGCGGGGCCGACCCGGCTACCGCAGCGCTGAGCCAGGAAATCAAGTCACGGCAAATCGAATCGGAACAGGCCCGCGCCGCAGCCCGAGGCCCGGAGAAGCCTGTGGGACCGCCCTCGACACTGGCTCGCAACCTGCACACGCTCCTGCAGAAGTTTGACCTGCTCTTCGAACCGACGCTGTCCACGGTGACCATCGCGCCTTTGCCCGGAAGCGGTCAGCCCTTCTACTGGCCCTTCTTGGTTCGGCCGGAGGCACTTTCGGGCGGCCTGCTGGAAGCTCTGATGCGCCCACCCTGGGAGCTCAATGCCTCGCGCTCGCAGGTCCGTACCGAGGAGCTTCCTGTCGCCAGAGCCACCGAAGAGGCCCTTGCGGTCCTGGCGCACGACATGGGGAGCGAGGCCGTGCTCATGTACCGCATCCAGCCGGCCGGGTTGGCCCCCTGGGTGGACGTCGAGTTGATCCTGTTCGACGTTCCCAAGCAGCAGGTGTACAGGGCCAGCGGCTCGCTCGTCGGCCGATCCACGGGTCTGGTGATGATCAACCCCTTGATCGCCGCGCTGTTCGTGCTGGCGCTGCTGGGGGCCGGGGCGTGGGTGACCATCATTTCGTTCCGCGGTGCGATCGTGGCGCGCGTGCAGTGGGATCCGGATTCCAAAGATGAGATGTTTTCCATCCTCATCTCACGCAGCAACAAGGCGCCGGTGATTGAGAACACCACCGCGTACAAGAAGAAGCTAGACTGGTTGGGCCAGCGCAAACGGCGCTTCGAGGCCTGGCACGTCGAACGCAGCACGACGTTTCGAGGCATTCCCAAGGGCAAGTACTTCGTTCACCTGTACGGCATCTACACGCGAGGACGCCAGGTTCTGGTCTTGAACGAACCCTATGAAACGGTCGAGGTGTTTCCGCGCAAGACCGCCTTCGCTGTCTTCAACCTGGAGGCATCCGAGGCAGAGTTCAAGCTCACGGTCGTGGACGACAGTGGCCTGGTCGAAGGGGCACGTGTGTGGCTCGACCAGGATCGCGCCAAGGCGGCGGCCACGCACAAGGAGGGCAGCGTCACCCTCAAGGTACCCAAGGGCTATCACGTCATCCACGTTACCGCGAAGGGCATCCACGTGGAGCGGCCGTATCACGTGATCAAGGCCAAGGTCCACGAGATGACCATCAATCTGGTGTGGGAGCGACGACAGGAACACGCCTCGCGCGCGCTGGAGCGCCAGGTGGACGATGCCCTCCTTCCCTACCTGACCGTGTCACGCAAGCCGCAGGGCACGGGGGTCTCGCCGGGCACGGCGACGGGCCGACGGTCGTCCGACAGCATGGACACTGTGCCGCGTGCGACCCAGTCTGCAGCGTCAGATGACTCGATCGACATCCCGCTGGCCGGCGGCGCCTCTGTCGCTCCGGCGGGGAGCATTCAAGGGCCGCTCGGTCGCCCCTCGCAGGTGTCGCGAGCCCCGGCCGCAGCACGGTCGGCGCAACCAACCCGCCGACCGACACCGGTCGCCAGTCCCGCCGTCGCCGGCCAGCCAGGCCGCCGACCGACACCGGTCGCCAGTCCCGCCGTCGCGTCCGCC
>PMZX01000014.1 GCA_003170035.1 Myxococcales bacterium | reverse complement strand
CCGGCCGCAGGTTGATGTACTGGCATCGGGGTCGAGCACGATGCGGGATCACACCCTCGGCAGGGGTGAAGCCGAGATCCGCGTTGAGCGCCGCGACCGCCGCCTCCAGCGCCTCCAGCGCGTAGTCCGCGATCACCGCGTCCTCGGGCGACCAAACCACCGTCCTTTCTGCTCCGACTATAGTCCGCAGACAAATCGCCATCCAATATCTAGCATACCTGCCAATGCGCAAAGGCCTCAAAGCAGCCATTGGCGGTGTTCTGCGTGCGAAGAGAGAGCATCTCGCTATCTCGCAAGAGGAGGTCGCCGAGCGTGCGGGTGTTGACCGAACCTACATCAGCATTCTTGAGCGTGGCCTCAAGAGCCCAACCGTCGACACCCTCGAGAAGATTTGCGCCGCGCTTGGCACACTTCCAGAACGTGTGATTGAGGAAGCGAGGACGCGGTAAATGCCCCTTCAGCGACTTCCCAAACTCCCCCAACTGCTCGACCGGAAGATCTACAAGACCGGTCAGACCCGCGGCGCTGACGACGACGTAATTTACCAAAACCGCGTGAGCCGTTCAAGCACTGTCCTCATCCCTTACCGATGTTGGAACTTGTGCGCCAATCCGCACGACGGCGGGGAAGGATACGAGAGCGGCTTCATCGTTCTCCTCTCTCCGTCCGAGTACTTTGGCAACCCGAAGATCACTGCTGAACTGGCTGCGAATGACCTGGCACTTGGTAGGAACGCCCTGGTTTTTTACGAAACAAGGGAGGCATGGGAGGCGCACAACCCCGACTCACTGAGATGGCAGCCTGCCAAGAGGCGCACGAATCCGCTGGGCGGCCGGTACGTCGCCCGGATACCGGCAACCACAGCAACGGACAACGGCGGCAGAATCGTTCGAGGCTTCGATGTGACTTCAAACAAGGGCGCAGGCATCCGCGTGTATGAGTATGCGAGCAGGGCCACGACCGCGAAGTGCCGTCTGCAACTCGAAGCGTTGTTCTGGCTGTGTGACGATTCCGCAAAAGTCGCAGTGTCGAACGGAATGACACCGGAAGATGCAGCTACTCGCAAAGCGGCCGTTCTCATTAACTGCAAGGAATCGCGATTGCTGGACCTTGCGAGACTGACCAAAGCGCGCACCTTGAACGCGCGCGGTAGAACGATCTGCCCCTTATGTCTTGAGGAATTGGCCGGGCAAGGATTCTTCAATCGCATGGAGCAAGCCGAAGGGCGTGAAGTTACAGACCTGACGGTCACACAGCTGAACCTGTTTCACATCGCCGAGTTGCGATTCGGCGTCCAGAACCATCGCCCCTACAACGTGGGCTGGGGACACCACCACTGCAACGTCGTGGTCAAGGACACCGGGATTGTTGAGACGCTAGAGTGGATGCGCCGGGTTCTGAATCGCAACATGCAAGAGGGTCACCTGCCGACAGAGAAGAAAGCAAGCTGACGGGATTTCCTCTGGTTGGTTCTCGGCGGCTTCTGTGCACTTGTGTTCTGCGTTGTTGAGACAAGAGGCGCGTCGGTTTCAGATGCGTCTTCAACGCGGGATGCAATCTCAGCAGCCCAAGTCGGTTCGATTTCCATCACCACGGTGCGCCGCTTGAGTTTCAGCGCGGCCAAGGCCGTGCTCCCGCCGCCGCCAAAACAATCCAGTACGATGTCACCGGGAAACGTGGTTGCCTCAATTGCGTGTTGGAGCATTGCCACCGGTTTCTCAGCCGGGTGCTTGCCCTTATAGGGCCGGACAGACGGGAACGTCCACACGTCGGTGAACTCCTTCGAAGCATCCATCACAAACGGACGAATCACGTCTTCGTAGGGCGGCATTGGGTCAACCTTCCCGGTCGCCATCAGCGCCTTGCGCATCTTCTCGTATTGATCCCGACTCGGCGTGTTTCTGCCATCCTCCCAGTTCGACACCGCCCCACCGTGATTCACTTTCCCGTGTGCGCCGATCTTGGCGGTCAGTTGGTGCATGGACAAACCCGCATGCTGTCTTGCGTTGCGCAGAAACAGCGCAAATGGGGAGCGGAAGAGGTTTCCCTCCGCGGCTGGTTCGGCAAAAAGGATTCGTTCAGAGTGAGGATACCACTGTCGCAATGCCTCCTTTTTCATCTTGCCCTTCCAGCCATCGAAGCCGGGATCGTTGGGCTTCGTCCACACGATGTGCGAAAGGACGTTGAAGTTCTTTGAAAAGAGGACATCAAGCCGTCCCGACATCGAAGAATCGCAGAAACAAAAGAAAGAACCGTTGGGCCGGAGCACACGTCGCCACTCAGCGGCGAATTGGGCCATCCATTCGAGGTAATGCTGGTCTTCGGCAAACGCCGTATCACCATAGATGTTCCGCTTCTTCGTGGCGTGGTACGGCGGATCGGTCAGTATGAGCGACACGGAGTGTGGAGGCAGCTTCCGCAGGAGCAGGAGAGAATCGCCCCGGGCAACAAGCGCGTTCGCAATCGACAGCACGAGATCCGGCTCGATGGCGGCCTTGAGGCGTTTGAGATCTTGTTCTCTAGAGTTCACAGTGTGGATTTCTTCGGGACCCCTGGAGTCTAGAAAATGCGCGCGAAAAGAAAAGCACTTTGAGCGGGCAGGCGTTTCGAAGTGCGTACTTCTCCCTCGGAGGAGCATAGTCAAATCTAAGGGGGTTTTGGGGCGTTCGAGAACCCTTCCGACCCGGACCGGTGAGACCTGGAGCGCATTCACGCCGCGCGCCTGGGCGGCTCTTGCCGCGGTCTCCGGGGGTTGATGAGGCTGTGTCGACCACTCGGGATAGTCTACGCCATCCCGGCCTGGTCGACGTTCCGTCAGTTGAGCCACTCCCCGCCGTGCCCCGGTTCAGACGGAGGAGGTCGTGCGGGATGGGGTTTGGGCGCCTCGGTGGGCAGACCCATCGCGGACAAGATCTTCTTGATGGTATCCTCGGTTTTGATCAGGGCGATGAGCGAGCCGGAGGGGGCTTTTGCAGCGAGGACATATTGTGTCAATTGCGAACGTATGGCGGAGAAGATCACTCCATGAAATGTAGTGGGAAAGTGGCAGAGGTCGCTGGGACTTGTCTTCGCCTCCTCGATGTGCTCCATGAGCATAAGCGAATCGATGGGGGTATTTCCGGTCCGAGAACCCCATCCATCCCGCGCCGCCCACCCGCCCGTGGGTTTGGACGGCCCAACCGAGCGCTTTTCTGGCCGCCCTGCCCGCCTGATTCGCGTGCCGGGAAGCCTGGTTCGCCCACAAGGCGCAGTCTACTCCAGCGCGCCCCGCGAAAGTCGCCTTCAGTTCGCCCAGTCGTCGGCGCCACCCGGTTCCTTGGGCGGAAAGCGTGCAGGGTGGAGCGCGGGAACCGTTGCCGGCACGTGCATCGCGGTCAGGATCTTCTTGGCGACGTCCTCCGTCTGGATGAGGGCGATCCGGCGGAGCGGGGCGTGGCACTTCGTGCACGCGATCTCAAACCCGGAGGTTCTATGGAGCTGCTCGGCGCACGGGATGTATTTCGACTTCCTGGCCGGCTTGTCCTTCTCGGCGGGTGCTGGCGGGGGCTGTGCGTGACTTGCAGCCCGATCGCTAGCTGACCAGCTTGGCGATGAGGTCGCCGACTTCGCGCGTGCCCATGCCCATCTTGCCGGCAGCCAGGCTCTTGATCTGCTTGGAGTGCATAGTCGCTTCAAGCGCCATTTTGCCTTCACCGAATCACACTGCATAGCTCATTCGAAGGGGGTAATTCCTGTCTGAGGACCCCTTCCTCCCCGCGCCGCCATACGCTGGCGCGCGCTTGGACGGTCTGGGGGAGCGGGTTCGACCGCATGATTCGCGTGGCGAAAGGTCTGTCTTGACCACGAGGCGCAGTCCACCCTATCGCGAAACCGCCGAGGTCGCCTTGATCAGTTCAGCCAGTCGGCGCCGCCACCCGTCTTCTGGGGCGGCGGGCGCGCGGGGCGTAGCTGAGGAACGTCCGACGGCAGGTGCATTCTTGGCGACGTCCTCGGACTTGAGTGGGCGCGGCTGGGCTTCTTTGCGGAATTAGCGTGTCCGGTCTGTAGCTTGACCTTTGGGGTACTCGGCTCCTCGCAGAAATCCATCGACCGGATCCACCCAGTTCCGCGCCACCTGCTTCATCCACCGCTTCGCGACGTGCATTTGGCGGCGATCCTACGCCCAACGGCAACCCGTTCGACCGACGAGGCACTTAAGGAAGGCTTCGGATGGTGGTGGGCGTGGCCTTCGCGCGGTCGCCGGCTCCGCGGTAGGCGCGAATTTGGCGCAGACGCGGCGGTTGATGGCAGTATCACGGTTGGAGGTTCTTGCCATGCCTGCTGTCTCGACTCTGAATTTGAAGGATGCCCTGTCGTTCGCCAACCAGAACCAGGCTTGCTGGTTGGCCACCAGCCAGGATGATCAGCCGCATGTGCGCGGCATGCTGATGTGGTTCGCCGACGCGAGCGGCTTCTACTTTCACACCGGGGTGGTCAAGAGCCTGGCGGAGCAGATCGCCAAGAACCCGCGTGTGGAGATCGCCTTCTTCAATCCCGGCAAAGGCCCGGGCGATGGCCGCATGCTGCGGGTGACCGGGAAGGCGGAGCGCGTGATCGACGCGGCCCTGGAAGCGCGACTGGTGCACGAACGCGCCTGGCTGAAAGACATGGTCGAGGCTGCGGCCAATTCGATGCTGTTCATGTTCCGCGTGGCTCACGGGGAGATTCGCGAATGGACCATGGCGCTGAACCTGCACGAACGCGAGCAGGTTCCCCTGGCGTTCTAGAGCGCCCTCCCGCCCTGTCTCATGGACGCCGACAGGAGCTAGTGGGTAATACGACCGGTGCTGATCACGAATTCGTCGTAGTCGACGGTCTGGGCCGCCGTGGGCGCCCAACTCGCGTCGCTGCCGCCGAAGAACGTGGAGAAATAGAGCGCGTCGATGCCGAAGGTAGCCCCCGCCACACGGTAGTTGAAATTGCTCAGGCTCAGCATCTGCACTCCGTCCACCCACGCCTCCAGGACGCCGTTGTGCTGTCCCGCCGTGTTCATGACGACGTGGCTCTCAAGCGTGTACCAGGTGCCGGGGACGAGCTTGAAGTCGGTGCCACCGGCGGAGTATTTGAAGTCGTCGCCGCACGCATTGACCTTCTCTGGATAGTAGAGGTACTGGACCGCGGTACCGCCCGTGCGCCACATGCCGCGCGCCGAGAAGCCACCATTGTCGCTGATACAACCCGTCGGGGCGGTTCCGCCCACCAGGCCAGGCAGCTTGCCTCCCTGGACGAACTGGAAGCCGGCACCGAACCGCACCCGGTACGAGAAATACAGATTCTCGTAGCTGCGGCCGAGGGGCACCATGAACTGTACGCCGCCGGCAGCCGGGCCGAACTGGTTGGCAGGGTAGGTGACGCGAAGGAAATTGTTGCCTGCCTCGCTCACAATGGTCGCCCTTCCCTCGTTGAGTCCATTGTTCCAGGGCGGGGTGCCCCCGAAATCGCCACTCACCATGGCCATGGTGTATTGCCCGACCGAGCGCGACTCGAAGGTGGCGTGCATCAGCTCGTTCCCCGTCGCGCCACCGGTGCCAGTCAGGCCGCCGACGCCGCTCCCACCCGCGGCACTGACGCCGCCAGTCCCGCCGACGCTGACGCCGCCCGTGCCCGCGGCGCTCGCGCCCCCAGAACCCCCACGGGTTGACCCGCCCGTGCCTACGACGCCGCCCGAGCTAGCACCGCCTCGGCCCGCGACGGATGTACCTCCCGTACTACTGACGCCACCCGCGCCACCCGTGCTGGCACCGCCGGTTCCCGCGGCGCTCGTGCCCGCAGAACCACCCGGGTTTGACCCGCCCGTGACCACGACGCCGCCCGAGCCAGTACCGCTTCGGCCCGCGACGGATGTACCTCCCGTGGCGCTGACTCCACCCACGCCACCCGCGCTGGCACCGCCCGTTCCCGCGGCGCTCGTGCCCGCAGAACCTCCCGGGGTCGCCCCGCCGGCGCCTACGACACCGCCCGAGCCGACACCGCCCCCGCCCGTAGCACTGACTCCACCCGCGCCACCCGTGCCCGACGGGCTGGTGCGCCCGGATTGGGAGGACGTGCAGGCGAAGAGGCCGCAGGCCAGCATTGGCGCAAGAACACACGGAAGCGGAAGACACGGGCGAATCATGCTGGACTCCTAGTTCATTCTACCGCATCTCGCCTGCGCATAGGTGGTGGGGAACGACCGTTCAATTCCGCGTTCAACGATCTGACAGCCACGTGTAACGTGGCGCCATGAGAACGCGATTGCTGATTGGCATGGGACTGGCCGTCAGCCTGCTCTCGCTGCGGGCTGGGGCGAGCGACTCGGCCGCCGAATTGGCCGCGGGAGGAATCACCCTGCTGCGCTCGGACGGCATCACCATGGTCAGCGAAGACCTGACCATCTCGATCAACGAGATCAAAGTGGCGTACGTCTTCCGCAACCAGACCCAGGCAGCAATCACCACGATGGTCGCGTTTCCGGTGCCGGAATTCGACCAGCATCCGGATGTCGACGAAAACGTCGATCGCGTGTCGAAGAACCCAATGGGCTTCTCGGTCAAGGTGGACGGCAAGAAGGTCGAGTTCGAGACCGAGATCAAGAGAAAGGCCGGCGTTGTGAAGGTGACGCACCACTGGACGCAGACCTTCCCGCCGGGCCGCGACCTGAAGGTCGAGCACCGCTACAGCCCGGCCTGGGGCAGCGTCTTTGCCGGTCCCGACCTGGGCGAGCAACTGACGCGAACCTATTGCGTGGGACCTACGTTGCTGGCAGCG